>NZ_JBEXGP010000003.1:0-58464 GCF_040607375.1 Micromonospora sp. NPDC005298
GATGAGCGGCGCGAAGTCCGACGAGGACTGACGGCAGGCGTACCCCGGCGGGGGGGGGGGGGGGGGGCGGGGCCCCCCCCCCCCCCCCCCGCGGGGGGGGGGGGGGGGGGGCCCCCCCCCCCCCCCCCCGACCGCTCACCTCAGACCTCTTCGACCGAGCTCGGCTCGCGCCGGGACAGGTCGATGCCCAGCTCCTCAGCGGCCCGGAACACCTCGTCGTCGGTCTCGCGCATCTCCAGGGCCACGCCGTCGCTGGAGAGCACCTCAACGTTGAGGCACAGCGACTGCAGCTCCTTGAGCAGCACCTTGAACGACTCCGGGATGCCCGGCTCCGGGATGTTCTCGCCCTTGACGATGGCCTCGTAGACCTTCACCCGGCCGAGCACGTCGTCGGACTTGATCGTGAGCAGCTCCTGCAGGGCGTAGGCAGCGCCGTACGCCTGCATCGCCCAGCACTCCATCTCACCGAAACGCTGACCACCGAACTGCGCCTTACCACCCAGCGGCTGCTGCGTGATCATCGAGTACGGGCCGGTCGAACGAGCGTGGATCTTGTCGTCGACCAGGTGGTTGAGCTTCAGGATGTAGACGTAGCCGACCGCGATCGGGTCCGGCAGCGGTTCGCCGGAACGACCGTCGAACAACTGCGCCTTGCCGGTACGGCCGATCAGCTGCTTGCCGTCCCGGTTGGGCAGGGTCGACTCGAGCAGACCGGAGATCTCCTCCTCGCGGGCACCGTCGAAGACCGGGGTGGCCACGTTGGTGTCACCCACGGACTCGTGCGCGTCGATCGAGCGAAGCTGGCGCTTCCACTCGGCGTCGTCGCCCTCGACCTTCCAACCGGTCTTGGCGACCCAACCGAGGTGGGTCTCCAGCACCTGGCCGATGTTCATCCGGCTCGGCACACCGAGCGGGTTGAGCACGATGTCGACAGGAGTGCCGTCCTCGAGGAACGGCATGTCCTCGACCGGCAGGATCTTCGAGATGACGCCCTTGTTGCCGTGCCGGCCGGCGAGCTTGTCGCCGTCCTGGATCTTGCGCTTCTGGGCGACGTAGACCCGGACCAGCTCGTTGACACCCGGCGGCAACTCGTCGCCGTCCTCGCGGGAGAACGTGCGCACACCGATGACCGTGCCGGTCTCGCCGTGCGGCACCTTCAGCGAGGTGTCCCGAACCTCACGCGCCTTCTCACCGAAGATCGCGCGGAGCAGCCGCTCCTCCGGGGTCAGCTCGGTCTCACCCTTGGGCGTGACCTTGCCGACCAGGATGTCGCCGGGGACGACCTCGGCGCCGATCCGGATGATGCCGCGCTCGTCGAGGTCAGCGAGCATTTCCTCGCTGACGTTCGGGATGTCGCGGGTGATCTCCTCCGGACCGAGCTTGGTGTCCCGGGCGTCGACCTCGTGCTCCTCGATGTGGATCGAGGTGAGCACGTCCTGCTGCACGAGGCGCTGCGACAGGATGATCGCGTCCTCGTAGTTGTGACCCTCCCAGCACATGAACGCCACCAGCAGGTTGCGTCCGAGTGCCATCTCGCCCTCGTCGGTGCACGGACCGTCGGCGATGACCTGACCGGCCTCGACGCGGTCGCCCTCGAAGACGACCGGCTTCTGGTTGACGCAGGAGCCGGCGTTGGAGCGGCGGAACTTGTGCAGCAGGTACGTCCGGCGGTGGCCGTCGTCCTGGTGGATGGTGACGTAGTCGGCGCAGAGATCCTCGATCACACCGCCGACCTCGGCGACCACCACGTCGCCAGCGTCGACCGCGGCCCGGTACTCCATGCCCGTACCCACGAGCGGCGCCTCGGCCTTGACCAGCGGCACCGCCTGGCGCTGCATGTTCGCGCCCATCAGTGCCCGGTTGGCGTCGTCGTGCTCGAGGAACGGGATCATGGCGGTCGCGACCGAGGTCATCTGCCGGGGCGAGACGTCCATGTAGTCGACGGCGCCGGGGACGACGTCCTCGGTCTCGCCGCCCTTACGACGGCAGAGCACCCGGTCCTCGGCGAACGTGCCGTCAGCCTTCAGCCGTGCGTTGGCCTGGGCCTTGACGAACCGGTCCTCCTCGTCCGCGGTCAGGTAGTCGATCTGGTCGGTGACCCGACCCTCGACGACCTTCCGGTACGGCGTCTCGATGAAGCCGAACGGGTTGACCCGGGCGAAGGTGGACAGCGCGCCGATGAGGCCGATGTTCGGGCCTTCCGGCGTCTCGATCGGGCACATCCGGCCGTAGTGGGACGGGTGCACGTCGCGGACCTCGAAGCCGGCCCGCTCGCGGGACAGACCACCCGGGCCGAGCGCGCTCAGCCGACGCCGGTGGGTCAGGCCCGCCAGCGGGTTGGTCTGGTCCATGAACTGGGACAGCTGCGACGTACCGAAGAACTCCTTGATCGCCGCCACCACCGGGCGGATGTTGATCAGGGTCTGCGGCGTGATCGCCTCGACGTCCTGCGTGGTCATCCGCTCGCGGACGACCCGCTCCATGCGGGAGAGACCGACCCGAACCTGGTTCTGGATCAGCTCACCCACGGTGCGCAGGCGACGGTTGCCGAAGTGGTCGATGTCGTCGGCCTCGTAGCCGTCCTCACCGGCGTGCAGCCGGCACAGGTACTCCACGGTGGCGACGATGTCGTCCTCGGTGAGCGTGCCGGTGGTGATCGGCACGTCCACTTCGAGCTTCTTGTTGAACTTGTAGCGCCCGACCTTGGCGACGTCGTACCTCTTCGGGTTGAAGAAGAGGTTGTCGAGCAGGGTCTGGGCGTTCTCGCGCGTCGGCGGCTCGCCAGGGCGCAGCTTGCGGTAGATGTCGAGTAGCGCCTCGTCGGCGCCGGCGATGTGGTCCTTCTCGAGCGTGGTCATCATCAGCTCGGACCAGCCGAACTTCTCACGGATCCGCTCGGCCGACCATCCGATGGCCTTGAGCAGGACCGTGACGGCCTGCCGGCGCTTACGGTCGATGCGTACGCCGACCGTGTCGCGCTTGTCGATGTCGAACTCCAGCCAGGCACCCCGACTCGGGATGACCTTGACGCTGGAGAGGTCGCGGTCGGAGGTCTTGTCCGGCTGCTTGTCGAAGTACACGCCCGGGGACCGGACGAGCTGGCTGACCACGACGCGCTCGGTGCCGTTGATGACGAAGGTGCCCTTGGGCGTCATCATCGGGAAGTCACCCATGAACACCGTCTGGCTCTTGATCTCGCCAGTGGTGTTGTTGGTGAACTCCGCGGTCACGAAGAGCGGAGCGCAGTAGGTCAGGTCCTTCTCCTTGCACTCCTCGATCGAGGCCTTGACCTCGTCGAAGCGCGGCGCCGAGAAGGAGAGTGACATGGTGCCGGAGAAGTCCTCAATGGGACTGATCTCTTCAAGGATCTCCGCGAGACCCGAGCGTGCGTGCGGGTCGTCCGCCGACCGGCCCTGCCAAGCCTCGTTGCCGACGAGCCAGTCGAAGGACTCGTTCTGGATGGCAAGGAGGTTGGGGACCTCGAGGTGTTCGGTGATCCTGCCGAATGAAACTCGGCGGGGAGCGAATGCGCTCGACGTACGACTGGTCTTCGCAGGGCGGGAAGCTGCCAAGATGCGTCCTTCCGAGGACCGGTGCTGCAGAACGGCTGGTACGCGTGCACTCCAATGACCCCACCAGAAATATCCGTAAACGGACATTTCCGAGCAGGGGTCAAGTCGGAAGGCAGCGCAAACTAGCAGTGTAGCCGAGAGGCTAACCGCTGTCCAGCCCACCCCGCAGGTCGTTTGCGGAACGCGCCTCGGCCCCCCTCGACGGGGGTCTGCCGGGCCGCTCAGAACGCAACGTCCCCACTGGGCCGCGCGGGTTGCCGCGGCCGTTGGTGCCGCCGCTGTCATTACCCACGTTGTGGCCGTCGCAAGCGCGGTGTCTTGCTGGTGTCAGCGTGCCTGGCAGGCCGGGGCCGCGTCAAGGGCCGGTATCCGGGTCGTCCGTTCTTTCCCACCGGAGGTGGACCCGCGGACCTCGTCCAGGTCGCGGCGCGAAGGACGGACGCCCAGCTCAGACCGGGTGAACGCCGGAACCACCAACACAGCGGGCGGCGATCCGTGTCGGATCACCGCCCGCCGCGACGCGATCGTGTCCCGGCTCACCGAGCCGGGGCACGCGCCTGTGGAACGTCAGGTCACTTGAGGGTGACCTTGGCGCCCTCGCCCTCGAGCTTCGCCTTCGCCTTCTCGGCGGTCTCCTTGTTGACCTTCTCCAGGATGGCCTTCGGCGCGGACTCGACCGCGTCCTTGGCCTCCTTGAGGCCCAGGCCGGTCAGCTCACGCACGACCTTGATGACCTGGATCTTCTTGCCACCGTCAGCCTCGAGGACGACGTCGAACTCGTCCTTCTCCGGCTCGGCCTCGGCGGCGGCCGGGGCGCCACCGGCGGCGGCAACCGCGACCGGAGCGGCGGCGGTGACCTCGAAGGTGTCCTCGAACTGCTTCACGAACTCGGAGAGCTCGATCAGCGTCATCTCCTTGAACGCGTCGAGCAGCTCGTCGGTGCTGAGCTTCGCCATGTCTGGCGTCCTTTCCTGGATCTGTTAAGTAAGACTTGGTGCGTCGGGGCAGCCTCAGGCCGCCTCGGCGCTCTCCTTCTCGCGCTTGTCCTGCAGAGCAGCCGCCAGACGGGCGGTCTTCGACAACGGGGCCTGGAACAGGGCCGCGGCCTTGCTCAGGTTGCCCTTCATCGCGCCGGCCAGCTTGGCCAGCAGCACCTCGCGGGACTCCAGGTCGGCGAGCTTCGTGACCTCGGCCGCGGAAATGGCCTTGCCCTCGAAGACACCGCCCTTGATGACGAGCTTCGGGTTGGCCTTCGCGAAGTCGCGAAGACCCTTCGCCGCCTCGACGACGTCGCCCGAAACGAAAGTCAGCGCGGTAGGACCGGTGAACAGCTCGTCGAGGCCGTTGATGCCCGCGTCCGTCGCAGCACGCTTCGCCAGCGTGTTCTTCGCGACCGTGTAGCTGGTCTCGGCGCCGAGCGAGCGCCGGAGCTGGGTGAGCTGGGAAACCGTCAGACCGCGGTACTCGGTCAGCACGGTGGCACCCGCGTTGCGGAAGCTCTCGGTCAGCTCAGCGACGGCCGTGGCCTTGTCGGCTCGGATCGGCTTGTCCGCCATGTCCCTCCTCTCTCGTTCATCGAGGCTGGTCCCCGTCACGGCCGAAGCCGGGAGCGGGGGCGGAGGCAGCGCGACAACGAGAAAGCCCCGGCGCAGGGCGCACGGGGCGAGGGCCGGCGGATCGACACGGTCGGCGGACCATGCTCACTGCCGAGTTACGCTTGCCGCCCTACGCGGGTCGCCCGTCTGTCGCGGGACCTTCGACCGTGCCGGAGCACGGTGACCAGCGGTCTCTGGGTGGTTCCTCATCCGTAACGAACACGGATGACTGTTGAAGAGTACGCGCCCGCGTCACCAGCGCCAAATCGCCCCCGGTGAGGCGGGCCACCAGCGCCCCCGGCGGTCAGCCCTGGGCCCGCCGCCGCCACAGGTAGCCGCCGAGCACCGCGGCGCTCCAGGCCAGGGCCCACACGCTCAGGCCCAGCAGGGTGAGCGCGGCGGCGTCACCAGCCGCCGTCCGGGCCGTGGCCATGATCGGCGGGGCCAGCCAGGGTGCCACCGAGCCGCTCAGGCCCAGCACCACCGCGCCGACACCGCCGAGCGCCAGCACGGCGACGCCGTACCCGGCGCCGCCCACCGAGGCCCGGCTGGCCAACGCACCGAGGGCAACAGCGGCGGGTACGACCAGCAGGTGCGCCCACAGCCCCAGCGCCAGCCCGGCCGGCACCGACCGGTCCCCCGGGTCGACCGGGCCGGTGACCCCGCCGACCAGCCACGGAAAGACCAGCGCGACGGCCACCGTCAGCAGCGCCGCCACCCCGGCGGCGAGCAGTCCCGCCGCCCGCTCCCGGGCCACCCCGACGGTCACCTGGGCGAGCCGGCGCTGCACGTCCGGCTCGACGTCCAGGAGGATCTTGGTCTGCCAGGCGAGCACCGGAAAGAGCACCACCGCGGACACCCCGTACGCCTCCGCGGGCTGGGCGCGGCCGCCCCCGTACAGCGTGCCGAGCGCGACGAGACCGCCGAGCAGTGGCGCCAGCGCCCGGCCGGTACGCAGGAAACCGGCCAGCCGCAGCCGGACCAGGGCGATCACCGCGCCTCCCCCGCGACCGGCGGGGCCAGCGGCGCCGACGGTTGGGGCTGGGGTACGGCGGTCGAGGTGTCGGGGCGTACCCGAAGGATCTGATGGCCGTCGGCCCGCAGGCGTGCGACGGTGCTGGCGACCCGCGCGGCCGGCACCGCGACCTCGACCACGGCGACGGCCTCGCCCACCGACGGTGTCTCCTCGGTCAGCGTGCCGTCGGCCACCGTCCAGCGGCGCGCGTCGGGCAGCCGGACCGTCTCCCCGCGATGGTCACTGACCAGGACCGCGCCGTCCTCGGCGAGCACCTCGTCGATCAGCTCGGGGACCAGCTCACGGGTGGCGGCGTCCAGCCCCTCCCACGGCTCGTCGAGCACCAGCAGGCCCGGCGGGCGCAGCATCGCCTGGGCGAGGCCCACCTTCTGGGCGGTGCCCTTGGACAGCTCCGGCAGGCGTACCGCGCGGAACCGGGCCAGGCCGAGCCGGTCCGTCCAGGCGGTCACGGCGTCGTCGGCGGCGGCGCGACCCAGGCCGGCCACCCGGGCCATCCCGGTCAGGTAGCGGGCCACGGTGAACGGCTGGTCGGCGGGAAATCGCTCCGGCACCCAGCCGACCCTCTCCGGGCGGTCGGTGACCCGGCCCCGGCCCGGCCGGAGGACCCCGGCGGCCACCTGGAGCAGCGTCGACTTGCCCACCCCGTTGCGGCCCAGCACGACCGCCACCTCACCCGGGCCGATCCGCACGTCGACGCCGCGCAGCACCCACGGCCCTCGCCGGTGGTACCGCAACCAGACGTTCTCCAGCCGCATGCGGTCGAGCCTGCCACATCACGAACGCGCCGGGGCGCCGCCACAGTCGTGGCGGCGCCCCGGCGGAGGGAACTGGTCGGGCTCAGGCCTCGGCCGAGTCCTCCTGGAGGTTCTTCACCAGGTTCGGGTCGACCGGGACACCCGGGCCCATCGTGGTGGTCAGGATGACCTTGCGCAGGTACTTGCCCTTCGACGCGGACGGCTTGGCCCGCAGCACCTCGTCGAGCACCGCCGCGTAGTTGTCCACCAGCTGGCTCTCCGAGAAGGAGGCCTTGCCGATGATCAGGTGCAGGTTGGAGTGCTTGTCCACCCGGAAGGTGATCTTGCCGCCCTTGATGTCCTGCACCGCCTTGGTGACGTCCATGGTCACCGTGCCGGTCTTCGGGTTCGGCATGAGACCGCGCGGGCCCAGGATCCGCGCGATCCGGCCGATCTTGGCCATCTGGTCCGGCGTGGCGATCGCCGCGTCGAAGTCCAGCCAACCACCCTGGATCCGGGCGACCAGCTCGTCGGTGCCCACCTCGTCCGCACCCGCCGCGACAGCCTCCTCGGCCTTCGCGCCACCGGCGAAGACGATCACGCGGGCGGTCTTACCGGTGCCGTGCGGCAGGTTGACCGTGCCGCGGACCATCTGGTCCGCCTTGCGGGGGTCGACGCCGAGGCGCATGGCGACCTCGACCGTGGCGTCGAACTTGACGTTCGTGGTCTCCTTGGCCAGCTTCACGGCCTCGGAGGGGGTGTAGAGCTTGGACCGGTCGATGACGTCGGCGGCCTTGCGGTAGCTCTTGCTGCGCTGCATTGCTGATTACTCCTGTGGTCTCTGGCGGGCCGCTCGGCGCGAGCCCTCCCACGATCGGGTCTTCGGCGGGGCCGACGTCAGTCGTTGACGGTGATGCCCATCGACCGGGCGGTGCCGGCGATGATCTTCTCGGCCTGGTCCAGGTCGTTGGCGTTGAGGTCGGCCATCTTCTTCTCGGCGATCTCACGCAGCTGCGCGCGGCTGACCGAGCCGACCTTCTCGGCCTGCGGGACGCCCGAACCCTTCTGCACACCGGCGGCCTTGATCAGCAGCCGGGCGGCGGGCGGGGTCTTCAGCACGAAGGTGAAGGACCGGTCCTCGTACACGCTGATCTCGGCGGGGACGATGTCGCCCCGCTGGGACTCGGTCTGCGAGTTGTAGGACTTGCAGAACTCCATGATGTTCACGCCGTGCTGGCCGAGCGCGGGGCCGACCGGCGGCGCCGGCGTGGCCTGGCCCGCCGGCAGCTGAAGCGTGAACGTCTTGACGAGCTTCTTCTTCGGAGGCATGTCACTTCCTGGGGCTTGGAGCTGGGAAAATGCGGCTGAACACCGCCCTGGCAGGCGCGCACGGTCAGCGCACCGCGACAGCGGCGACGTTCAAGAGTAGCGCAGGCCGCAGCCCGCTCTTCCGCCGAGGTCGAGCGGGGAGGGCGTACGCCGACGTCGGCGGCGGGCCAGGCCCGCCGCCGACGACCGGTCAGATCTTGGCGACCTGGTTGAAGTTGAGCTCCACCGGGGTCTCCCGGCCGAAGATCGACACCAGCACCTTGAGCTTCTGCTGGTCGGCGTTGATCTCGCTGATCGTGGCCGGCAGCGACGCGAACGCGCCGTCGGTGACGGTGACCGAGTCGCCCACCTCGAAGTCCAGGACCTTGATCTCCGGCTTGGCCTTCTTCTGCTCGGTCTCGACGGCCGGCGCCAGCCACTTCAGCACCTCGTCGAGGGAGAGCGGCGCGGGCCGGTCAGCTCGGTCGGTCGCGCCGACGAAGCCGGTCACGCCCGGGGTGTTACGGACGCAGGAGTACGACTCGGCGGTCAGCTCCATCCGGACCAGGATGTAACCGGGGAAGACCTTGGCCTGGATCTGGGAACGCTTACCGTTCTTGACCTCGACCTCTTCCCGGGTCGGCACCTCGACCTGGTAGATGAAGTCCTCCATGTCGAGGCTCGTGATCCGGGTCTCGAGGTTGGTCTTGACCTTGTTCTCGTAGCCGGCGTACGAGTGCACCACGTACCAGTCACCCGGCGCGTAGCGCAGCTTCTGCCTCAGCTCGGCGACGGGGTCGTACTCCTCGTCGGGCTCGGGCTCGGTCGTTGGGAACTCCGGCTCGCTGGCGGCCTCGACCGACTCGTCACCAGCCGCCGTCGCGACGGTGGACTGCTCGTCCACCGGTCCGGCGGTCTCGTCGTACTCAGGCACGCTCGCTCACTTCCGTCACTATCGGCTGGAGGCCAGCCGGTCAGCTCGAGTTGCCGAAGACAAACAGCACGACCTTGGCGAAGCCGTAGTCCAGCACACCGACGATCGTCAGCATCACCGCGACGAACGTCACCACCACGGCGGTGTAAGTCAGCAACTCCTTGCGGGTCGGCCAGATGACCTTACGCAGTTCGGCCACGACCTCGCGGAAAAACCGGGCGACACGGCCGAAGACGCCCACCCGACCGGTCTCCGACCGGGTGGTCGGCCGGCTGTCCGCCGACTCCGCGCGGGCACGCGACCGCGTCGCGGTGCCTCCCCGGGAGACCGGCTCGTCCGCGCTGGAGGCGTCGTCGTCGGCTACCTCGTCGACGACCTCGTCGTCCAGACGATCGTCGCCGGCGTCCTCGCCGCGCCGCTTGTTGTCGGCCACTTCGCCCTCCGTCGCGGAATCTCGGGTCGCACGCCGGGTGGCGTGCGCGGCGCTGGTCACGCCGGCCGGGCCAAACCGTCCCGCGACGGGCCGCGGCCGGTGGATCAACCGGAGGGCCCGAATGCCTCGGACCACCCCGCCGATGCCACCACCACGGGCCGGACGCCGCCTTGTCGGCGGCGCGACCCACGGGAACGGTCAGGCCTGAGGCGCAGGGGTGACAGGACTTGAACCTGCAGCCTGCGGTTTTGGAGACCGCTGCTCTGCCAATTGAGCTACACCCCTGTGCGGCAACACTCGCCCCACGCGGTCACAGACGACCGAGCAGGGGTCACTTGCCCCACGGCGGACCAGTGTACGGGTAGCCGCCCGACTTTCCCAACCGGTCTCCCCGCCACGCGTGGCGGGGGTGGTTCAGCGTGCCGTCCGGATGGTCGCGCGCGCCTGTGAGAGCACCTTCTCGCCCAGACAGGTGGCGGTCACATCGAGGCGCGTGAGGCCCTCGTCGGTCACCTCGCGGACCACCGCGGTGACCTCGATCTCGGTGCCCTGGTCGTCGTCGGGGACCACGACGGGCCGGGTGAACCGGACGCCGTACTCGACCACCGCGTCGGGCGACCCGGCCCACTCGGTGACCGCCCGGCCGACAAGCGCCATGGTGAACATGCCGTGGGCGATCACCCCGGGCAGGCCGACCTTGGTGGCGACCCGGTCGCTCCAGTGGATCGGGTTGAAGTCACCCGAGGCGCCCGCGTACTGGACCAGGTCCGCGCGGGTCACCCGGAACGTCTTGGCTGCCAGCTCCATCTCAGCCCTCCCCGCGTACGACGTACTTGGCCCAGACGGCGACGACCGGCTCCCCGCCGACGGTGGTCACGTCGGTGCGGGTGGTCAGGAAGCCGTGCCCGCCCCGGGTGGTGACGTCCTCGATCGTGTTGACGCACACCAGCTCGTCACCGGCCACCACCGGACGGGTGTACGTGAACCTCTGGTCGCCGTGCACCAGGCGGCTGTAGTCGACGCCCAGCCCCGGATCCTCGATGATCTGCCGGCTCGCGGCCATCGTGATCACCACCGGGAAGGTCGGCGGGGCGACCACGTCCGGGTGGCCCAGCGCCCGGGCCGCCTCCGGGTCGTGGTGGGCCGCGTCGGTGGCGCCGATGGCGGTGGCGAACTCACGGATCTTTTCTCGGCCCACCTGGTAGGGGGCGGTCGGCGGGTACGTCCGGCCGACGAAGGAAGGGTCCAGAGGCATGTCGCGAACCTACACGGAAAGCACAATCGCCGATCTGCTCGGTCGACAGCGGCGGTAGCCGCGCCGTACCGGTCAGATCGGCGATCGGAAGTGCGTCAGAGCGACGGCCGGCGCGACGCCGGCCGTGGATCAGCGGGTCTCGCGGTGGACCGTGTGCCGACCGTCACGCGGGCAGAACTTCTTCAGCTCGATGCGGTCGGGGTCGTTGCGCCGGTTCTTGCGCGTGATGTAGTTGCGCTCCTTGCACTCCACACACGCCAAAGTGATCTTCGGCCGGACATCGGTAGCCTTCGCCACGGCGGAGTGCCTTCCTCGCTAACGGAAACAACTACGACGCGCCAGCCTAGTTGCTGACTGCGCGGACATGCAAAGTGGGCGCCAGTGGCGCCCATCTCCACGACCACCGGGAACGAGCCCGGAAGACGAGAGTAGCGGTGGCCGGACTTGAACCGGCGACACAGCGATTATGAGCCGCTTGCTCTGCCATCTGAGCTACACCGCCGCGGTGGGTCCAGCTGAACCCTCGAGCCCCCTTACGGAATCGAACCGTAGACCTTCTCCTTACCATGGAGACGCTCTGCCGACTGAGCTAAGGGGGCCTGCGCGAACTCCCCGTGGGGCGCGCAGAAGTAGAATACACGGCGCCGGTCAGCAGGTGAAATCGGATCCCCGGTGATCGTCCAAGCCCAGCTCAGGGCACAACACGCAGGCGCGGAAGCTCCCCGGCGGAGACCGTCTCCGGGTCCACCTGAGCGCCGAACCAGGCGGCCAACCGCTCGTACGGCAGCGGCCGGCTGAACAGGAATCCCTGCCCGATCTCACAGCCGATGTCCTGGAGAAGCTCCAGGGTCAGCTCACTCTCCACGCCCTCGGCGACCACGGCCAGACCGAACTGCTGGGAGAGGGTCACCACCGCGTTGACGATCGCCAGGTCCCCCGGGTCGGTCGCCATGCCCTGCACGAACGAGCGGTCCACCTTCACCTCGTGCACCGGAAGCCGGCGCAGGTGAGCCAGGGACGAGTCGCCGGTGCCGAAGTCGTCCACCGACAGCCGTACGCCGAGGTCGCGCAACCGTTGCAGGGTGGGGATGGGCCGGTCCGTGCCGTCCAGCACCCCCGACTCGGTGATCTCCAGGGTGAGGCGCTGCGCCGGCACCCCGTACTCCGTCAGCAGCTCCCGCACCCGGTCCGGGAAGTGCTTGTCGGTGAGCGTACGGGCGGCGAGGTTGACCGCGATGGGCAGCGGCTGGTTGGCATCGGCCCAGTCCCGGCTGCGCCGCAGCCCTTCGCGGAGCACCACCTCGGTGAGCCGGCTCAACTGGCCGGTGTGCTCGGCCACCGCGACGAAGTCCTCCGGAGCGACAGTGCCGTGCGTCGGATGCTCCCAGCGGGCCAGGCACTCCACCCCGACCAGCCGGCGGTCCCGCAGGGTCACCTTGGGCTGGAAGTAGACCTCCAGATCGTCCTGGTCCAACGCCTGGCGCAGGTCGCTGGCGAGACCCAGCCGGCGCAGCGACCGCGACTCCAGACCCGGGTTGAACAACTGCACGCTTCCCGGCACCGACTTGGCGGCCGTGGCCGCCAGGTCCACCCGCAGCAGAAGGGTCGCCGCGTCGCTGCCGTGATCCGGGTGTACGGCCACCCCGACGGCCGTGTTCACGTCGAGGGTGAGCGCGTCGAAGACCATCTCGTCGCGGATCTGGTCGCGCAGCTGACCGGCCAGCTCCAGCGCGGCCTCGGCGCTCTCCAACCGCAGTGTCACCAGGAACTCGTCGCCGCTGGCCCGGCCGACCAGAGCCGACGACGGCGCGCTGGCCCGCAGACGGTTGGCGACCTCGACGAGGACCTTGTCCCCCGCCGCGTGGCCCAGGGACTCGTTGACCTGGCGCAGCCCGTCAACGTCGAAGAGCAGCAGGGCCACCACCTCACCCGGGGCGGCGATCTTGAAGGACTCCTCCAGCGCGGCGGTGATCCGCCGCCGGTTCGGCAGCCGCGTCAGGGTGTCGTGGTAGGCGTCGTGCCGCAGCCGGTCGACCAGCCGCGAATTTTCCAGTGCGACGGCGGCGTGCGCCGCCACGGTCTCGAAGATGGGGATGTCGGCCGGGGCGAAGTGACCCACGTCGCTGAGGCGGTTGACGACCTCCAACGTGCCGATCACCGCCTGCCCAGACCGCAGCGGGACCGCGATGACGTCCTTGATCTTGGAGTCGGCGAGCGCGGCGCGCAGCGCCGGGTCACCGCCGAAGGCCCGACCGAGCGCGATCGTCCGGCCCGACTCACGCGTCTGCTCCCGGAACACCGACGGGGTACGGGCCACGTCGATGAGGCCCCGATCGTCGAGGCGCGCGGTCAGCAGGACCTCCGGATGCCGACCCTGGGCCGGAAGCCACAGCGTCGCGTACTCGGCCTGCATCAGGGAGCGGACCCGGCCGAGCAGCGCGTCCGTCAGGTTGCCCTCCTGACCCGCCTCGCTCATCGCCCGGGTCAACTCGTACATGTCGCCCAACGTGCGGTGCTGCCGGATGAACTGCGAGTAGGAGCGGTAGAGCAGAACGCCGGCCACCGCGAGCGCCAGCAGGAGCAGGCTCGACCAGAGGGTCGTCTCCAGCGCGATCAGGATGATCATCCCGACCGCGATGTTCAACGCGGTGGTCAGCAGGACCTGGACGGCCGTGCTCGTCGTCTCGCGGGTGCCCTGCCAACCCTGCAGCAGAGTGATCACGCCGACGACGGCGACGAGACTGATCAGCGAGTTGGCGGCGACAGCGCCGAAGAGCGAACCCCAGGTCGCCGGCCCCACCCCGTCGTGCGGTGGCCGGGCGGCCAACACCAGCCCGGCGACCGAGAAACCAGCCGCCGCGCGGGCGACGTTGAACCAGAACTTCGGCGCCGCGTAGCCGCGGTGCATCTGGGTGAACAACTCGGCCAGGGTCGCGACGACCACCATGAGCAGTGGCGACAGCCAGAACAGGGCGAGCACCAGCGGAATCTCGCTGAGTGTCACCACGACCGCCTGGCGGCGGACCACGAAGCTGAGCGTTGGGATGCCGGCGGCAGCCATCACCACCAACAGCACCACCGCAGTCGGCCAGTCCGACAAGCGGATCGGCACCGACAGCGCCAGGACCAACGACCCCACCAGGGCGATCCCGGCGAGAGGTGCCGTGATCAGCCAGGCATGTTCGGTCGTACGACGTCGGACAGCCTTAGGTGACACCGCACCGCCCTGTCATCAGTCATGCCGTCGCCACACCGGGGTCACCGAGTGACGACTGACTGCGCCCCACTCGGAACCGAAACGCTGTGCCCAGCGGGAGCGCCCCACTCGATACTCGTGGCCTGGACGGCACTGCCAAGTTGGGTGCCAAGGAGAGCAACGGCCAGCGCGGCGAGGGCGATGGTCGCCAAGCGCAGCCGGCCAAACTTTCGACCAGACATTTGGAGCTCCTGTCGGCAGGGGGCCTGTGAGGGGTGGAGATTCCACGATGGTGCCATAGCGACGTCCCCCTGGAAAGTTTCCCAGCCGCGATCAGGCCGACCGCTCCCCGAGCCGACCCGCTCAGCCGGAGAGACACGACGTCCGGCCAGACGATCTGCTGATCAACCCACACTCGAACGCTCAACAAACGACCTAGGAGAGAAAGCTCGCCTACTAGACGTATCAGCTGAATCGAACCGGGCGCCCCTCCGCCCCGGCTACGCACACTACTCGCCGCTACCTCGCCGCAACAGGTTATCGTCATCAATATCTCGCATGCCGGCGGGCAGGTCCCACGAGGGGGACCATCGCGGCGAGGCTGCGCCGCTGTGGCCGTGGCACAACGCCGTGACCCTTCGAACGGGCCGGCGCAGCGCACTGGGTGAGGTCAGGACTTCCGCAGCGGACGGGACGGCTCGCGCCGCGGTGGCGCAGAGTTCAGGTCTCGCCGAGCTAGTCAGTGGCCGGCACGGGGTCGCCTTGTTGACGTAAGCCGGGCCGGGGTGGACCACCTCGACCCAGCTGCGCCGGGGATCGAGCCCTCCGGCGTATCGAGCAGTTAGTACTGCAACGGCAGTTGGTCAGGGGTAGCCGTGTCGTCGGTAGTGGCAGGTTCGGGCTTGGTGTTGGCGTCGTCGGCGCCATCGGGACCAGGCCCAGACGTGCTCTGGTGGGTGCGTTGATCGGACTGCGAGTGCGGTGAGCAGTCTTCGGATCTCCGGTACGGTGTAGCCGATCATCATGTCGTCGCCTGAGCTGGGTCCCCTTTTGCGGTAAGGGATCGGGCGACCGACAGCCAGGCGTGGGCGGCCATGGACAGGGTGATGTGGGCGTACCAGGCCCGCCAGTCACGGACCTGGTATTCGTCGAGGCCGGCTTCGTTCTTGGCCTGTTGGAAGCACTCCTCGATCGCCCAGCGTGCCCCCGCGATGCGGGCCAGGTCGACCAGGCGGGTGCGGCGGGGCCCGTAACAGACGTAGTACGCGATCTCCCCGGTCGTCATGCTGCGCCGGGCGAGCAGCCAATGCCCCCGGCCCGGTTGCCAGCAGATGCGCACCGGCACCCGCGCCCACCAGTATTCGCGCGGGCCGTGCGCACCGGCGCCGGCGGACAGCCGGCACCACGCCCGCGCTGGCAGAGCAGCGATCAGATCGTCCGCGCGGGCCTGACCCATCGTGGTGGTGATCATGTCGTCGTTGCGGCGGGTGGCGACCACATAACCCACATCCCGGTGTTCCAACCAGACCCGCAGGGATTTCGACTGGCCGTAGGCCTCGTCCATCGTCACCCACCCGACGGGCACCCCGGCGTCCAAGGCTCGGGCCAGCATCTCCCGGGCCATCTGGACCTTCGTGGCGAACTGCACCTCGTCCGGGATCCCCGCGTCCCGGCACCGATCCCGGTCATGGGTCCACGACGCCGGGAGGTAGAGCTGCCGGTCGATCAGCGCGTGTCCCTTCGCCGACCGGTAGGCCAGGAACGTCCCCACCTGGCAGTTCTCCGTCCGACCAGCGGTGCCCGAATACTGGCGCTGCACCCCGGCCGACCTGGTGCCCTTCTTCAGGAACCCGGTGTCATCGACGATCAACACACCGTTCGAGTCGCCGAGGTGCTCGACGACGTAGTCCCGCACGTCGTCACGGACCGCGTCGACGTCCCAATCCGCCCACCGCAGCAACCGCTGCATCCCGTCCGGCGACACATCCCCGGCCTGCTCAGCCAAGGTCCAGCCATTCTTCCGACCCAGGCCCGACACCAGGCCGCACAGGTACTGACGCACCCGCAGCCGTGGCTCCGACCGCCGAAACCTGGGCCCGATCCGGGCATGCAACCGGTCCAACTCACCATGCCAACGATCGACATCAACATCCGTCACAGGCAGACCAACGAACGCGAGTCGAACTCGATTCGCCTACTGCCGTTGCAGTATTAGTCGTCGACGGCTGGACTCAGCCGGACTAGGCCGGACAAACGACAACGGCCCCCGATCAGCATCTCTGCTGGTCAGGGGCCGTGTCTGCACCTGGTGGCGGGTAGAGGATTCGAACCTCTGTAGCTTTCGCGACGGATTTACAGGGCGTCAGCGTTCCGTTCGGACGTAAACCGCGTGAGCAGCCGTTTCGCTCCTGCCACACGCTCGTTGCTGCTCGGCTGCCCACCCTTTGCCCACGCCCCGCAGAGTCCCGACGCTCCGAACCGCTCGGCCAGCAAGCGCCGTGAGAGGCCAGCGCAACGATAGGCCTGCCACGTCAAGCTCCCCGAGCGAAGGCTGCAACCACCTCGTGAGTAAACCGAGCTCCCTTTAGGCGGTCACGAGTTGGCATTTGCCCGCCCGCAAGTTCGACGATTTTGGTCGCGACAGCTCGGAAAGTGTTAACGCAATCGTTGCTCTTTAAGGACTCGACAAGCTGCATGCTCTGCGAGTCGATTGACCGCTGATTCAACTGAGCCGAATGGCCACCTAGGATGTGATATTTGTAGGCCATCAGCAGGTGGTACCTGATCGGCTTATAGTCAGCCTCCAAGGACCCCTTAAAGGCGGTTTCGAGACGGTACGCCGCATAGGCCGACGCGACGTACGGAGCAAGGCGATGCTCCTCCCTGAATACCTCGCGCCCGCCAACCTCTTCATAAAGGTGCTGCGGGTACCGAGCCGCCAAGTGAGGAAGGTTGAGGAAGGTTGCAGCAACCGCCCGCATTTGCTCACTAATCGTAACGATCCTAGTGCGCGTAACGGCCTTGAAGTAGAACTGACCAGACCTTCGCTCATATGTCAAACCGACGCTGAGTTGGTCTTGCTGATAGTACTCCTCAAGGCGCTTCTGGAAGTTCGTCAGCGCCAGTAGATCACTATCGCTGACCGCGGTCTGAGAGTTCGTAGCCCTGATGATCCGTGTCGCGATGTCTTGATTCTCGGTCACGACGATCCGGAGCGGCACATATACAGAGTCACTGACGTCGGCACCCATTTCTGACGCGGCAAGATGTATGCAGTGACTGGTCTGGCACCCATTGACAATCTGGTACCCAGACAACGTCACCGCATCGCCAGGCTTGGGCGAGTAGGAGGTAGCCACCACAGTCACGCCATTATTAAGCACCGGCAGCAGTGCACGCTCCGGAGATGCCAGCGTCTCGGAGATTTGGAGGTTCACGGGGTTGTCGTTCCCTTTGAACCCACGGACGTTGTCGTAGAACACCGGCTCATCCAACGAACCGTCATCGTCGCGAATCAGCTTCAAAAGCTCACTAATGGTCACGACACCGAGGATTGCCTGATCAATGTCAGGCATCTTAGGGAGGTTTATGGACTTCTCAAGAATTATGTCTGCGCGGTTCGCTTGATTCCTCCGCCTTGCAGCTTCGTACAAGCCCTTGGAACCATAAAGCGCGAACTTCACGTCCCCTACAAACCCGAGTTCACCTATCGACCGCTTAACATCCTCCACCCGATCGAGGGCAATGCGATCACTAAGAGACGCTTCGCTTGCCGTCGTCACGAAAGACAGGTTAACGGACGGACGGTCTTCCAGCTTGCCCGCATAGTCGTCAAAAATCCGATGGAGCGCCGCAGATAAATCTCGCAACTTAGAAAACTGAGGAGGAAGTCGGTTCTCAAGAATCATCCTAGCGGTATTGCCGAAGTTCAGGATCTCGGCAGACTCCACCGATGTCGACGACTTGGTTTGCAGCAAATGAACCGCTACGTCAAGGCTGCGCTTGTTTTGGCAGGCGGCGTCGATATCATGGGCACTCGTGATCAACTCGCCATTGATCTCCAGAAGAGCGACGTCCACGCCGAGCGTGCCGGGATCAAGCAATAGATCTGATATCTCGGTCTGCCCAAGAAGGCCAGACGGGAGAATCAACGTCGCCGCGAATAGCTCGAACGCGTCGGACTCCGACATCATTTCAAGCTCGAAGGACTCCCGGAAGTCCTTAAAGAGGCCCTTGATAAGGGGATCCATGTAACCTCTCCTGAAAGGCTGAAGACGCCTGCTGCAACTGCTCCACGGTACTCAAGAAACACTTCGCCCGACAGAGGGAAAGTGGATGCAAATGCGGCCAATATCTGACTGACATCGCGTTACAGTAAGGCTGTGCCGATCTTGTCGTTCATCGTGTCGTCGCCGCCGTCGATGCAGTTGGCGTAGACCCGGAGCAGGACGGCGACGCCGTGGCCCAGGCGCCGAGCTACCTCGGTCGGCGGGACGCCGGCATTCAGCCAGAGCGAGGCCGCCGCGTGCCGCAGGTCGTAGGGCCGGCGTACGAGCGGCGAGGCAACCTGCGACTCGGTCAGCGTCTTCTCGCGGGCCAGCTTCCACCACCGGTCGTAGACCGACTCGGAGAGCGGCCCACCGTGCAGGCCCCGGAAGAATCGACCGTCCGGGCCGACCCCGTGATTCTCGACGTGCGCGCACAGCAGCTCGACGAGCCGGGGCGGGATCGGGACCGCCCGAGTCTCAGCCCTCCCCCGGTGCTTGAGTCCGCGCCGCTCGTGGGAGCCGCCGTCATCGGTCCATCCCGCCGGGCACCCTTTGCCGACCGAAGGCGCCCTAACCGCCGAATTCCGGGCCGCCCGCGGCACGATTCGTCAGGCCATAGCCGTACTACGCGAGACAGGCTTGGTGGCCACCGAGCACGGCCGCGGAACTTACGCGAATCCGCTCTGGCGCGTGGGCGGAGCGGACGGAGGTCCCGAGACGGAAACACAACAGCGCCAAGTCACAGCCGATCCGGAGCTTGCAACCCTTTTCGCTGTTGAAGTGGGCTCAGCGCTGCTCGAACAACAGAGTGTCACTCGAACAGCCGGAATCGTCAAAACGGTCGTCAGAACGTACCGACCGGTTCCGACAGTCAAGTAGAGGCGCCCGAATTTCGGGACATCGCCAACGTGGCTCACAACGGGCCGCCTACACCGCCGCTTGGGTGCTCGCCTGCTACTGCCCTGTGTCGACTAGCCACGGGAAGACGGGTAGCCGGCAAAGTTCCTGAGGGGTAAGAGGGGTGGCATCAATGGCTACCAGCCATCATTAAGAGTAGCCTCCAGTAAAGTCACGGCAGCTGAGGTATCAGCAGCCCCTTGGGAGAATGCTCGCCATCCAGCTTCGGCCTCCAAGGCGTCGGCTTCCTCTACTCGGGGAACAAACAGCGACTCGACGTCCCACGGGTTCATGTGGTCAATCACCGAGCCGAAAGACAGGGCGTTGATCTGCATCCGCGTCTGCCGAGCAGCAAGCGCCAGCCAAAGAGCACCCGGCCGGACGCCCGGACGGGGATTAAGCCGCATCACGTCGTTGCTTGCCAGCCATCCGTCGCGATCTACGGTTACCAAGGCTACAGTTCCCTGCCGCCCCTCAGAGCGGCCCACCGCTCCAAAAACTGTCATGCCGGCCGAAATTTCGTACTGTGCTGGATCGCGGAAGGAGCGGTCAGAGACATGGCGGAGGTTGACCGGTTCGAGCTGGAGCAACTGCCGCCCAGACAGGATTGGGCGCCCGTGGTCGGGTGCCACGTAATACCGCTTGTACCTAGCGGGCAACAGGGCTTCGGCAAGGTCCCCGCAGCGCAGGCCAGAAGAGGTCCGCAACTGCTCCCGTGCAGCTACGACCAGTGGGTCGTAATACGCAGCATCCAGCCGATCACCGACATCGGCAACCCTCACCGTCCACCCCTCACGAGGCGGCTTCGTTCGTGACAAAACCGGCAGACTCTCCTCCTGTTTAGCCAGAAGGCGAGTCAAACGGACGCGACCCTCTGCGGCTAACTGGATGCCACTCGCCATTAGCTGTGCTACATGCTGTCGGACTTCACCTGAGACCATGGGAACAGTTACGCCAGCAACATCCGCGACGGTCAGGTGGTCGATTACAGAACCGCTTTTACCTCGCCGAAGCAACGCCTGCCCCGTGGGTGTCTTCAGAAAGGCGAAGAGGTACATTCGCAACTCTTCGTCGGCGACTTCGATACGAATCATGTCGTGACTCAGGGCGAATTGAGAAAGATACTCATCGACGTATGCGCACGGGCCCAGATTGCGCCCCGAGCAGGTTTGCAACAAGGTCCCAACCCTTGGCCGCAGTCGCTCTAAATCGTCATTCCGACTCAGTGACAACCGGTCAGCAGCCACCGGCAAGTACTCGAAGGAATCATAAGGGCGAAGGTACGGCAGTCCAGGCTCTGAAACGGCCGCAAACGCTCGCGCGAATCGGGGAGGAGCCCAAACGCTCGCGATTTCGCCGACGCGGGTCATCGACACGCCCGCAGCCTCTAGGGCTGCTACCTGCTCACTAGCGGCAACGCCGGGCGAAGTGAAGAAATGAGCATCGAGGCGGTCGTATGCCAAGACAGATCGCGATCTGACGGTGGCTGTATTCACCGCTGTTCACCAAGCCAACGGAGGTAGGCTGTCGCCACGTCTGGAAGCTCGTCGTCGACCTGGCGCTCCTGCACCTCCGTCGACCGCAACACCTCCTCGCCGGTAGACGGATCAATTTCCGCAAACAGTTCTTGGCGCGTCACTAGAACGTCGTCACCGGTTTCAGTTCTCCGGAAGACGACGTTGCCGCGCTTGTCATGCCCAACCCGCTCGGCGATGGCCATGAAGATTGGATACTCCAGGTGCCCAGCAGCGGCAGCTGCCTTCTCATCGGGGGAAAGCCGGCGGGCGAGAACCATCGAGGTCTGAGTGTCATTCTTCGGCTGGAAGAGCTCACGCGCCATGTCGACAACGGCGAGGACTTGCACATTGGCCGCGAGCCAAGTCCGAACGTATCCTAACGCTGGATTATTAAGAATTCCATTCGGGATTACCAGAGCAAATCGACCGGTTCCAGGCTTGAGCAGCTGGACGCAGCGCTCGATGAAGAGAATCTCGGGAGGCTGATTCTTCTGAAGTACACGTCGACCATGCTTATCTACCCGCATCTCCCATCGGCCATCAGATCGCCGATCCCACATCGCGGCCAGATCGTATTGATTCATCACCTCTTCGTCGTCAATCACGATGTTTGCTCCGAACGGCGGGTTGGCCACCACAGCGTCGAAAGACCCGAGCCGCACCTGAGCGGGTGCATCATCGCGCCACGTTCTCGGATTGGCGAGGCTGTTGGCCTGCCACAGTCCGCCGGAGCCGTCATTGTTCATGACCATGTTCATCTTCGCTGCGCGTACGAGACCTGGGTTGAGGTCCATACCGTGGACCCGCTGCGACAGGTACTCGTTCCGAGCCCGATAAAGCTCTTGACGTTCCTCGTCAGTGCCTCGGGTCGGATCCATCCACTGCGCCCGCTCCTCTTTCTCAATATGGGCAAGCGCGTGGTTCATCGCCGTTATAAGGAAGCCGCCCGTCCCACAGGCTGGATCAATGACCCTCTCATTTGGCTGAGGATTAAGCATCGTGACGGCCATGCGGCAGGCATTGCGAGGAGTGAAGAACTCACCGCGGTCTCCCCGCAGGTTGCTGCCGACGATCTCCTCGTAAGCAACACCCTTCACATCCACGGGAGAAGCTAGCAGCGAATAGCCTTGTAGTTGGCTGACGACGAACGCAACTACGTTCGGCTTGAGGTCGATGTTAGAGTCCGAAGCAGGGAAGATGGCACCATACTTTGCAAGGACCTTGGCCTCGAATAGGCGTTGAATCCGCGCCTTGGCAGATGCGGCGCTTGTAGCGCTTGCACGCTCGCTGGCGGTCGCATAGAAGTCGAGGCGTCGAGATCGCTCATCCTCGATCTTGCAGAAGATGAGTTTCAGCAGCTCCCAGAAAGCGTCAGGCTTTTGTTTACCTTCGGTGCCCGCAATGTAATTGTGGCATCGACGGAAAGCGAACAGAAGGTTATCTGCAGTTGCCGGCTTGAGATCCTTGCGCTGAGGGCGCTGGGCGTCCTCTTCACTCTGGCCAAGTGCGGGAATATCAATGATTTCTTCAAAGGTGAACCCGCCGGCGCCATCGGCACGCTTTGCCAAGCAATACTGCTCGTCGCCGTTGGTCCACAGACCGTACTTGGCGTTCAGGCATGCGGCGAGGTAGCTGCGCAACTGATCAATGCCGTCGGTGCGGCTTGCGGGGCTGACGCCAGCTCGCTTGGTCTCCACCAAGATGAAGGCGTTCTCTTGTGCATGGGTTGCCCCGGGCAGGAACACCACCACGTCAACCCGCTTGCGGGATGATCCAACCTTCACCGCAAACTCGGGCGCGCAGTCTCGGGCATCGTACTTGTACTGACGTACCAGAGCCTTTTCGAGGTTCTGCCGGACGTACTCCTCGGGCGTGTCCCGCAGGTGGCGGCCTGTCAGGAAGTCGGCGACCTTCCCCTCGGGAACCGTGCCGGTCCGGATCGTCACGGGCGGGGCAATGGATGCGCTCATACGGTCCGCGGTCCTTCATGCAGATAGGGGGCAACCGTACGTTACAGGCAAGATCGCCAAATCCGGTAACGCGCCACGGCCCCACAGGCCGGTTCGGCGGGACCGCATCGGCTCCCAGCCGCCGTCGCGCCTGCCCGACGACCGGGATGCGTGAGGTCATGCGACCTCAGCGTTGGAGACCTTGTCATCTGCCCAGTCGTCGATGAGGCGGTTGACCAAGTAGTCGTACACGGGCTTCAGGGCATCAGGGGGCAGATCAGGATCTGCAAGCCTGGCATACATGGCTCGGATGCGAGCGTCACGTACCTCGCGAGGATCGTTGTTGGCCGGGCCGGCAAGGTACCGGCGGAGGTCAAGGGCGTCCCGGACGGTGTCGAGAAGCTGAACGATCCTGAGTGATCGTGTTAGACCCTTGGCCGTCACCACCACCATGGGGGTCATCGTTCGAGCGTGATGAGCTTCTGCGTAGGCGACGAACAGATCGTTCGGCGCGCCGTCGACATGGGCGATGGCGCCGGCGACCAGGCCGACGCAAGCATCGGCAAGACGAACAGGTGAGCGCCGTGTCCACGGGTCCGAGGGACGCTCGGTGAGAGTCCCATCAGGCGTTACATGTCGCAGCAAGGACGCCGGGTTCGCGTGTACGAAGTAGGTCGAGGTAGGCACGTACAGCCGCTCATAGAGGTCGCTGACTGCGGATCCGCCGGTCTCTGTATCAATCCGCTCCGCCATCTGCGGGATGGTTGGGATCCCCGTGGACGGAGCACCCAGGGCCGCGAGAGCTTCTTTGACCACCTCGCGAGGAACAATCCCAGCCCTATCCAGGAAGGCCAGGAGCTTGCTACCTGCCCTGAGGTGCTCTGTCTTTAGGCGAGCAACCACGCCGGGGCTGTGCAGGCAGTACAAAGCGAGGATGCAAGCTTCTAGTGAAGATCTACCCAGCAGGGCTGCCGCCTCACGCTGACGACCACGTACGGCTCGCCGGGTCTGCTTCTGAAGCCAAAGCAGGCGTAGCAGAGCTAAGCGTGCTACGTGAGCAGCGGTAGTTGCGTCATCTGCCGGCCAGGGCTCACGAGTCGCCAGGCGACGAGCGGCCTTGCGGACGCGCCACCGCCGCACCGGGTCCGGATAGGGCAACAGACCACGGACGACGGACGCCACGACGGCGCGCATGATCGGACTCACACTGGGAGGGTGCCAGGCGCCAGCCTCATCTGGCACGCCATATTGCACGACGCCGTCCTACAGCTTGTGCCCATAGACGGGAGCGAGCGACAGCAACGCCCCCGCGTGCTTAGTCTCCGCTTGCCCTCATGTGTGACCCTCGCATGTTGCCGATTTCTTCTGTTCTGGATCAAGGCGCCGCGCTACGCGCGGCGCCGGCGGTGAGCCGGCCGGCGGCAAGCCGCCCCGGCCGCCTCCGGCGCCGGGGGCGGAGAGCCACCGACTGCCGCCGGACCGCCGCCCCGAACTCCACTGATCTAGACACAGGACGACCACGGCCAGGCGGCACGGAAGCCAGCAGGTCGACCTGATCGAGGGTCAGGGCTTCCGACTGCCGCGCCAGTCCAACCCCAGGACTGGCTTGCCCCCGGGCTACCTCCGAGGCCAGGTAAGCCCCGCGGCAGCCTCAGCCGGTGCTCCAGGCGCGATCACGCCAGGCCGGCAACTTCCGGAGCACGGGCGTTCGCAGCTCCCAGAGGAGCACGGAGAAGCAAGATCGACCTGCCCACCATCTGCCCACAACCAGTCATTAACGGCTGGACTCAGCCGGACTCGGCCAGACAAACGACAACGGCCCCCGATCAGCATCTCTGCTGGTCAGGGGCCGTGTCTGCACCTGGTGGCGGGTAGAGGATTCGAACCTCTGTAGCTTTCGCGACGGATTTACAGTCCGCTCCCATTGGCCGCTCGGGCAACCCGCCAGGGCACCCCACCGCGTCGTAACGCGGCGGCGGAAGCAAGGATAGCGGCTCCCCCCGGTGCCGACGCAACCGGGTACGGTCAGGGGGTCGTGCCGCTGGTCGGCGGCCGGCAGCAGGCCCAGACCGCCGGACAGCAGGAGTATCAGCATGGCAGCGAACCCGTCGTTCGACATCGTGAGCAAGGTTGATCGCCAGGAGGTCGACAACGCCCTCCGTCAGGCGGAGAAGGAGCTCTCGACGCGGTTCGACTTCCGTGGCACCGGCGCGGAGATCTCCTGGTCGGGCGAGGAGGCGATCGGTCTTCAGGCGGAGACCGAGGAGCGGGTGCTCGCCGCACTTGACGTGTTCAAGGAGAAGTTGGTCAAGCGGAACATCTCGTTGAAGTCGTTGGACGCGGGCGAGGCGCGTGCGTCCGGCAAGGTGTTCAAGATTGACTGCAAGGTGATCCAGGGCATCGAGACGGACAAGGCCAAGGCGATCAGCAAGAAGATCCGCGACGAGGGCCCGAAGGGTGTCCAGGCGCAGATCCAGGGTGACCAGTTGCGCGTCACCGGCAAGAAGCGGGACGACCTCCAGGCGGTCATCTCCCTGCTCAAGGGTGAGGATTTCGGCGTCGCCCTCCAGTTCGTCAACTACCGCTAGCCGCCGGCTGTCAGGCGACGACCCGGTACCAGTGCGCTGTCTCGCCCGGGATGGGTGCGAGCCGGACCTGGTCGCCGCCCGGGTCGTCGAAGATGCGTACTCCGTCGCCGAGCAGCACCGGCGCGAAGAAGATGAGGATCTCGTCGAGCAGACCGGCCCGGAGGCACTGCTTGGCGACGTCCGCGCCGAGCACGTTCACGTACTTGTCGCCGGCGGCCTGCTTGGCCTGTGCGACGGCGCTGTGCAGGTCGCCGACGAACGTGACGTCGGCGGGCGGTCGGGCCGGCGGTTGGTGGGTCAGGACGACCACCGGGCCGTGGTACCGGCCGCCGAAGGCGCCTTCGTTGTCGGTGCCCCGGTTGGGGTCGTCGCCGCCGAAGGTGCGGTTGCCGGCGAGGATCGCGCCGACGTTGGCCAGGACACGGTCGGCGGTCGGGTTGTCGATCGTGAGGTGTTCGGTCAGCCAGGACATGTCCCCGCCGGGGCCTGCGATGTAGCCGTCGAGCGACGCGGTGGCCGAGTAGAGCAGCTTCGCCATGGGGTCAGTCTGTGGCCACCGGGGGCATCGCGCCAGGGCTTGCATCCGGTACCCGGGTACGGGCTTACCGTCGGATGGTGACCGACGCACGAGCAGTGGACGACACGTGGATTCCCGGGTCCTGCCGCCTCCCGACGGCGGAGCGGCCCGTCCGCGTCGCCGAGTTCGACAGGTTCTTCGCCGGGTCCGTCAGGTGGTTCGACCGGCCGTCCGCTGGGCATCTGCGGCTGCACCTGGCCGGTTCCGAGGCGGTGGAGCGTGCCGCGCGGGACCTGAGCGCCCGGGAGTCGGCGTGCTGTTCCTTCTTCACCTTCGAGATCACCCGGGACGGTCCCGACGCGGTGACCATGGAGGTGCGGGTGCCGGCCGCGCACGTCGGCATCCTCGACGCCCTGGCGGAGCGGATGCGACCGCGCGGTACGCCGGCACCCGACGGGTCCTGGTTGCGCAGCGGCCGGTTGGCCGCCGAGGCGGGGGTGAATCCGCAGACCCTGCGCTACTACGAGCGTCGTGGTCTGCTCAGCGCGCCTCGGCGTTCGCCCGGCGGGCACCGGTTGTACCCGGTGGAGTCGGTCACCCGGCTGCGGGTCATCAAGACGGCGCAGCGCCTCGGCTTCACCCTGCACGAGGTCGCCGACCTGCTCGACGCGGGGCAGCGCCGGGGCGGACTGTCGGCGCGTACCACGGCGAAGCTGGCTGAGGTGGAACGCCGGTTGGCCGACCTGACGGCCGTCCGCGACACCCTGCGGGCGGCTGTCGAGGCCGGCTGTGACGACCTGGTCGCCTGCGCCGGCAGCTCCTGCTGTCCGCTGCCGTTCCCGGACGCGTAGCCCGCCCCGGTGCCGACCCGGGCGGTCAGACGGAAACGGGCTCCTCGGCGCGTACCGCTGTGGTTTCCGCGCGGGCGATGGGCCCGGCGGGCAGCGCGGCGACCGCGGCCGCGACGGCGACCGCCGCCCCGGCGAACAGGAACGCCCACGGCACGCCGCCGGCGTTGTCCACGATGAGGCCGGCCACCGCGCCGCCGGCGGCGCTGGCCGCGACAGCGATGGTGACAACCCAGGTGTACGCCTCGTTCAGCATGCCGGTGGGGGCGATCCGGCCGACCAGGGTGTTCTCCAGGGTCAGCGCGGGAGCGATGGCGGCACCACCGACGATCAGCGCGACGCCGAGCGCCAGCGGGGTGGGCATCACCGCGAAGATGACGAACGTGCCGGCGACGGCGGCGAGCAGCAGGGCGAACTGTCGGGTCATGTTCGCGGCCGGCCGTCGTACGCCGAACCAGAAGCCGCCGATGGCGCTGCCGACTCCCCAGACGGCGAGCAGGATGCCGGCCAGGCTCTCCGGGTCGCCTGTGGTGTGGCCGCTCGCGTACGCCGGGACGGTCACCCCGGCGGCGCCGAACGCGATGCCGAGGCCGGCCACGCAGACCAGCAGGGCGGGGAACCCGGCGACGCGCAGCGGGCCGAGCCCTCGGGCGTGGTGTTCGCGCGGGTGGGGGCGCCAGCCGCGCATCACCTGGCCGAGCGCGACCGCGCTGGTCCCGACGAGGGTGACCACGGCCGCCCCGATCAGGGCCGCCGCCGCGTCGGCCACCAGCACGAAACCGGCCACGAGCAGCGGGCCGAGGACGAACACGATCTCGAACAGTGAGGTCTCCGCGGCGAGCGCGGTGTTGCGCAGGGCGTACCGGCCGGAGGTGGCGCTGGTCAGCTCGTTCCAGGCGCCCCGGATGGCGGCGGTGAGCGGCGGGAAGGTGGCCCCGGCGACACCGGACGCCAGGTAGATGGCCGCGAGGGCGTCGTCGCCGGAGCGGCTGGCCAGCAGCAGCCCGGTGAGCGCCAGCGGGTGGGCCACTGCGGTGACCAGGAGGACGGGGCTCGGTCCGACCCGGTCGGCGATCCGCCCGGCGATCGGGCTGAGCGCGGCGCCGGCGATGGCGTAGATGCCGCCCGCGACGGCGGCGAGGGCGTACCGCCCGGTCACCTGCTCGACCACCAGCAGCAGCGCCAGCGGCGTCATGCCGATCCCGAGTCGCCCGATGATGCCGGTGAGCAGCAGCATCGGCGCACCGGGGATCTGCCATACGCCCAGGTACTGACGCAGCGCGGCCACCGTGAACCTCCGAGGATGTAATGGGCGAGAGCCGTTACGACCCTAACGCCGAGGGTCAGCGGCAGGAACCGGATATCGCGTCCGACACAGCACTCCGCCCGTACCCGGTACGACCGGGTACGGGCGGAGTGGACGTTCAGCGGGTCAGCGCTGGAACTGCACGGGCCCCGAGTTGGCGGCCATGCGCTCCAGCCGGGCGACCCGGTCCTCCATCTTCGGGTGGGTGGAGAACAGCGCCGCCATGCCGCCACCCCGGAACGGGTTGGCGATCATGAGGTGCGCGGTGCTGGTGAGCTGGCCCTGGGCCGGCAGCGGCCGACGCCGCGCCACCGCGTCGATCTTGCGCAGGGCGCTGGCCAGCGCCAGCGGGTCGCCGCTCAGCTCGGCACCCGAGGCGTCCGCCTGGAACTCGCGGCTCCGGCTGATCGCCAGCTGGATGATGCTGGCCGCGATCGGGCCCAGGATCAGGGTGAGCAGCAACACGGCCGGGTTCGGCCGGTCCTCGTCGTCCCCACCGCCCAGCGGGATGAAGAAGGCGAGGTTCGCCAGGAGCGTGATGATGCTCGCCAGACCGGCGGCAACGCTGGAGATCAGGATGTCGCGGTTGTAGACGTGCGACAGCTCGTGACCGATCACACCGCGCAACTCGCGGTAGTCGAGGATCTCGGTGATGCCCTGCGTCACGCAGACCGCCGCGTGCTGCGGGTTACGACCCGTGGCGAACGCGTTCGGCTGCGCGGTCGGGCTCACGTACAGCCGTGGCATCGGTTGGCGGGCCTCGGCCGCCAGCTCACGCACCATCCGGTACAGCTCGGGGAACTGTGCCTCGGTGACCGGTTGCGCCCCCATCGAGCGCAGTGCGATCTTGTCGGAGTAGAAGTAGGAAACGCCGTTCATGACCAGTGAGATCAGGACGGCGATGACCAGACCGCCACTGCCGCCGAACCAGTAGCCCACCGCGAGGATCAGGGCGCTGAGCAGGCCAAGCAGCGCTGCGGTCTTCAGACGGTTGTGGTGATGCACGATCTCTCCTTCGGTGCACGGATCGCCGGGATCCGCTGACCGGTGTAACAACCCGGTACCCGTCAACCATCCATCTCAACGCTGAGAGTTGACTGAGGGTCAGCGGCCGGCCAGGTCCAGCACCAGCTGCGGAGCGACGCCGACCACCACGGCGGCCACCGTCGCCACCGCCAGCACCACCGCCACCACACCCACCAGGGGTACGGCCACCGCACCGCCCGCCGTCGGCGACGTCGGCGACGTCGGCGACGTCCACAGGCTGGCGGTCACCCGCAGGTAGTAGGCCAGCCCGATCACCGCGTTCAGCGCCACCACCAGCGCCAGCCAGCCGGCGCCACCGTCCAGCAGCGCCCGGACCACCGCCACCTTCGCGAACAACCCGGCCAGCCCCGGTGGCAGACCCGCCAGACCGACCAGGGCGAGACCGAGCGCGGCGCCGCGCCACGGGTGCCTCCGGGCCGCCCCGCGCAGGTCGGCAAGCGTGCCGCCGTCCGCGCCCACCGGACGCAACGCGGTCACCCCGGCGAACGCGGCCAACTCCAGCACCACGAAGAACACGGCGTACGCCACCGCTGCCGCGTACGCCGCGGAACGCGCCTCACCCGTGCGACCGGCGGCCAGCGCCAACGCGCCGAGCGGGGCGAGGATGTAACCGGCCTGCGCCACGGACGACCAGGCGAGCAGCCGCACCGTACGCCGCTGACGCAGCGCGACCAGGTTGCCGACGGTCATGGTGAGCACCGCGAGCACGGCGAGCACCGGCCCGGTCTGCTCGGCCGGCAGCGCCCGCTGCACCACGGCCAGCAGCGCGACGAGGCCGCCCAGTTTCGACGCGGTGGACAGGTACGCGGCCACCGGCAGCGGCGCGCCGTCGTAGGTGGCCGGCGCCCAGGCGTGGAACGGCACCGCCGCCACCTTGAAGGCCAGCCCGACCAGCAGCAACGCCACCGCGGCGGTGGTCAGCGGCAGATCCCGCAGCTCCGGCCGCTCGGCCAGCAGCGCGCCGACCCGGTCCAGGTGCAGCCCGCCGGTCACCGCGCACAGCAGCGCCGCGCCGAGCAGCGTCACCGTGGTGGCCACCACGCTCACCACGAAGAACGTCACCGCCGCCTCGGCGCTCGCGAGGCTGCCCCGGCGCAGGCCGACCAGCACGTACAGCGGCAGGGTCAGCGTCTCCAGGGCGACGATCAGGGTGATCAGGTCACCTGCCGCGCCGAGCACCACGCCGCCGGTCATCGAGCAGGCCAGCAGGAAGCAGTACTCCCCCACCGGCGAGCGCCCGGCCCGCAGCGCGGGCGCGGACAACCCGAGCACGCCCAGGGTGAGCAGCGCCACCACCGCACCGACCAGGGCCGCACGCCCGCCGAAGACCCAGGAGCAGTCGGCTCCGACGCAGAACGTCAGCCGTTCCCCGGACGCACCGACGGCGGCGGAGGCGACGGCGGTACCGAGCGCCCCGAGCGCGGCCACCACGACCGTGGCCCGGGGCCGCGCCAGCAGCAGGTCCACGACGAGCACCAGGACGGCGGTGCCGGCGGCCAGGTACGCCGGGAGCAGCGCGACGCTGTCCACACTCTGCACGGCGTTCATCGCCTGACCACCCCGATGAGGGCGTCGACGGGCGCCTCGGCGACGCCGAGGACCAGCGCCGGCGCCAGCCCGATGGCCAACGCCAGCAGCACCAGCGGAACCCACGCGGTCAGCTCCGCGCCGGCCAGCCCGGCACCGACCCCACCGACCGCCGGACTGGGCCGGCCGTGGGTGACCTGGCGCAGCAACCGCAGGAGGTACGCGGCGGTGAGCGCGCCACCGACCGCCGCCAGCACCCCGAGGGTGGTCCACAGCGGGCCGCCCACCTGCACGGCGGCGACCACCGCGAACGCCTCACCCCAGAAGCCGGCCAGCCCGGGCAGGCCGAGCGACGCGACAGCCGCGAACGCGAGCAGACCCGCCAGCCGGGGCGAGGTCTCCCGCAGCCCGGACAACTCGGCGAGAGTGCCCGTGCCGGTCCGGTCCTTCACCGCCCCGGCCAGGAAGAACAGCAGCCCGGTGATCACCCCGTGCGCGACGTTGCCGATCAGGGCCGCCTGGATGCCGGTGGCGGTCAACGTGGCGACACCCAGCAGCACGAAGCCCATGTGCCCCACGCTGGAGTACGCGATCAGCCGTTTGACGTCCACCTGGGCCAGGCACACAAGCGACCCGACCAGGATCGCGGCGACGGCCAGCACACCAAGCACCGGAGCCGCCCAGCGTGCGCCCTCCGGCGCCACCCCCACCGCCACCCGGATCAGACCGTACGTGCCCATCTTGAGCAGCACCCCGGCCAGCACCACACTGCCCACGGTGGGTGCCTGGGTGTGCGCGTCGGGAAGCCACGAGTGCAGCGGCCACAGCGGACTCTTCACCGCGAACGCCAACGCCAGCAGCGTGAACGCGACCAACTGGGTGCCCCGGGACAACCCGCCGCCACCGGTCAGCGCCACCACGTCGGCGGTGCCGGCGGCCGCGACCACCACGTACACGCCGACCAGCAGCAGCACCGAGCCGAACAGGGTGTACAGCGCGAACTTGCGGGCCGCCCGACGCCGGTCCGCACCGCCCCAGCCGGCGATGATCGCGTACATCGGCAGCAGGACGACCTCGAAGAAGAGGAAGAACAACACCAGGTCCAGGGCGAGGAACGTGCCCAGGATGCCCACCTCGACAACCAGCAGCAGCGCCACAAGCGCCCGGCCGCTGCCGCCGTCGGGCACCCGCCACATCGTGTACGCGCAGCAGAGCAACGTGAGCAGCGCGGTCAACACCACAAGCGGCCACGAGATCCCGTCGACGCCGAGGTGGAACCGCAGGTCGAGACCCGGCACCCAGGGCAGGTCGAGCTGGTGCCAGGGGCGTACCGCCGGCGCGCCCGCCGACCACGCCACCCAACTCCGCCCGCCGAACACCAGCGGCACCGCGGCCAGCAGGGTCAACGCCGCCGCGACCGTGCCGACCAGCCGGGCCGGCCGGTCCCGGGGAGTTGCCGCCACCGCGACCGCGCCGAGCGCCGGCACCGCCAGGACGGCCACCAGCAGAACCTGCCCCACGCTCACCGGACCACTCCCATCAGGGCGGCTGCCAGCCCGATCAGCAGCGCGCCGGCCAGCACACCGGCGGCGGCGCGGGGCAGCGCGGCCCGGTGCAGCGCGGCCAGCCCACCGCCCAGGCCGGACGCGGCCCGCCCGCTGCCCTCGACAGCGCCGTCCACCACCACCTCGTCACCGGTACGCGCCGCGCGGGCCAGCGCGCGGACGGGGCGTACGACGAGGGTGTGCTGGACGTCGTCGAGCCGGAACGCGCGGGCGAAGACCGGCCGCAGCGGACCCAGCGCGGACGCCGGGTCGCCGGCCGGATCCCGACGCCAGCGCAGCGCCACCAGGCCCGCCCCGACCACCAGCAGCGCCAGCGGCAGCAGCACGCCCGGACCGAGGTGGACCAGGCCATCCTCGGAACCCGCCACCGGCACGGTGGGGAACCGGAGCCGGTCGGCGAACGCCCCGACGTACCCGGCCAGGCCGAGCAGCGCGGCGGGCACCGCCAGCAGCAGCACCGGCCAGCGCAGCAGCGCGGGCGGATCGTGCGGGGTGACCAACGGGAGCCGGGGCTCGCCGAAGAAGGCCCGCAGCAGCAGCCGGCCCGCGTACCAGGCGGTGACGGCCACGCCGACCAGCCCGGCGATCCAGACGATCCAGCCCACCCAGGACGGCGCCGGGCCGGTGCCCTCGAGCGCGGCCGACTCGGCGACCGTGAGCACGCCGTCCTTGCTCCAGAAGCCGGCCAGCGGTGGCACACCGACAAGCGCGCCCAGGCCCACCACGGTGCACCAGAAGGTCACCGGCATGCTGCGTCGCAGACCGCCCATCTCCGACATCAGCGTGGTGCCCACGGCGTGGATCACCGCGCCGGCGGCGAGGAACAGCAGCGCCTTGAACGCGGCGTGGGTGAGCAGGTGGAACAGCGCCGCCGACGGGGAGCCGACCGCAAGCGCGCCGGTCATGTAGCCCAGCTGGGACACCGTCGACCAGGCCAGCACCCGCTTGATGTCGTCCTGGGCGGTGGCGGCGAGCGCACCCAGCAGCAGGGTGGTCGCGCCGAGCACCCCCAGTACGGTCAGCGTCACCGGCGCGGCCGTGAACAGCGGGTAGAGCCGGGCCACCGCGTACACCCCGGCGGCGACCATCGTCGCGGCGTGGATCAGCGCGGAGATCGGCGTCGGGCCGGCCATCGCGTCCGGCAGCCAGGTGTGCAGCGGGAACTGCGCGCTCTTGCCGGCGACCCCGGCGAGCAGCAGCAGGCCGGCGGCGGTCAACGTCACGCCGGAGTGGTCGTGGGCGAGCACGTCGGAGATCCGGAAGCTGCCCGTCGACACGCCGAGCAGCGCGATACCGAGCAGGAAGCCGACGTCGCCGACGCGCGTCACCAGGAACGCCTTCACGGCGGCGGCCGGAGCGCCGGCCAGTCGGCGGTCGTGGGCGATCAACAGGTACGAGCAGAGGCCCATCACCTCCCACCCGACCAGCAGCATGATCAGGTCACCGGCGACCACCACCAGCAGCATGGCGCCGGTGAAGATGCTGATCTGCGCGGCGTACGGCGGGTAGCGGTGGTCGACGTCGATGTCGTCGTGCGGGCCGCGTCGCAGGTAGCCGATCGAGTAGACCTGCACGGCCAGGGCGACCGCGGTGACCGCCACCGCGACAAGCGCGGCCGCGCCGTCCAGCCGTACGCCCAGCGTCACCGTCAACCCACCGATGTCGACCCAGGTGGTCGACGTCTGCGTCGGACCGTCCACGGTCACCAGCAGCGCGACGGCCAGCGCCAACGCGCCCACCGCGCCGGCCACCCCGAGCGCCACGGCCACCTGGCGGGCCCTGGCGCCGCCGGTCGTGTCGTCCGGCCGCGGAGCCGGCGGCAGCAGCAGACCGAGCAGGCCCGCGGTCAGAGGTACGGCGGGCAGCAGCGCCCCGAGCAGCCCGGTCACCGGCCCGCCTCCGCGTCCCGACCCACGGCTGCCGGCTCGGCGAGCGGCACGTCGTCCACCGCGACGGTGGCCCTCAGCCGGTAGAGCTGAAGGACGATCGCCAACCCCACCCCGATCTCGGCGGCGGCGAGGACGATGACGAACAGCGCGAAGACCTGCCCGGAGTGCGGCAGCACGGCACGGGCGGTGGTGTCGGCGCTGACCAGGATCAGGTTGACCGCGTTGAGCATCAGCTCGACAGCCATCAGCACCAGCACCGCGTTGCGCCGACGCAGCACGCCGTAGACGCCGAGGCCGAACAGCAACGCGGCGGTGACGTACGGGATGACCGGCCTCACCGGCGCCCCCCGGCGTCCACGCCCCGCGCCGGTGCTTCCGCGCCGTCGCCGCGCCGGTCGGGCCGGCCAATGTCCGGACGGGACAGCACCACCGCGCCCACCAGAGCGGACAGCAGCAGCACCGAGAGCACCTCGAACGGCAGCACCCAGGACTGGAAGATCTGCTCACCCAGCCGCTCGGCGGTGCCCGCGTCCGGCAGCGCGACACTGCCCCACCGGTACGCGTCGACCAGCAGGACGGTCAACCCCAGCCCCGCGCCGCCGCCGATCAGGGCGGCCGGCCAGCCGGGCCGGTCCAGGTCGTCGGAGACGCCGATCGGCGCCCGGGTCAGCATCACCGCGAACAGCAGCAGCACCACCACGGCGCCCACGTAGATCAACACCTGGACCCAGGCCACCAGCTCGGCGCCGAGCACCAGATAGTCGCCGGCCAACGCGCCGAGGCAGACCACCAGGTAGAGGCCGGCGCGGACCAGATGCTTCGTGGTCACCACCAGCACACCGGCACCGACCGCCACCGCGCCCAAGGCGAGCAGCAGCACATCCGCGCCCGTCACGAGGCGGCACCCGGGTCGACGCCGGGCTCGGGGCGTACCGATGGAGGGGCCGGACGCGCGGCCTTGCGCGCGGCTGCGGTCTCCTCCTTGGCAGGCTCGCCGTTGGGGTCGTGCGCGGGCGGCGGCGGCACGGTGGCCATCCACTGACCGAGGTGGTCCTTGTCGTGCAGCAGGTCCTTGATGTCGTACTCGGCGTACTCGAACTCCGGCGACCAGTAGAGCGCGTCGAACGGGCAGACCTCGATGCAGATGCCGCAGTACATGCAGAGCGAGAAGTCGATGTCGAACTTGTCGAGCACGTTGCGCTGGCGGGGGCGGGCGGCGCCGGGCACCGCCACCTCCTCCTTGTGCGAGTCGATGTAGATGCACCAGTCCGGACACTCGCGGGCGCAGAGCATGCAGACCGTGCAGTTCTCCTCCGACAACGCGATCACACCACGCGAGCGGGGCGGCAGCTCGGGGGCGACGTCCGGGTACTGCTGGGTGGTGGTGCGGCTGGTCATCGTCTTGAGGGTGACCGCCAGCCCCTTCACCAGGCCCGCGCCGGGAAGGCCGCGGTCGCCGGTGTCGCCGCGCTCGCCGGTGTCGCTCATGTCGACCATCCTGCCCTGTGGCCCCGGCGCGCGCGACCACCACCCACAGGTCCGCGGCACGACGGCGGTCGCGGTGGCGGTCGCGCGGATCACGCCCCCGGGTCGATGACCCCTGTCGGTGGGAGCATCTCGACGCCGAGCTGTTGCAACAGTTGGAACAGCTCGTTGCAGCTCCACACCTCGACGATCCGGCCCGCCACGTCGAAGCGCAGGAACGTCGCCCCCGAGTAGCTGACCACCTGACCGGTCGGCGGCACCGGCCCGAACTGGCCCATCTGGGTGCCCGCCGCCCGCCAGTGCACGGCCACCCGCTCACCCGCCGCCACCACGTCCACGATCTTGTAGCGCAGGTCCGGGAAGGCCGCCCGCCGCTCCCGGTGCCAGGCCAGCGTGGCCTCCGGGCCGGTCCCGCCCAGCCCCGGACACTCGTCGGCGACCAGCTCGTACGCCGACTCCTCCCGGCGGGCGTTCCACACGTCGGCGATGAACCGCCGGGCCGTCGCCTCCGCATCCGTCACCCCGGCAGGGTAGCCGGACACACCGTGGTAGATCCGTGAGGATGGGGTAGAGACAGGGGAACAACCGGGAGGGTGACGTGGGCGAGGAAACAGGCGGGAAGTACGTCGAGCCGGGTGGCGAGTTCACCCGCGACCAGCGGTACATCGCGACCCGGATCACCGAGGACGGGCGCGACGGATACCCGGTGGAGCCCGGCCGGTACCGGCTGGCGGTCAGCCGGGCCTGCCCGTGGGCCAACCGCCTGATCATCGTGCGGCGGCTGCTCGGCCTGGAGGACGCCATCTCGATGGCGGTGGCCGGCCCGACCCACGACGCCCGGAGCTGGACCTTCGACCTCGACCCCGACGGCCGGGACCCGGTGCTCGGCATCGAGCGCATCCAGGAGGCGTACTTCAAGCGCTTCCCCGGCTACGAACGCGGCATCACCGTGCCGGCGATGGTGGACGTGCCGACCGGGCAGGTCGTGACCAACGACTACGCGCAGATGAGCCTGGACCTGTCCACCCAGTGGGGCGCGTACCACCGCGAGGGCGCCCCGCAGCTCTACCCCGAACACCTGCGCGAGCAGATCGACGAGGTCAACGCCGTCGTCTTCCGGGACGTCAACAACGGCGTCTACCGGTGCGGCTTCGCCGGCAACCAGGAGGCGTACGACAAGGCGTACCACCAGCTCTTCGACCGGCTGGACTGGTTGACCGAGCGGCTGACCGACCAGCGTTACCTGGTCGGCGACACCATCACCGAAGCCGACGTCCGGCTGTTCACCACGCTGGTCCGCTTCGACCCCGTCTACCACGGCCACTTCAAGTGCAACAGGCAGAAGCTGAGCGAGATGCCGGTGCTGTGGGCGTACGCGCGGGACCTGTTCCAGACGCCCGGGTTCGGCGACACCATCGACTTCGACCACATCAAGCGGCACTACTACGAGGTGCACCGCGACATCAACCCGACCGGGATCGTGCCGCTCGGCCCCGACCTGTCCAACTGGCTGATCCCGCACAGCCGGGAAGCCCTCGGCGGCCGCCCCTTCGGCGACGGCACCCCGCCCCCGCCACCGCTCGAGCCGGTCGACCCGGCACACACCCCGCTGCGCTGAGCCCCACCCGCGCGCCCGCCCCGCCGGCCCGGGGCGGGGCGGCGGGTTACAGGGCGACGCGGACTGCTGCCGTCAGGACCAGCTGCGCCAGCGCGGCGGGCACCAGGACCAGCCAGCAGAGGCGCTGGAGCTGGTCCTCGCGCAGTCGGGGGTAGGAGACCCGCAGCCAGATGATCACGAAGGCGACGGCGAAGACCTTGAGCAGGGTCCACAGCCAACCGAGCTGGTCGTCGGCGAACGGGCCCTGCCAGCCGCCGAGGAACAGCACTGTGGTCAACGCGGCGATCACCACGATGCCGACGTACTCGGCGAGCAGGAAGAACGCGAACCGCAGCCCCGTGTACTCGGTCATGTAGCCGAAGACCAGCTCCGAGTCGGCCACCGGCATGTCGAACGGTGGCCGGCGGATCTCGGCCAGCCCCGCGACGAAGAAAATGATCATCGCGGGCGCCTGCCAGAGCAGCCACCACGGCTGCCACGCCTCGACGATGCCGGAGAGGCTGAGCGTGCCCGCCGCCATCGCCACCGAGGCGGCGGCCAGCACCAGCGGCAACTCGTACCCGAGCAGCTGCGCGGCACCGCGCAGCCCGCCGAGCAGGCTGTACTTGTTGGCCGACGCCCACGCCGACATGAGCACCGCCACCACACCGACGCCGACCACGGCCAGCACGAAGAACAGGCCGATGTCCAACGGTTGCCCGACCAGGTCATTCGGGCCGAGCGGGATGACAAGCAGCACCAGCAGGTAGGGCACCAGCGCCACCGCCGGCGCCAACCGGAACACCGCCCGGTCCGCCTCGCGCGGGGTCACGTCCTCCTTCTGCACGAACTTGACCCCGTCGGCGACCAACTGGGCCCAGCCGTGGAAGCCGCCCGCGTACATCGGGCCGAGCCGGCCCTGCATGTGCGCCATCACCTTGTGCTCGGTCTGGCCGACAAGCAACGGCAGGGTGAGGAACGCGACGAGCACCCCACCCACCCGCAGCACCAGCTCCACCCAGAGCGGCATCAGCGCGTACCCCCGTCGTCGTCGGCGCCGTCGGAGGCCGGCGGGCCCGCGACCGGCCCGGGCCGCGCGGACCCCGCCGCGCCGCCGTCGGTGCCGGCGGGTCGGGGGGTACGCGCCGGACGGGCCCCCGGGGCCGGCCGCGCGGGCCGCTCACCTGCCGGCCGCGCCGGAGTACCGCCACGCGGCCCCTCCCCCACGCCGCCCGCGCCCGCAGGCGTGGGTGTGGTCCCCCACTCACCCGGAGCGGGCACCCCCGGCGGGCGGATCGGTCGACGTCCACCGCCGGCCTCGGACTCGCCCGGTTCCTTCGCGCCCGGCCACGGCTTGGCCACCCGCGAGGCCAGCACGAACTCCTTGCGCAGCGGATGACCCTCGAACTCCGGCGGCAGCAGCAGCGGTCGCAGCTCGCCGTGACCTGTGAAACCGATGCCGAACATCTCGTGCGTCTCCCGCTCGTGCCAGGCCGCGCCCGGGTAGACGTCCACCACGGACGCCACAGTGGGCGCGTCGCGGGGCACCCGGGTGCGCAGCAGCACCCCGTGCCGCAGCCGCGTCGACCACAGGTGCGCCACCACGTCGAAGCCCTCCGCCAGCTCGTCCACGGCGGAGAGCCAGTCGAAGAAGTCGCAGGCCAGCTCGGCGTCGTCGCGGGCGGTACGCAGCGCGGCCGACCAGTCCGCCGGCGGGACGTCGACGGTGGCGCGGGCGAACCGCTGCCCGCCGGAGACCGACGGGGTCACCGCGACCGGCGCGAGCAACGCGACCAGCCGAGCGCCGACCTCTTCGGGAGTCATGCCGCTGATCCTAGTGCCGGCCCCGGCCCGCGCCGGTCGGCCGCCGATGCCCGCCCGGCGCTTCGGCCCGGCGCGACGATCTGCCGGCTTTGCCGGGCGGCCCGACTCCCGGCGGGGAAAGATGAGGGGCGTGCGCGCTGTGACTGTGACACCCGGGGTCGCCGATTCGCTGCGCCTCGTCGAGGACCATCCGGAGCCGCCGGCCGAGGAGGGCGCGATCCTCGTCGAAGCGCTGGCGGTCGGGATCTGCGGCACCGACCACGAGATCATCGCCGGAGAGTACGGCGAGGCGCCGCCGGGCGCGGACCGCCTGGTCATCGGGCACGAGTCGCTGGGCCGCGTGGTCGAGGACCCGACCGGCACCCTGCAAGCCGGTGACCTGGTGGCCGGCATCGTCCGGCACCCCGACCCGGTGCCCTGCCCGAACTGCGCGGTCGGCGAGTGGGACATGTGCCGCAACGACCGGTACACCGAACACGGCATCAAGGCGCTGCCCGGGTTCGCCCGCGACCGCTGGCGGATCGAGCCGCAGTTCGCGGTCCGGCTCGACCCGACGCTGGCCCAGGTCGGCGTGCTGCTGGAGCCGACAAGCGTGGTGGCGAAGGCCTGGGACCACATCGAGCGGATCGGGCACCGGGCCGAGTGGCAACCGCAGACCGTGCTGGTGACCGGAGCCGGACCGATCGGGCTGCTCGCCGCGCTGCTCGGCACCCAGCGCGGACTCACCGTCCACGTGCTGGACCGGGCCACCGACGGGCCCAAGCCGGAACTCGTCGCCGGGCTCGGCGCCACCTACCACGCGGTGTCCGTCAACGACCTGCCCCTCGAACCCGACGTGGTGATCGAGTGCACCGGCGCGCCCACGGTGGTCCTCGACGTCATGTGCAAGGCGGGCCCCACCGGGATCGTCTGCCTGGCCGGAGTGTCCAGCGGGGGCCGGACCATCAACTTCGACGCCGGCGCACTCAACCGGGAACTGGTACTGGAGAACAACGTGGTGTTCGGCTCGGTGAACGCCAACCGCCGGCACTGGGACATGGCCGCGCAGGCGCTCGCCCGCGCCGACCAGGTCTGGCTCGAGTCGCTGATCACCCGCCGGGTGCCGGTGAACAGGTACGCCGACGCGTACACCCCCGGGCCCGACGACATCAAGGTGGTGCTGGAGTTCGCGTCCTGAACGCCCCGACCGGTCAGAGACCCGGCAGCCGGCCGTTGCGGAACAGGTCGACGAAGAGCTGGTGGTCCTGTCGGGCGCGCACCCCGTACGCGTGCGCGAAGTCCACCAGGTGCGTGACGAAACCCGACCCGTCGGCGTCCACCACCGCCACGATCGCCTCCTCCGTGGAGTAGTCCACCAGGTCGTGACTGGACTCGTCGTCGGCCACCGAGTGCATCCGGGCCACCGCCCGACCCAGATCGACGAGCACCCCGCTCAGCTCGTCCGGCTCGTTCACGTCCGACCAGTCCAGGTCGGCGGCGTACGGGGACACCTCGGCGACCAACTGACCGGCCCCGTCCAGCTCGGTGAAGCCCAGCCACGGGTCGGCGTGCGCCTGCAACGCCCGCTGCGACTCGGCCGTCCGGTGCCCCTGGTGCTGGAAGTAGTCGCGGACCGACTCGTCGGTGACGTACCGCGCCACCGCCGGCACCTGCGCCTGCTTCATGTAGATGACGACGTCGTTCTCCAGGGCCTCGGTGTGCCCCTCCAGCAGCAGGTTGTACGACGGCAGCCCGGCCGAACCGATGCCCACCCCCTTGCGCAGCACCACGTCCTTGATCCGGGTCGCCACCGGACGCAGCCGCGCCGAGGCGGTCGGCAGGGTGCCCAGGTACTCCTCGAAGGCGGCGCGGACCCTGTCCCGGGTGGCGTCGTCGATCTCGAAGACCCCGTCGCCGACCGAGAACCGCCGCTCGTAGTTGTCGACGGTGGTCTGCGCGGCGAGCAGGTCGACGCGTGTGTTGAGCCGGGCCTGCTGGAGCACCCGGCGCAGCACCCCGTCGGCGTTGTCGAGCGTGATCGACCCGATCGCGTCGTCCCCGCCTGCGGCGATGGCCCGCAACTCGGTCAGGTACGACCCGGCGAAGCCCGCCACCAGCTCGCCGATCACCGTGTCGGAGAGCGCCTTCCCGTAGCCCAGCAACGCCACGCTGGCCGCGAACCGCCGCAGGTCCCAGGTGAACGGCCCGACGTACGCCTCGTCGAAGTCGTTGACGTTGAACACCAGGTGCCCGGAGGCGTTCATGTACGTGCCGAAGTTCTCCGCGTGCAGGTCGCCGTGGATCCAGACCCGGCTGGTCCGGTCGTCGAGGAACCGGTCGTCGGCGAAGTCGCCGAGCTGGTCGGCGTAGAACAGCGCGGCGCTGCCCCGGTAGAAGGCGAACGGCGACGCGGCCATCTTGCGGAACTTGCGCCGGAAAGCCGCCGGGTCGAGCGCCATCGACGCGCCGAACTCCTCGGTGAGCACGCCGGCGATGTGGGCGGAGCGCTGGTCAGTTGAGCTGCTCATAGTGCGCAGGCTAGCGCCGTGGGTCCATAACGGGGTGGCGAGCGACCCGGCCATCGATGATGCTGTCTGGGTCACGGAGCGGGGGCCCGGATTCCACGGTTACGTCCGTCGATCGTGTCGTCGCCACGGGCGACGGCAGGTCCCCTCGCCGGACGTCGACCTTGGAGGACCAGATACATGTACCGAAAAACGGGGACCCTGCTCACCGCCGCACTGCTCGGCCTGACCGCGACGATCGGCTGGGCCGGCGCGGCGACCGCTGCTCCGGCGGACACCGCCAGCGCTGCGGTCTCACTGGGCAAGCTGATCCTGGAGCCGAGTGAGCGTGGCTACCAGGGCGCCATCCCGCTGACCGTCACCAACACCGGCAGCGAAACCGACTACTTCTACCTCAGACTGCACGAACCGGTGCCGGGCTCCTTCCCGTCGGGAGAATTCGGCTGCGACGCCGCCGAGCTGACGCCAGGGGACGATCGCCGGACGATGGACTGTGGGCTGACGGCCGAGGGGGGGTCGTCGCTGGCCCCGGGTGAAACCGTCCAGGTGGCGCTGAAGTTCGACGTACTGACCAACCCACGGACGTACCCGATGAGGATGGGCGGAGGCTGGGTCGAGGTCCACTCCACCCAGGGCGGTCTGGTGGCGCACGAGTCGTTCAACGCCCGTTTCCGCTCCACGACCGGGTCGCTGACCAACCCCCGGCTCTACGTGCAGGACACTCAGCCCAACGCCGCCATCACGGCGGTGGGCCGGGCGACCATCGACCCGGAGAACAGCGGCAACCTCCGCCTTCCGGTGACCGTCCGGTACCGGGGCGACGCTCCGCACCTCAGCCTGTACCTCAAGGCCAGCCCGTTGCCGGCCGGATCGGTGATCCAGTACACGATTCCCTCAGAGGGCCCGGCGATGTCGGACACGACGTCGGTGCCCGGGGGGCGGATGATGCGCGGCGAGTCGCGTAGCTTCGATGTGATCATCAGCCCGCCGACCGACCCGGCCGACTCGCAGGACATCATCACCCTGGAGGTGTCCGCCTTCTGGTACGGGGACGTGGACGCCGACCCGAGCGACAACACCGCCCAGACCACGCTGGCCGTCGCGACCAACAGCTGAGGCGTAGGCGGCCGACCGCCGCCCGGATTCCCTCCGGGGCGGTCGGCCGTCGCGCGCCTCCGTCGTCGTCAGCTTGCGGCGGGTGGGCGCACCGGGGCGGCGGTGAGCGAGTCGACCGAGCGCGGTGCGGCGGCCTCGCGGGGCGGGGCGTCCAGCGGCGCGGCCAGCACGTCCCGCTGCGGCACACCCCCGATGCCGGACTGCTCGGCGGCGATCTTCTCCTGCAGGCGCAGGATGCCGTGCAGCAGCGCCTCCGGCCGGGGCGGGCAGCCCGGCACGTACACGTCGACCGGGATGAGCTGGTCCACGCCCTTGGTGACCGAGTACGAGTCCCAGTAGGGGCCGCCGCAGTTGGAGCAGGCGCCGAACGAGATGACGTACTTCGGCTCGGGCATCTGGTCGTAGAGCCGCTTGATGGCCGGGGCCATCTTGTCGGTCACCGTGCCGGACACCACCATCAGGTCGGCCTGCCGGGGGCCGTGGGCGAACGGGATCACGCCGAGCCGGATGAAGTCGTGCCGGCCCATGCTGGTCGCGATGAACTCGATGGCGCAGCAGGCCAGGCCGAAGTTGAAGACCCAGAGCGAGTAGCGGCGCCCCCAGTTCAGCACGAACCGGATCGGCTCACCGAGCACTGCCGGTAGCTGCACGCCTGCCCCCTTCCGTCCTCCACGAGACAGTCAACCACAGCGTCCCGTCGCAACCCGGGGGGCCGCTCAGCGTCCTGGTCACCGGCGGGTGGTCGCTGACCCGGCGACCGGGCCCGACCGGCATCCCCGGCCGGGTCCGGTCGCGGGCACGCTCACCCGCTGGTGGACCGCAATCAGGCCGTCGCGACCGAGGGGCCGGGGCCGATCGGCTGGGCGACACCCGGGCCGGGGCCGATCGGCTGCGCGACCGAGGGGCCGGGACCGATCGGCTCGGCGACCGAGGGGCCGGGACCGATCGGCTCGGCGACCGAGGGGCCGGGACCGATCGGCTCGGCGACCGAGGGGCCGGGGCCGATGGCGAGGGACACACCCGGGCCGGGGCCGATCTCTCCCGGCGCGCCCGGGCCGGGGCCGATCGCCGTGACGGCTGCCGCCACGCCGCCCAGGCCGAGGGCCAGGCCCGCTGCCGCCGTCACTCCGCTGATCAGGATCTTTCGCATCATCGTCGTTCTCCCCGTGTCGTTGTGGGCTGATGCATTGACCGTACGGAACCGACGAATGTAGAGAAACCACCTTTTAGTGATATATATCTATACTGATGCCTGTTGATTGAATGACAACGTTGTGCCATGCCCGACGATGTCCCGGACGCGACAGAAAGGCGCGCAACCGCCCGGAGGGTCCGGCTGTGTGACGGGTGCCGGCGGGAAACGCTGTCCGCGGCCACCACGGGGAGGACGAGTGCTTGTGACGAGAGAAGTACGGGTGGGCGGACGGCCCCCCGACCCGTCGGGCGGCTCCGCCCCCATGACGGCCGACCTGGTCTTCGACGACTTCTACCACGCCCACTTCCGTGGGCTCGTCGTCCAGCTCACCGCGTACACCGGTGACCGTGGGCAGGCACAGGACCTGGTCCAGGAGGCGTTCTGCCGGGCGTACGCCCGCTGGGACCGGCTGGCCCGGTACGACGACCCGCTCGCCTGGGTACGCCGGGTCGCCTGGAACCTCGGCCACAACCGCTGGCGGCGGCTGCGGACCGCGCAGGCGTGGCTGCTGCGGCAGCGGGAGACCCACGTCGCGGGACCGAGCCCCGACCGGGTCGCCCTCGACACGGCGCTGGCGAAGTTGCCGCCGAAGCAGCGGCGGGCCGTCGTCCTGCACTACCTCGCCGACCTGTCGGTCGCCGAGATCGCCGCCCAGGAACGCGTCGCCGAGGGAACCGTCAAGTCCTGGTTGCACCGGGGCCGGACGGCGCTCGCCACGCACCTGCGCGACACCACCGAGGAGGTGCGAGATGTCTGAGCAGGAGACCCTCGGCCTCGCCGAAGAATTCGCCCGCTACCGCCGTACCCTGCTGGAAGAGGTCGAGGTGCCCGGGCCCGCCGCCGTCCGGCGGACGGTGCGCGGACGCGGCCGTCGCCGACTGGCGGTCACCACCACGGCCGTGCTCGCGCTGTTCGGCGGCTCCGCCGTCGGGTACGCGGCGATGAACGGGCCGGAGCACCGGCCGGGGCCGGTCGACCCGACGCCGAGCGTGTCGGTGTCGCCGACGCCGGGTGGCCCGACGACCCCGACTCCCAGCGCGTCCGCGTCGAGTGGCGGCCCCGCCTCCACCGCGCCCAACGGGCGGTTCAGCCGGGCGCAACTGCTCGGCACGAAGGTCACCCTGCCCGCCTGGCGGGCCGGCCCGGGCTGCCCGACGTCGGCCGTCCGGATCAGCGGCGACGACCGCGAGGGCCTCAACTGGCTGGTCGCCCTCGACCACGGCGACGTGGACGGGGACGGGGCGGCGGAGACCGTGGCACTCGTGCAGTGCGTGCTCGGCTCCGGGGGGCCGATGCAGGTGGTCGCCTTCGACCGGGACGAAGAGGGAAAGGCGGTCACCCTCGGCCGCGTGGTGGCGACCACCATCGACAAGCCGCAGTGGCTGTTCGCGCTCGACGTCGTCGACGACGGCACGGTACGGGTGCAGGTCGGCGACATCGCACCCGGTGGCGGCTGGCCCGGCGAGTGGTCCCAGCGGCAGTGGCGGGGCTACCGCTGGAAGGGCGGGGCCTTCGCCCAGGTCTCCGGGCCGACCAGCTTCGGTCCCAACCCGCACTCGGCGGACCTCGCGGTCACGGCCACCCCGCTGGTCCTGAGCACGGCGGACGACGGCTCACGGACGGGCACGACAACGGTACGGATCCGCAACAAGGGCACCGGCCCGGTCGCGCGTGTGGAGCTGCGCCTGAACGTGCCGCCGGCCGTACGCCCGGACGTCGACGGGTGGGCACCCTGCACCAACGAGCCGCAGGACACCAGCGAACCGGTGACCTGTGGACTGGGTCGGATCCCGGCCGGCGCGGAGGTGACGTTGACCTTGAGTTTCCGGGCCGCCAAGGGGGCTCCGGTGGGTACCGGGAACGCCGACGTGGTGGCCCGGCCGATGGACGGCGACTTCAACTTCCTGCTGGACCGCCAGGAGGCCGACAACCAGGTCGGGATGGTCTACCGGTGACGCCCGCCGGCCGCGTCGCACACCACTCGGACGTGCGACGCGGCCGGCACGCGCGTCACCAGGTGGGACGTTGCAGCAGGCCGACGAACTCGACGAGCAGCCGTTCCCGCAGCGCCGGCGGTGCGGCGTCGAGCAGCGTGTTCACCACCGCCATCCGGTCCGGCGTCGGCGCGGTCCCGCCGCCGAGCCCGAGCCCGCCGGCGAGCCCGGCGACCAGTTCGGGTGTGAGGGCGTCCGGGGTCAGCGACGCCACCAGCGCCATCAGCTCGGGCGGGAGGGCCACCGGGCCGGCCGCCCGGGCGGCGGCCACCGCGTCGGCCAGGTCCGGTGCGAATTCGGCGACCCGGGGCGCGACCGAGGCGGTCACCGTGAGGTGCACGCTGGCCGGCAGACCGGCGTACGACAGCTGGGGCTGGGTGTGCCAGCCGCGCGCGGTCAGCTCGTCGACCAGGACGAACAGGTCGGGCCCACCCTCGGTGGCGGTGAGGCAGACGACAGTCGACTCCGGCTCGGCCATCAGCCGCAGCCCGTCGACGGCGCGTACCGCGTCGGCCAGGCCGGCCACCGCGTCCCGGGTGGCGGTGGCCAGCCGCAGGTAGCCGTCGTCGCCGAGGTGCCGCAGGGTGGCGTACGCGGCAGCGATCGGCCCGCCCGAGCGGGTGGACGCGATCACCGGGTTGATCATCGTGTAGCCGGGCCAGTCCGCGTACGCGAAGTACTGCGGGGCGCGCAGCGCAGAGTCGCGGTGCAGCAGCACCGACACCCCCTTCGGCGCGTACGCGTACTTGTGCAGATCCACCGAGATCGAGGTGACGCCGGGAACCGCGAAGTCGAACGCCGGCACCAGCTCACCGAGGCGGCGCAGGTACGGCAGGGTCCAGCCGCCGAAGCAGGCGTCCACGTGGCAGCGCACCCCGGCCTCGGCCGCAGCCGCCGCGATCTCCGCGACCGGGTCCACGACCCCGTGCGCGTACGACGGCGCGGAGCAGGCCACCAGCACCGTCTCCGGCCCGATCGCGGCGGCCATCGCGGCCGGGTCAGGACGAAGCGTGTCCGGTGACACCGGCACCACGTCCAGGGCCACCCGCAGGTAGTGCGCCGCCTTCGCGAACGCGGCGTGCGCGGTCGACGGCACCACGATCCTGGGTGCGGCGATCTCCGGGTGGGCGTCCCGGGCCGTCTTGACGGCGAGGATCAGCGACTCGGTGCCGCCGCTGGTGACGCTGCCGACCACGTCCGGCGCGGTCGTTCCCGGCCCGCCGCCGAGCACCCGGCCGGCGGCGCCGACCAGCGCGTTCTCCATCGCCAGCAGGGACGGGAAGGCGGTCGGGTCGAGCCCGTTGACGTGCGCGCTCTCCCGGTGCGCGGCGGCGGCCAGCTCGTCGAGGCCGGGCACCGCCGGGTCGTAGACGTACGCGAAGAGCTGACCACCGTGCGTGGGCCGGTCCCCGTCCCGCAGGGAGCGGATCTCGGCAAGCACGACGTCCCCCGCCACCCCCTCAGGCAACAGTGGTCCGCCCGCAACCCTGCTCTCGTCGATCATGGAGTCATGGTGCCTTTCTTGTCATTTCTCGTGGCTTTCGCTCCCGCCACAACTCCATGATCGACGCGACCGTCACCACGCATGGCAGCGGCCAGGACCGCGGGAGTCAGGTTGTAGTGGCGCAGGAGCAGCAGGGGTGGAGCGATCAGCAGTGCGGGCAGGACGGTGAAGCCGAGCAGGACGCCGAGCCTCGCCGTGTCCGACTGGGTCGCCGCCGTGCCGGTGTCCGACGACACGTAGCCGGAGAGCTGGAGCACCAGCCCGTAGATGCCGGGGCCGAGAGCCAGACCGAACGTCTCCCCGGCGGTCCACAGGCCGGTGAAGACGCCCGCCTGCCGTCGGCCGGTACGCGCCGTGTCGTACGCGATGCAGTCCGGCAGCATCGCCAGCGCGAAGACCTGCTGACCGGCATACCCGACGCCGAGCACCGCGACCACCAGGTACACCGCGACCGGGGGCAGCACCGGTGCGGCGACCAGCACGAGCGCCCCGACGCCGAGGATCACGGCGGCGGCGACCAGACCGGTCCGCTTACCCAGCCGGGCGCCGACGCGGCTCCACACCGGCATCACCAGCAGTGCCGGCCCGACAAAGCAGGCGAAGAGCAGGGTGGGGCCACTGCGCTCGTCATGCAGGATCTGCCCGGCGAAGTAGTTGACGCCGGCCAGGATGGTCGCCACCCCGGCGGACTGCACCACGAAGCAGACCAGCAGCGCCCGGAACGGCCGGTTCGCGGCGGCCACGGCGAGCTGGGCGCGCAGGGTCGGCTCGCTGCCACCCACCGTGCCGATCGGCGCGGACCGGGTACCGAGGAACGCGCCGACGGCGCCGACGGCGATGAGTACCGCCACGAACAGGCCCATCCACCGGTGCCCGGGCACCCCGTCGCCGCCGGCGGTCACCACCAGCGGGGCCACCGCGCCGGAGACCAGGATCGCCAGGGCCAGCACGGCGATCCGCCAGGTCATCAGGCGGGTGCGTTCGGTGTAGTCGTCGGTCAGCTCTGCCGGCATCGCCACGTACGGCACCTGGAAGAAGGCGAACGCGGTAGCGGTGGCGAGGAAGGCCGACGCCACGTACGCCCCGGCGGCCGGCCCGTTTCCGAACGGCGCGGCGAAGATGCCCGCGAACAGCGCGGCGAGCACGAGACCGGCGACGAGCAGGTACGGCCGGCGGGCGCCCCAGCGGGACCGGGTGCGATCGGAGATCCGCCCGGCGACCGGGTTGACCAGCACGTCCCACGCCTTCGGCAGCAGCACCAGCAGGGCGGCCACCCCGGCGGCCACGCCGAGCGTGTCGGTCAGGTACGGCAGCAGCAGCAGTCCGGGGACGGTGCCGAAAGCCCCGGTGGCCAGGGATCCGAGCGCGTACCCGGCGTGCACCGTACGGGGCAGCGGGGCGGCGGTCGGCGTACCGGTGGCACCCGGCGGCGGGTTCATGGGGCCGAATGTTACTCACGTTATGCCGCAGGTCACATCCCCTCCTGCGGTGACCACGCCGCCACCCGGATGTCCACCCCCTCGCCGCGCAGCGGCACCCCCTCGGCACGCAGCCGGGCCCGCGCCTCCCGCTCGTGCCCCGGCGGCAACCGGCCAGCCGAGTTGACCACCCGATACCAGGGCACCGAACCGCCGTGCCGGGCCATGATGCTGCCCACCAGTCGCGCGGAGGTGCGGCCCGACCGTTCGGCCAACGCGTCGGCGACCGCGCCGTAGGACATCACCCGACCCTCCGGGATCCGCTCGACCAGGTCGAGCACCGCCTCGACGTACTCGTCAGGTGTCACAATCGGCCACCATATGGGAACGTGACCGGGCGCCGCGGCCGTGACCACGCAGAATGGGCGGGTGCGCGACGCAGTCACGACGGCCCGGCGGGTCGTCGTCAAGATCGGATCCTCCTCGTTGACCACCGCCACCGGCGGCCTCGCCGACGGGCGGGTCGACGCGCTCGTCGACACCCTTGGGCGACTCACCGCCGAGGGACGCGAGGTGGTGCTGGTGTCCTCCGGCGCGATCGCCGCCGGCCTCGCCCCACTCGGCCTGACCCGGCGTCCGCGCGACCTGGCCACCCAGCAGGCCGCCGCCAGCGTCGGGCAGGGCCTCCTGATCGGCCGGTACGCGGCCAGCTTCGCCCGGCACGGCCGCACCGTCGGGCAGGTGCTGCTCACCGTCGACGACGTGACCCGGCGCGCGCACTACCGCAACGCGTACCGGACGCTGCGCAAACTGCTCGACCTGCGGGCGGTGCCGATCGTCAACGAGAACGACACCGTGGCCACCGAGGAGATCCGGTTCGGTGACAACGACCGGCTGGCCGCCCTGGTGGCCGCGCTGGTGCACGCCGACCTGCTGGTGCTCCTCTCCGACGTGGACGCGCTCTGGACCGGCGACCCCGCCAAGCCGCAGTCGACCCGGATCACCGAGGTGCGCGACGACGCCGACCTAGCCGGGATCACCATCGGCGGGGCCGGCCGGTCCGGCGTCGGCACCGGCGGCATGGTGACCAAGGTCGAGGCCGCCCGGATCGCCACCGGCTTCGGCATCCCGGTGGTGCTCACCGCCGCCGACCTGGCCGCGCCGGCGCTGGCCGGTGAACCGGTCGGCACGTTGTTCCACCCGCAGCGGCAACGCCCGACAGCCCGGCTGTTCTGGCTGGCCCACGCCACCTCGCCCCGAGGGCGGCTGCACCTCGACCCGGGTGCGGTGGCCGCCGTCGTCGGGCGGCGCAAGTCGCTGCTGCCCGCCGGCATCACCGCCGTGGACGGCACGTTCACCGCTGGCGACCCGGTGGACCTGGTGGACACCGCGGGCGCGTCGGTCGCCCGAGGTCTGGTCAACTACGACGCGGTGGAGCTGCCCGGCCTGCTCGGCCGTTCCACCTCGGAACTCGCCGCGGCGCTCGGCCCGGCGTACGAACGGGAGGTCGTCCACCGCGACGACCTCGTACTGCTGTAAGCAAGGGCACCTTCTTAACGCCTGGTGTTGTACAAGGTGCCCTTCCTAACGCGAGGAGTGACCGATGAGCGTCGTCGAGCAGGCACGTCGGGCGCGAGACGCCGCCGCCGACCTGGCCACAGCCACCCGTACCGCGAAGGACGCCGCGCTTGTCGCGATGGCCGACGCGCTGGTGGCGCGTACCCCGGAGATCCTGGCGGCGAACGGGACGGACCTGGCGGCCGGGCGCGAAGCCGGGCTGAGCGCGGCCGTGCTGGACCGGCTCGCTCTCGACGCGGGCCGCGTGGCAGGCATCGCCGACGCGCTGCGCCAGATGGCCGCGCTGCCCGACCCGGTCGGCGAGGTGGTCCGCGGGTCGACCCTGCCCAACGGCCTGGAGCTGCGCCAGATCCGGGTGCCGTTCGGGGTGGTCGGAATCATCTACGAGGCGCGGCCGAACGTGACGGTGGACGCCGCCGGGATCTGCCTGAAGTCCGGCAACGCGGCGCTGCTGCGCGGGTCGTCGTCGGCCGCGCACTCCAACGCGGCGCTCGTCGCGGTCCTGCGGGACGCGATCAGCGAGGCCGGTCTGCCCGCCGACGCGGTGCAGTTGCTCGACGCCAGCTCCCGCGACTCGGTCAAGGAGCTGATGCGCGCCCGAGGGCTGGTCGACGTGCTCATCCCGCGCGGCGGCGCGTCGCTGATCCGCACAGTCGTCGAGGAGTCGACCGTGCCGGTGATCGAGACGGGGGTGGGCAACTGCCACGTGTACGTGGACGCCGCCGCCGACGTGGCACAGGCCGTCGCGGTGACGCTGAACGCCAAGACGCAGCGCCTCTCCACCTGCAACACGGCCGAGTCGCTGCTGGTGCACGCCGACGTCGCCGACGCGTTCCTGCCGGCCGCACTGGCGGCGTTCGCCGAGGCGGGGGTGACCGTGCATGGCACCCCCGAGGTGGCCGCGTACTCCCCGGCGGTGGTCCCGGCCACCGACGAGGACTTCGCCACCGAGTACCTGTCGGCGGACATCTCCGTCGCCGTGGTCGACTCGCTCGACGCGGCGGTCGCGCACATCCGGCGCTACGGCACCGGGCACACCGAGGCGATCCTCACCGACTCGGCGAGCGCGGCCCGCGAGTTCGTCGCCCGGGTGGACGCGGCGGCGGTGATGGTGAACGCCTCGACCCGTTTCACCGACGGCGGCGAGTTCGGCTTCGGCGCGGAGATCGGCATCTCCACCCAGAAGCTGCACGCCCGCGGCCCGATGGGTCTCCCGGAGCTGACCAGCACCAAGTACGTGGTGACCGGAAACGGACACGTCCGCTAGCCCTCGTTGATCTTGCAATTGTTGCGCCGACACAAAGGGCATTCAACGTAAACCCGCGACCGAAACTGCAAGATCAACCGGGGGTCAGGCGGGGCGCGCGGCTCGGATTGCGGCCAGCGTGGCGTGTACGTCGAACTGGTGGCCGTCGTCGCTCTCCCAGCCGCCGTCGCTGCGCTGGGTCTCGGTCAGCCGGCGCAGCGCCCGCACCATGATCCAGTCCTGTGCGTCGATGCCGACCCGGCGCAGTGTGGCCGCCAACCAGGCCACGTCACCGGGGGACATCGTCGCCATCCGCTCGGCCAGCACCACCTGGATCCGCGCCGACTCCTGGAACATGTCCTGCCGGTGCAGCACCGCCGCGCTCAGCCAGCCGGCGGCCAGGAACGACGGCCAACTGCCGTCCGGGCGCAGCCGCCCGGCGATCGAGTGGGCCGCCGCCTGGACCACACCGGCGTACGCCCCGCCGACCCGGTGGTCGAGCGGGCCTGAGGCACGGGCGTCCAGCCCGGCGACGGTGAGCCAGAAGCCCGCGTTGGCGGTGACGAAGAGCTTGGCCTCGGGGTCGCCCGGACGGGCCCACTCCGGCGCCGAGGCGGCAAGCGAGATGTCCTCGTCCCAGCCGCCGTCGGCCTGCTGACGCGACGCCAGCCAGTCCAGGGCGCGGCGGGCGGCGGGACGGCCGAGCGCGCCCAGGTCGTCCAGCTCGGCGAGGCGGAAGCAGGTGGCGTCGATCGAGGCGACCTCGCCGCCCCAGGTCGCCGGCCAACCGCCGTCGGACGACTGGCCGACCTCGGCCGTGTCCAACAGCTCGGCCGGCACCGGGGTGCCGTTGCGAAGCCAGGAGAGACGGGCGCGTTCCACCGCGTCCCCATGCGCCACGACGAACCCGATCGCGGCATCCAAGTCGACCACGGCGGAGACGCTACCTGCGCAGACGCGATACCGCCTCGGGGAATCGGCCAGCCGGGAATGGCTGCGTCGCTCCGGCCGGGCGGCCGCCCGTCGTCACGTGCGTCGATTGGCCGGGGCGGCGTCACCGCCACCCCGGCACAACCGGTCAGTACGCGGGCAGCGACGGGTCGATCTGCTTGATCCAGGAGAGCACGCCGCCCTGCACGTGCACGGCGTCCTTGAACCCGGCCGCCTTGAGCGCGGCGAGCGCCTCGGCAGAGCGGACGCCGGACTTGCAGTGCAGCACGATCTGCCGGTCCTGCGGCAGCCGCGCGAGCGCGTCACCGGAGATGATGTCGCCCTTGGGGATGAGGGTGGCGCCGGGGATCCGGACGATCTCGTACTCGGCCGGCTCCCGCACGTCGACGAGGAAGATGTCCTTGCCGGCGTCCTGCCACTCCTTCAGCTCCAGGGCGGTGATGGTCGAGTCGACCGCCGCCTCCTGGGCCTCCACCGAGACCGCGCCGCAGAAGTCCTCGTAGTCCTCGAGGAGGTCGGTGACGCTCGGGTTCTCGCCGCAGAGAACGCAGTTCGGGTCCTTCCGAACCTTGATCTTGCGGTACTCCATCTCCAGGGCGTCGTACACCATCAGGCGGCCGACCAGCGGCTCGCCGATGCCGGTGAGCAGTTTGATGGCCTCGTTCACCTGGATCGAGCCGATCGACGCGCAGAGCACACCGAGCACGCCGCCCTCGGCGCAGGACGGGACCATGCCGGGCGGCGGCGGCTCCGGGTAGAGGCAGCGGTAGCAGGGGCCGTGCTCGGCCCAGAACACCGACGCCTGGCCGTCGAAGCGGTAGATCGAACCCCAGACGTACGGCTTGCCGAGCAGCACCGCCGCGTCGTTGACCATGTAGCGGGTGGCGAAGTTGTCGGTGCCGTCGACGATCAGGTCGTACTGGGCGAAGATCTCGCGGACGTTCTCCCGGTCCAGGGCGGTGTTGTGGATCTCCACGTTGACCAGCGGGTTGATCTCGCGGATCGACGCGGCGGCGGACTCGGCCTTGGACCTGCCGATGTCGGACACACCGTGGATGACCTGACGCTGGAGGTTCGACTCGTCGACGGTGTCGAAGTCGATGATGCCGAGCGTTCCGACGCCCGCCGCGGCGAGGTAGAGCAGGGCGGGCGAGCCGAGGCCACCGGCCCCGACACAGAGCACCCGGGCGTTCTTCAGCCGCTTCTGCCCGGCCACCCCGACGTCCGGGATGATCAGGTGGCGTGAGTAGCGGCGGATCTCGTCAACGGTCAGCTCGGCGGCGGGTTCGACGAGCGGGGGCAACGACACGGTGGACTCCCCGGGATCGGCGGTGCGAACCGCGCCATTGTTGCTCGCCGGCGCCCCCCTCGGCCATGAGGGAGGACACGTGGTCCGCGATGCGGGAGCGGGAATAACCGACAGCCGGCCGATCAGGGGACGATGTCACCCGCGTAGCGACGACCCTCGACGTACGGCCAGGCGTTGGCGACGCAGCCCTGGAGGCCGTACGTCTGCTGCTGCATGACCGGCGCCGGCTCACCCGGGCCGGGGCAGGCCTCGTGCTGCTCGCCGAACTCGTGGCCCACCTCGTGGTTGACGACGTATGTGCGGTACGTGTCCAGCGGGGCGCCGTAGTCGGGCACGGCCTCCTGCCAGCGGGCCAGGTTGATGATGACCTGGCCGGGCAGCCGGCAGGACGTGTAGCGCTCGGTGCTCAGCCCACCCTCGGCGCACATCCGTTCCGAGGTGACCGGGGTGGCCAGGTAGATCGTGAAGTCGGCGGCCCCCGCGTCGGCGACCCGTTGCACCCGCAGCTCGCCGGAGCCGATCCAGCTGCGCGGGTCGGTCAGCACCTCGTCCACCTTGGCCGCGAAGGCGTCGACGTCCTGGCCGGTGCCGCGTTCGACAGCGATCCGGTACCGGCGCAGCGGGCCGTCCTCGCCGTGCACGGTGGTTCCGCCGTCGGCGGCCGAGAACCGTCCCGCACCGACCGACGGGTAGCTGCTGGGCGCCGGGTGGGCGCCCCCGCCACCGAGCCCCATCCCGCCCTGCGTGGTGGTGGGCGGCACGTCGGCCACCGGTTCGCCGTCCCGCAGGACGATCACGCCGGCGGCGGCTGCGGCGAGCACCAACGCGCCGATCAGCAGGCTGCGACGGCGTCGCCGCCGCATCCGGACGAGGGCGGGACGCCCGTGCGGGTGCGCCGACCGGCCCGACGGATCGGGCGGCCGGGGCTGGCCGTAAGGGGACGACGGCGTCATGACGTCCAGCCTGCCAGATTATTCGGGCATTCCTCTGCTTTTACCGCTATTGGCGCAAGTGGGGCGCTTTCCGAGCAGCGACCGGCGCGTTTTCCGGGCAGCGGCCGCGCGCGCCTTCCGAGCGCCGGGCCCGGCGCGCTGTCAGAGCGCGGGCCCGGCGTAGCGGCGTCCCCCGAGGTACGGCCACGGATTGACCCGGCACCCGTTGAGGAACAGCGTCTGCTGCATCATCACCGGCGCCGGCCGACCCGACCCCGGACAACGCTCGTGCCGGTGCCCCAGCTGGTGACCCACCTCGTGGTTGACCACGTACGTCCGGTAGACCGACAGCGGCACGCCAGCCGAGACGAAGTGCGGCACGGACAGCCGCCACCGGTCCAGGTTGATGATCACCTGACCGGGCGCCCGGCAGGACGTGTACGGGCGGCCCCCGATCCGGATGTCCACCCCACCGGCGGCGCACATCCGACCCGCCGTACGGGCCGTGGCCAGGTAGACGGTGAAGTCGCCCGGAGCGTTGCCGGGCACCTGCTGCAACCGCAGCCGCCCGCTGTCCACCCAACTGCCCGGCCCGGCCAGCGCCACCTCGACCGCCTGCCCGAACGCGGCGACGTCCTCGGCACTGCCCGACTCCACCGCCACCCGGTAGCGCCGCAGCTCACCAGCACGACCCAGCACCGGGCCGGAGCGGTCGTCGTAACCGAACCGGCCCGTACCCGCGGTCGGCACCGCCCCCGGCAGCCGCAGCACCGCAGGCGCGCTCGGCGACGTCGACACCGACGGCGGCGACACCGACGGCGACGGGTCCGCCGACGGCGGCAGCGGCGCGGCCACCAGCGGCGGCGGCACGGTGCTGATCTCGTCCGCGGCCAGCCGGTCGGCCTCCGGACGGCCACCCGGCCCCTCGCCGATCACGGCCACCGCCGCGCCGACGGCCAGCACCACCGCCACCAGTTGCGCGAACAGGGCGAAGCGTCGCTGACGGCGAGCGGAACTGGGCATCCGACTCAGCCTGCCAGATCGGACCGCCCGGCCGCGTCCTCCGTTTCGGCGAGCAGACCCACCACCGCCCGAGCGACAAGCCTCGGCACCTCCAACTGCGCCACATGACCCACGCCGTCGAGCATCAGCAGACGGCTGTCCGGGATGACCCGCGCGGTCTGCGGCGCGACCCGCACATCGACCAGCCGGTCCGCCCGACCGCCCACCACGAGCGTCGGCGCCCGCACCGCCCGGGCGAGCCGCCACAGCGACCCCGACCCCGGCAGGTACGCCCGCAGGAAGCTGGAGACCAGACCACGGAACGTCCGCACGTACGCGGCGGCGTAGTGCTCCGCCTCGTACCGCACCCGGATCTCCTCCAACGCCTCGGCCCGACGCTGGTCGCAGATCCGGTCGAGATCTGCCACACACGCCTCCAGCACCTGCTGGGCCATCACCTCGGGCGCGAGCTGGGTGAGGTGCCGGGCGACCAGCCGTTCACCCCCGGGGATGGCCAGCACCGGCAGCATCCGCCCCTGCAACGAGCGCCGGAAGTCGAGGAACGGCAGCGCCGGCGAGATCAGGGTGAGCGTTCGGACCAGGTCCGGTCGGAGCGCGGCCACCTGGACCGAGACCGCGCCACCCAACGAGTTGCCGAACAGATGCACCGGCCCCCGACCGGAGTGTTCGATCCACCGCACCACCAGGTCCGCGAAGGCGGGGATCGTGTAACGGCGACCCGGCTCGCTACGGCCAAACCCGGGCAGGTCGATGGCCTGCCCGTCGAGCCGGTCGGACAGCAGGCCCGCCAGGTCGGTCCAGTTCTGCGACGAGCCGCCCAGCCCGTGCACGTACAACGCCGGTTCCGCTCCGGCGGCGGTGGCCGGAGTGTCCCGCACGTAGGTGACCGAACTGCCGAGGCGGACCTCCCGCCCCGGCCACGGCGGCGGAACCCCGTGCTCGGGCAGAAGGTCGTCCGGCCAGAGGTTGGCGCGTTTCATCGTTCCAGTCTGCCCCGGACCACTCAGGACAGCAGCGCCTCCAGTCGACGGTTCACCGCCGCCAGCGTCGCCCGGACCACCGCCTGCCGCGGATCACCGGCGACCAGCGCCGAACCGGCCAACTGCTCCACCCAGCCCTCGCACACCAGCAGCACCACCACGGTCGCCACCTCGCAGTTGCCGAACGGCACCACCGCCGCGTGCTCGACGAAGCAGCGCCCCCGCTCGGCGTTCTCCGCGCCGCGCAGCAACTCGTCCACGGCGGCGGCCGCGGCGACCGCGCAGAGCCGCAGCACGTACCCGTCCACCGCCGGCCCGGTCGCGTACCCGGAGGCGTTCTCGCCGCCGGCCAGCAACCGCACCTCCACGTTGGCGTCCAGCCCGAACGTGCTGACCTGCACGTGGTCGATCACCACGCGAGGCCCCGGCGCGCCGCCGGTGTCCAACGGCCGGGACGGCGCCGACTCCGTCGTGGTCACCTGACCACCCGAGTACGACGTGCCGGCCGTCGCCGGGCTGCCGGTGGCCGCACCGGCCGGCGCGGACGAGACCGAGCCGGGCTCCTCCACCGTGGCGCGACCCCGGTGCGGGGCACCCTGCCGACGCCGGCGTGACGTGTCTCCCGCCGGAGGAGTCTCGATCCGCCCACTCACGGCGGGCTCGGCGGCGCGTACGTCCCCCGTCCGCGCCTCGACACCGGCGTCCCTGGGCTCCGGGGCACGCGGCTCGACCGCACGCGGCTCGGGGCTGCGCGGCTCGGCGCCGCGGCGGCGTACCGGTGGGGGTGGCGTGGTGGGCATGCCGGGCAGGTTCTGTGGGGCGGCGGCCAGGCCCATCCGCTCCTGGAGCAACCGGGCGACCTGCCTGCTCACCTCGGCCGGGTCGGCCCCGTCGGCCAGGTCCAGCCGCAGGCTGTGCGCGCCCGCCGGCGTACGACGCAGCGCCGCGTCCCGTACGCCGGCCACCTCCCGGACGGCGTCCAGGATGGCGTTGACGTCGAACCCCTCGGGGCGCTCCCGCAGGGGCGCGGGCTCGTCGTCGCGGCGCAGGTGGGTGGCGATACGGGCGAGTTCCGGGGTCTCGGCGGGCTCCACGGCTGGCGGCTCCGGCACGACGGGCACGTCCGGTTCGGCGGGGACGCGCTGCGGCAGCACCGCCGCCGTAGTTTCCGCACGACGGCCGGGATCGGCCGGGTCGGCCGGCACCGCCGGGTCGGGGGCGGATCGGCGTGCCGCGTAGGGAGGGGCGGACGCGGGTGAGGGCCGGTCCCGGCGTCCGCCTCCGCTCGTAACGGAGGGTGGGACCGTGCCGGTCGACATCGGTGCGGCGTCGGTCGCGGTCGGACCGGTCGACGGGGGTGCGGGGCGGGGTGGCTCCGGTGGCTCGGGCGTCGCCGGGCGCAGCCGGAAGGGTGCGACCGGCCGGGGCTCAGGTCGGAGCGGGCCGGGCTGGTCACCCGACTCGTCGACGCGGGGCGCGCTCGCCGGCCAGGACGGGCGCTCACCCGGGGACGCGGGGATGCGCCCCTCGGACCAGTCGGGCCGCTCGGCTCGGGGTGGACTGCTGGACGGGGAGGTGGGCGTCCCACCGACCCAGGAGGATCGTTCCGCCGTCAGCGGCGGTCCGGCAGGTGCCGGCGGTGGCGTGACCGCCGGCGGTGGCACGTCGGCGGGAGCCGTCACGGCCGGCGTCGCCGCCGGGCCGGGAGGCGTCGCGGGTGTGGGGTCGGCCGACGGCGGTCGGGCCCAGGACGGCCGTTCAGCAGCGGGCGTCGGAGCCGGATCGGGCCGACCGGCCCACGACGGACGCGACGGCCCACCACTGGTC
>NZ_JBEXGP010000003.1:58564-363580 GCF_040607375.1 Micromonospora sp. NPDC005298
GGAGTCACGTCCGCGCCACCAGCCCACGACGGGCGTGACGGGGCGCCACTGGTCGGAGTCACGTCCGCGCCACCAGCCCACGACGGGCGTGACGGGGCGCCACTGGTCGGAGTCACGTCCGCGCCACCAGCCCACGACGGGCGTGACGGCCCACCACTGGTCGGCGCCGCATCCACACCACCCGCCCACGACGGACGCGACGGCCCACCACTGGTCGGGGCCGGACCGGCCCACGACGGACGGGACGGTGGGGCGCTGACCGGGGTGGCGCCGTCGGCCCAGGACGGCCGCTCGACGGCCGGAGGCGCGCTCCCCCCGGGCGCGGGCGGCCCACTGGTCGGCACCGGTTCAGAGTCGGTGGCGCGCGGCAGCCGGTCGACCGGCGGGGTGACGCTCGGGGCCGGAGCGGCCCAGGACGGACGCTCCTTCGGCGCGCTGACCGGGGTCACCGCCGGACGTTCACCGGCCCAGGACGGGCGCTCGGGTGCCAGCTCGGTGTCGGGCCCGTCCCGGTCGACGTCGTACGCGCGGGGCGGCTCGGCGCGGACCGGTTCGGCGACCCGGCCCGGCGTGGACTCGTCCCGGCCCTGGCGGCCGGCGGGCTCGTCATCCTGTCTGGACCACGGTGGCGCCCAGCCGCTGCCCCAGCTCGGGCGGTTCCAGTTCGGCCCGGACCAGTCCGGTTCGATCGCCGACGACTCCCCGGCCCGGGGCGCGTCTACGGCACGGGAGCCCTCGGCGGTGCGGGGCTGGTCGGCGCCTTCGTCGGTGGGCCGCTCCGGAGTGCGTCCGGTGTCGGCGGACGCCTCCGCCGGGAGCGGGTTGCGCCAGTCGCGGGGCGCGGCGGACGGGTCGTCGGCGGTCAGCCGGTCGGCGCTCGGCGCGTGGAAGCCGGGCGGGACCTCGAAACCCGAGGCGGCGGTGCCCACCGGTGGCACCTGGACGGCCGGCGGCGGGGGTGCGGGTCGTTGGGCGGGCACGACCAGCCGGTCGCCGCTCGGGGCGGGCCGGTCGTCGCCGGGCGGCGCGCTGACCGGCGCGGGACGGGCCGCCGACGCGTCGAGCCCGGGGTGGTGGACGCCGTTGGTCTCGGCGCCGGCGTGTCGGACGCCGTTGGTGTGCTGGCCGTTGACCCGGGCCGGCGCCTCGGGTCCGTCGGGCAGCCCGACCACCGGCGGTGGCAGGTCGCCGTGCCGCGCGGATGACGTACGCCACCCGACAGCCGGGTCCGGCTGCCACCGTGCCGGCGGCTCGGGGTCGTCCGCGTGCTCGGCGGCCCGGGACCACCCGCCCGACGGGGGCGCCCACCCGCCGCCGGAACGGCTCGGGTCGTCGTGCTGACCCGTTCCGTCATCGTGCTCTCCCGGGGTGGCGGCTCCGGGTTGCCCTGTTTCACTCACCGCGCGCTCCTTGGTCGCCCCCGCTGAGGCTACCGTGTGGCGACAGTGGCGATAAGTTACAGCGGCGGGCCATTTCCACATCGAGGGTCACGGGCCTCGCCCGGTCTGGGGGGAAAATGCCGGCTCGTACGGAGAACTCGGAGGATCCCATGACCGCTGCGGGGAGTGGCGCACAGACCGCTGGCCGACCCACCCGTCTGCCCCGGTCGGCGCGCCGTAAGCAGCTGCTCGCGGCGGCGCAGGAGGTGTTCGTCGCGCAGGGCTACCACGCCGCGGCGATGGACGACATCGCCGAACGGGCGGGGGTCTCCAAGCCCGTCCTCTACCAACACTTTCCCGGGAAGATGGACCTCTACCTGGCCCTGTTGGACACGCACTGTGACGCCATCGTCGCCAAGGTGCAGGACGCGATGCGCGGCACGATCGACAACAAGGAGCGTGTCGGCGCGTCGGTGCGGGCGTACTTCGACTTCGTCGACCACGAGAGCGAGGCGTTCCGTCTCGTCTTCGAATCGGACCTGCGCAACGATCCGGCGGTCCGGCAGCGGGTCGAGCGGGTCGAGCGGGGCTGCATCGCGGCGATCACCGACACGATCATCTCGGACACCGGCGTGAGCCGGGCGCACGCGGAGCTGCTCGCCTCCGGGCTGGTCGGCGCGGCGGAGACGGCGGCCCAGTTCTGGCTGGCCGGCGGCCGTCAGGTGCCGAAGGCCGAGGCGGAGGCGTTGGTGGCGGCGCTGTCCTGGCGGGGCATCGCCAGCTTCCCGCTGCAAGGTGAGTCAGCCTGACCACCGACCCCGTGATCGGATAGCCTTCGCCTGGCGGTTCTTTCGCCCCAGTTGAGGAGGCACAGTGGAGGTCAAGATCGGCGTGCAGTACGCGCCGCGCGAGCTGGTTCTGGACAGCGCGCAGTCGCCGGCCGAGATCGAGCAGATCGTGACCGACGCCTTCGCCGGCAACGGCGGCACGCTCTCCCTGACCGACGAGAAGGGCCGGCGGGTGATCGTGCCGGTCGAGAAGGTCGCGTACGTCGAGATCGCCGAGGCGTCGCCGCGCGCGGTCGGTTTCACCGTCCGCTGACCGGTCCGGCCGTCGCGGCAGGTCGGCGCTGTCGTACCTGCCGCGGGCCGGAGCCGCGACTCAGTTGTCGAGGCCGGCCGCGTCCATCCGCGCGGTGGTCAGCCTCCCGAAACAGCCCAGGTACGTCGACCGGTCGTCCCGCCCGGTCAGCGAGGTGAGCGCGGCCCGCCCGGCGGCGCCAGCAGGCCCATGTTGAGAGCAACCGTGGCCGCCCCGGATCTCCAGGTTTCCGGGAGTCGTCGAACACCAGCCCCCGGTCGAGCCCCGTCCAGGCGTTGACGATCTGTGACGCAGCACACATTTGCCGCCCCCGCGTGGCGGCTGGCCGACCGGGAATCGGGACGTGAGCTTGCCTGTTCAGGTAGCATGGAGCAGTTGCCGTGGGCGCCGATCTGATCGACGTTCAGCCCGCGGCGCGCGTGCGGCCCGGTCCGGCTCGGCAGTCTGCCGCCGACCGTGTGGCCCGCGTCATACCGAACGCGCCCTGAGGACATGACGGGCGCACCCACGAGAGGGCACCCCCACATCCACATGAGCGATCTGACTCAAGACCTGATGGACGGCCAGGAGCTGGCCCCCACCGCCCCGGTTCGACCGGAGGCCCCCACCTTCGCCGCGCTCGGCGCCCGTGAAGAGACCGTCGAGGCGCTGGCCGCGGCAGGCATCACCCGCGCCTTCGCGATCCAGGAGTACGCGATCCCGATCGCGCTGCGCGGCGTCGACCTGATCGGCCAGGCGCCCACCGGCACCGGCAAGACCCTCGGCTTCGGCGTACCGCTGCTCGACCGGGTGTTCGCGCCCGGCGAGGGCAGCGACGGCGTACCGCAGGCGCTTGTCGTCGTCCCCACCCGCGAGCTCGGCATCCAGGTCGCCAAGGACCTCGCCGCCGCCGGCCGTACGCGGGGCGTGCGGGTGCTGCCGATCTACGGCGGCGTGGCGTACGAGCCGCAGATCGAGGCGCTGCGCAAGGGCGTCGAGATCCTGGTCGGCACGCCCGGGCGACTGATGGACCTGCAGAAGCAGAAGCACCTGCGCCTGGACCGCGTCCACGCGCTGGTCCTCGACGAGGCCGACCGGATGCTCGACCTGGGCTTCCTCGACGACGTCGAGAAGATCCTGGCGATGCTGCCGGAGGACCGGCAGACCATGCTCTTCTCGGCCACCATGCCGGATCCGATCGTCACCCTGTCGCGGCGTTTCCTGCGCCAGCCGATGACGATCCACGCCGGGCACACCGCCGAGACCGGGCCGTCGCCGCAGACCGAGCAGCTGGTCTACCGCACCCACTCGATGAACAAGGTCGAGGTGGTGGCGCGCATCCTCCAGGCGGAGGGTCGCGGGCTGACCATGATCTTCACCCGTACCAAGCGGGCCGCCGACCGGGTCGCCGAGGACCTCGACTTCCGTGGGTTCGCGGTCGCCGCGGTGCACGGCGACCTGGGCCAGGGCGCCCGGGAGCGGGCGCTGCGGGCGTTCCGCGCCGGCAAGATCGACATCCTGGTCGCCACCGACGTGGCGGCCCGGGGGCTCGACGTCACGGGCGTCACCCACGTCATCAACTACGACTGCCCGGAAGACCAGGACACGTACACCCACCGGATCGGTCGTACCGGCCGGGCCGGGGCGACCGGTGTCGCGGTGACCTTCGTCGACTGGGACGACATGCCGCGCTGGCGCATCATCGACAAGACCCTCGGTCTGGAGATGCCGGAGCCGCCGGAGACGTACCACACGTCCCCGCACCTCTACACCGACCTGCACATCTCCTCCGAGGTCAGCGGCACGCTGCCCACCGCCGAGCGCACCAGGGCCGGGCTGTCCGCCGAGATCGAGGAGGACCTGGGCGGCACCACGCGCTCCCGCCGCGGCGACAGCGGCGGCCGTGGCCCCCGGCGCGGTGACAGCCGTGGCGGCGAGGGTCGGGGCGAGCGCCGTGGCCGGGGCGACGGCCGTCGGGACCGCTCCGACGCGGCCGCGCCGGTCGCCGCCGAGGCACCCGCCGAGGAGGGCATCGCCGAGGAGGGCACCCGTACCCCGCGTCGCCGGCGTCGCCGCCGGGCCGGCGAGACGGTCGTGGGCGAGCCCACCGCGGTGATCTCCGCCGAGGCCGGTCCGTCCGAGCCGGCCGCCGCAGCCGCCGACGGTGAGCCGTCGAAGCCGCGTCGCCGCCGGCGCCGTCGTGGTGGTGGTTCCGGCGCGGGTACGCCGGCCGAGGCGACCGCGGACTGACCCACAGCGACACCCGACATCCCCCGCACCGCCGAGCGCGGTTCGGGGGATGTTTCCCTTCCCGCCCCTCCTGCCGAAGATGGAACGATGCCGGAACCACTGGACGCCGCCCTGACCGAAGTCCGGGCACTGCTGCTCGACCCCGCGCTGACCCGGGCGGTGGCCGCCGGCCGTCGCCGGGGGCGTCGCCCCACCGTGGTCCGGGCCGAGCTGCGGCCGGTGACACTCAAGGCCGGGCCGCGGATTCAGATCGCCACCTCCGACGGCGCGCGCCCGTACACCCGTAACGTCGCCCCCGGTCCGGAGGCCGCCGTGGCGGTCGACGAGCTGCTGGCCGAGCCGTTCGGTAACTGGCACGTGGAGACGGCCGACGCGACGCTCCAACTGCGGGTCACCAAGTCCGGCGAGGCGCAGGTGCACCGCGCCGCGACGGCCCGACCGGCGGCGACGCCGGCCGGGAACGACCGGGCGAAGGAGTACCTGCTCGACCCGGGCGACGAGATCTTCGCCGAGATCGGCGGCTCGGCGGCCAAGCGTCGCCAGGTCGACGCGTTCCTGCGGGCCCTCGCCGCGACCCTGCCCGACGACCTGACCGGTCCGCTGCGGGTGGTCGACCTGGGCTGCGGCAACGCGTACCTGACCTTCGCCGCCTACCGCTACCTGACCGGCCGGGGGCTGGACGTCGACCTGGTCGGCGTGGACGTCCGGGAGGACCAGCGGCGGCGTAACACCGAGCTGGCGCAGCGCCTGGGCTGGGCCGAGCGGGTCAGTTTCGTGGCCGGCACGATCGCCGACGCCGTCGTCGATCCCGCACCCGACCTGGTGCTGGCCCTGCACGCCTGTGACACCGCCACGGACGAGGCGCTGGCCCGCGCGGTGCGCTGGGAGGCCCGCTGGGTGCTGGCCGCGCCGTGCTGCCACCACGACCTGGCGAAGCAGCTCCGCGCCCACCCGGCCCCGGCCCCGTACGAGCTGCTGACCCGGCAGGGCATCCTGCGGGAACGCTTCGCCGACGTGTTGACCGACGCGTTGCGGGCCGGTCTGCTGCGGGTGCACGGGTACCGGGCCGAGGTGGTGGAGTTCGTCGACTCGCAGCACACGCCACGCAACCTGCTGATCCGGGCCCGCCGGACGGGCACCGGCCCGACCGACGCGCAGCGCGCGGAGTACCGCGAACTGGTCGACCAGTGGCAGGTCACGCCCCGGTTGGAGACCCTACTGTCCGCCGACGAGGCGCGGCCCTAGCGGAGGCGGTCGCCGCCCCGGTCCCGTCCGAGGCGGTCGCGGGTCGACAACCGCTCCGAGCCGGACCGCTGGGAGATCCAGTCCTTGTTCCCCGTACCGGTGGGGAAGGGCACGACCTTGCCCACGCCCTCGGCGTTGCCGACGGCCACGAAGGCGTTCCAGGAGATGTCGACGAGCAGTCTCTTCATCTCGGCGTGTCGGACGCTGGCGTTGCGCTGCAGGGCCAGCCGTACGCCGAGCACCACCCCGACCAGGCTGGCGGTGACCGCGCCGGTGGCCGCCAGCACCTCCACCCCGGTCGCCGCATAGCTGCGCAGCACCAGGACCAGCAGCCAGCTCCAGAACCCGGCGGCGAACACACCTGTGGTGGCGACGAAGAAGAGGCTCACCGCACCGGGCTGGTACGGCCGCGGACGGCTCGGTTCGGCCATGATGGCTGCTCCTCAGCGGTGCTGCGGGACACGGCGGACGGGGACGGACGTTACGCCGGGAGCAGAGCTTAGTTGATGGGCGGCGATGGTTCCTGCTCGTCGGTTCCGCATGTTCGTCGATACGGCCGCAGGATCAGTCCCGTCCACGGGACAGATTGTGCGGTCAGTCAATTGTTTCCGGCCCCTGGCGTACTACCCTCGAAAGGCGCACCGCCCACTGTTCCGGCCGGGAGGGAAGACCCGCAGGGATGGGTTCCGCAGAGGTTTCGCCGCAGATGGCGTTCGCCCGCTTCGTCAGGCGGGCGATCGACGACGCCCGCGACGAACGCGGGTGGACCGTGACCGATCTTGCCTCGCACACGGGCGTGGGCCGCTCGACGGTGTTCCGCTGGCTGGCCGGAGATTGGCAGGACTATCCCGAATTGGCCAAAGTACGGGGCTTCTGCGCGGCACTCGACCTGCCGGTGGCTGCCGCGTTCCGGGCGCTCGGTCTGCCCGACGCCGGCCCGAGTCCCCGCCGCCGCAGCGACGACGGCCCGGTCGAGGCCGACGTCCGGGCGATCCTCGAACGGCTGGCCGACCCCGGTGTCCCGGCCGAGGAGAAGCACCACATCCGCGACCTCCTCCGCTACCTGGCCCGCCGCCCCATCCGCCGCGCCGGCTGAGCCCCCGGGGTCAGGGGACGGTCAGCGTGAACTCGGCGGTGTGGACCTCGGCGTTCACCTGGAAGTCCAGGAAGAGGCGGTAGCTGCCGGGGCCCGGGATGGTCAGCCAGAACCGCACCTGCCCGTCCACCAGCTCCGGCTCCGGGTGCACGTGCAGGTAGCCGAGGTCGCCCTCGCGCAGCGCCACCAGGTGCCCGTACGCCCCGAGGTAACGCTCCAGCGGTGCCGCGCCCGCCGCGCCGTCGATCCGGAAGGTCAGCGGCACGGTGGCACCGACCTGCGCCGAGCCCTGGTAGCCGACGGTGAACCCGTCAACTGTCGTCGAGGTGGCCGCCTCAGGCAGCGGACGGGGCCGGTAGTCGCCAGGCGCGGCGAGGTCCACGCCGAGGGTCACCGCGGTCTGCCCGCCGTTGTCGGCGACCACCGTGAAGTCGGCGTACGCCCGCCAGACCCCGGCCCCGGCGAGGGTCAGCGGCACCGACCAGGTGCCGTCCGCCGCCATGCTCGGGTGCAGGTGCTGGTATCCGGTCAGGTCCCGCCGTACGACGATGAGGTGCATCGGCTTGTCGTGGACGACGGCGAAGCGGGTCACCGGCCGCCGCTGCGCGTCCCGTACCTGGAAGCGGAACTCCCCCGCCCGACCGGACGGGAACTCGGTGGCCACCGGGGCCAGCGTGTAGCCCGCCGCGCTGACCGACAGGCCGCCCGGCTCGACGCCCGCGCCCTGGTCGCCGCCCACGACGGCACCGTGGTTGTGCGGGGCGGTGCCGGGCGGGTCGGTGTGCTCGGCGGCCAGTGACGGGCCGCCGGCGCCGGTGGTGGTGCCGGTGTTCATCCGGCCGAGGCCGAAGCCGAGCAGCACCGCGAGCACCAGACCGCCGACCACCAGGGCCAGCCGCAGGGTGCTGCGGTCCGGTGCGGCGGAGACCTGGTCAGGCACCGCCCACGTCCAGTGTGCGGCCGCTGACGGGGTGCTGATCGGTCATGCCGCCCACGGTACCGCCGCACCCGGCCGCCCCCGGACGACGCCCGGACGGCGTGGCGACCGTCGCAATCCGCCGCGTCCGGGAACTTTCCGACCCGGCACCCTCAGCCGGCCACGGCGAGGGCCAGCGGAAGCACGTCGGGTGCGCCGGCCCGGCGCAGAGCCCTGGTCACCATCGTCATCGTCCAGCCCGAGTCGACCAGGTCGTCGACGAGCAGCACCGGACCGTCCAGCCCGGCCAGCGCGTCGGCCAGATCGGTCGGCACGGTGAAGGCGTCGTGCAGCGCGCGTACCCGTTGGGCGCTGTTGCCGCGCGCCCCGCCGGCGCCGCCCGGACCGGTCGGGACGACCTCGCCGAGCAACGGCAGCCGGCCCACGGCGGCGATCCGCTCGGCCAGCGACCCGACCAGTCGGGGCCGCCGTCGGGAACCGACCGCGACCACCGCCGCCGGGCGGCGCGGCCACGGGTCGTCGCCGTGCGCCCACGCCTTCAACACCTCCACCACGGCGGCGGCCACGTCGTCGGGCACCGGCGCGTCGGGTGCCTCCGGGCCGACCAGGTCACGCAGCCGGCCACCCCAGCCCAGGTCGGAGAGCCGCCCGACCGCACGGCCCGGCAACGCCTGCTCCGCGGGCGGGATCCGGCCCTTCAGGGGTACGCCCACCGCGTCCAACCCGGTCGGCCAGAGCTTCTTCGGAGCGATCTCCACGCCGGGGCGGCCCAGGAAGGTCTGCGCGGCGGCGAGCGCGGCCGTCGACACGTCGGCGGCGAAGAGCGGATCGGCGCACCTGTCGCACCTGCCGCAGTCGGTGGCCCCGGTGTCGTCCAGGCGTTCCCGTAGATACCGCATCCGGCAGTCGGTCGTGGTCGCGTACTCCCGCATGGCCTGCTGCTCGACGGTGCGTGCCTCGGCGACGCGGCGCAACCGGGCCTCGTCGTAGACCCAGGGCTCGCCGGTGGCGAGCCAACCACCGCGCACCCGGCGGACCGCGCCGTCCACGTCGAGCACCTTGAGCATCAGCTCCAGGCGGGCCCGGCGCAGGTCGACGAGCGGTTCGAGGGCCTGGGTGGAGAGCGGGCGGTCGGTGTGCAGGGCGGCCAGTACGGCCCGGACCTGCTCCTGCGGCGGGAAGGCCAGCGAGGCGAAGTAGCGCCAGATGGCGGCGTCCTCCGCACCGGGCAGGAGCAGCACCTCGGCGTGCTCGACGGCGCGGCCCGCGCGACCGACCTGCTGGTAGTACGCGATCGGCGACGGCGGCGCGCCGAGGTGCACGACGAAGCCCAGGTCAGGCTTGTCGAAACCCATGCCGAGCGCGCTGGTCGCCACCAACGCCTTGATCTTGTTGTCGAGCAGGTCCTGTTCGGCGGCCCGCCGGTCGGCGTCCTCGACCTGCCCGGTGTACGACGCCACCGGGTAGCCCCGGGAGCGCAGGAACTCGGCCGTCTCCCCCGCCGCCGCGACGGTCAGCGTGTAGACGATGCCCGAGCCGGGCAGCTGGTCCAGGTGGTCGGCGAGCCAGGCCAGCCGGTGCGCCGGGCTGGGCAGGTCGAGGACGCCGAGACGCAGCGACTCGCGGTCCAGCGTGCCGCGCAGGACGAGGGCGTCGCCCAACTGCTCCGCCACGTCCTGGGTGACCCGGGAGTTGGCGGTGGCTGTGGTGGCCAGCACGGGCGTGCGCTCGGGCAGCTCGGCCAGGAACGTGCGCAGCCGCCGGTAGTCGGGCCGGAAGTCGTGCCCCCAGTCGGAGACGCAGTGCGCCTCGTCGACCACCAGCAGGCCGGTGGTCGCGGCGAGCTTCGGCAGGACACCGTCGCGGAAGTCCGGATTGTTGAGGCGTTCCGGGCTGATCAGCAGGACGTCCACCGCGCCGGTCTGGATCTCGGCGGTGATCTCGTCCCACTCGTCGAGGTTCGCCGAGTTGATCGTGCGGGCCCGGATGCCGGCCCGGGCCGCCGCCTCGACCTGGTTACGCATCAACGCCAGCAGCGGCGAGACGATGACCGTCGGCCCAGCCTGCCCGCCCTGCCCAACCTGCCCGGCCTGGCCCGCCTGCCCGGCCTGGCCCGTCTGCCCGGCCTGCCCGGCCTGGTCGCTGTCGCGCAGCAGCGCGGTGGCCACGAAGTAGACCGCCGACTTGCCCCAACCGGTCCGCTGGACGCAGAGCACCCGCCGCCGGTCGACGACGAGCGCCTCGATGGCCCGCCACTGGTCCTCACGCAGCCGGGCGTGGTCACCCGCCAGCCGGCGCAGCACCGCCTCGGCCCGCTCCCGTACCCCTGCCCGCTCCGCTGTCTCCACCCGACATGTCTACCAGCGCCGTCCGTCATCCCCGGTCAGCGGCCGAGGACGGAGCCTCCGTTCACGCCGAGGACCTGGCCGGTGACGTAACCGGCACCCGGGCTGGCGAGATAGCGGACCGCCTCGGCGATGTCGCCTGGTAGCCCGGCCCGTCCGACCAGGGTCGCCGCCACCCGCTTCGCGTGCCCCTCGGCGGTCATCCGGTCGCCGAAGAACTCGGTCTCGGCGACGTAACCGGGGCTCACCACGTTCACCGTGATCTGCTCCGGGCCGAGCTGCGCTGCCAGGTCGTACGCCCAGCCGTGCAGGGCCGCCTTCGCCGCCGAGTACGCTCCGCCGCCGCCGCGCTGGGCCGCGATCGAGCTGATCAGGATCACCCGCCCGCCGGGTCGACGCAGCGCCGGCCGCAGAGCCTCGGTCAGCAGTACGGCGGTCAGCACGTTGGCGTCCAGGTTGGCCCGCCAGTGTGCGGCGGTCCCGACCAGCGTGCCGGTATCCCCGCCCAGGTAGCCGCCGGCGTTGTTGACCACCACGTCGACCTGCCGGTCACCGACGGCCGCGAGGACCGAGTCGAGCTGCTCCGGGTCGGTCAGGTCCGCGGCCACGGCGGAGACGCGGTCGTCCCGACCACACTCAGCGGAGATCCGCTCGGCGGCGGCCGACAGCACGTCCGCCCGCCGTCCGACGATCAGAACGTCGTACCCGTCCCGAACGAGCGCCTCCGCCACGGCGGTCCCGATCCCGGTCCCGCCCCCGCTGACAACCGCAACCCGCGAATCCATCTCCCGGCCTCCCCAGACGCAGAACCCCGTCGATCATGAAGTTAACGCCATCCGCCACGGCGTGTCGTGGCATAACTTCATGATCGACGGGGCCGGCGTCACCGGCGCGGGCGGAGGGAGCGGGTCAGGTGGGACAGGCGGGGGGCCAGGCTGGTGAGACCTCCTGGGAAGAAGTAGACGGCCAGGATGAAGACCGTGCCCAGGACGAACAGGGGCTGGCTCAGCGGGTGGCTGAGGACGGCCGGCAGGTTGTCCACCGCGTCGCTGGCGCCGAACGCGGTGAGCCGGTGGTCCAGGTACATGTAGAGGACGCCGCCGAGCACCGGCCCCCACCGGGTGCCCGGCCCACCGAGCACCACCATGACCAGCAGCGACAGGGTCAGCTCGGACGAGGTGATGTGCGGCGACGCGCCACCGACGATCAGGACGTAGACCACACCGCCCGCCGACGCCAACCCGCCGGCCAGGGTGAACGCCACAAGCTTGTAGCGGTACGGGTCCAGCCCCAGCACCCCGATCCGCCGCTCGTCGTCGCGCAGCCCGGCGAGCACACGACCGGTCGGCGACCCGCTCACCCGGTGCACCACGAAGACCACGAGCGTCAGGTACGCCAGGGCCAGCCAGTACAGGTTGACCGTGTTGGTCACCCCCACCAGCCCGGCGGGCAGCCCGGACACGTCAAGCGGCAGGCCCTCCTCGCCGCCGGTCAGCCCGCCGAAGTCCCGAGCCACCAGGATCGCCCCGACCTGGGCGAACGCCAGGGTGACCATGGCGAACGCGATGCCCACGGTCCGCAGCGCCACCGCACCGAGCAGCGCGGCGAGGATCGTCCCGCCGGTGATCGTCAGCAGCGCCGCCTGCCACAGTGGCAGACCGGCCCGGGTGATGAGGACGTCGGTGCCGTACACGCCCGCCGCGAAGTAGAGCGCGTGCCCGAAGGAGAGCATCCCGGTCCGGCCGAAGAGCAGGTCGTACCCGGCCGCGAGCCCGCCGAAGATCAGGCAGATGGCGAGCAGTTGCAGGGTGCCGGGTGAGTTGACCGGCCCCTCGAAGATCCCCGGCAGGGACATCGTCGAGTACGGCAGGATCGCCAGCACGGCCAGCGCGACGAGCGGCAGGAAGGGGCGTACCCGGTGCCACCGCCCCCGCTGCGGGGTCAGCTCGTCGGGCACCTGCGCGGGAGGCGCGTCGATCACCGTCATGCCGTTGCCACCTTTCCGGCGATGCCCTGCGGGCGCAGCAGCAGCACCACGGCCAGCAGCCCGACAACGCAGATGTCGCCCAGCCCGGACGTGCCGTAGTAGTTGACGAACTGTTGCACCAGCCCGACCACGACCGCCGCGTACGCGGAGCCGACGACCGAGCCCATCCCGCCGATCACCACCACGATGAACGCGAAGATCAGCAGTGAGCTGCCCTGACCGGGCGAGACGGTGCCGAAGTAGACCCCGCCGAGCGCCCCGGCGAGCGCGGCGGCCGCCCCACCGATCGCGAAGACCAGGGTGAACGCCTTGCGCACGTCGATGCCGAGCGCGGTGACCATCTCCCGGTTCTCCACCCCGGCGCGGATCACCAGGCCGTACCGGGTCCAGCGCAGGAACGCCAGGATCGCGCCGAGCACCAGCACCGCCGCGATGATCAGCAGCAGGCCGCCGTTTGGCACCTGCGCGCCGAGGATCCCGGTCACCTGCCGGGTCCAGTCGGGGCGCGGGAACGGCCGGGCGTCCGCACCCCAGGTGGCCTGGAGCAACGCCACCCCGGCCAGCGACAGGCCGACGGTGACCAGCACCTGCTCGATGGTGCGGGAGTACAGGGGGCGGATCAGCACCAGCTCCACCAGGATCGCCACGAGCGTGCCGGCGGCCACCCCGAAGGCGACCGCGACCACGAAGCCGAACCCGTCCGAGCCGGCACCCGGCAGGTTGCCCGCCGCCCACCAGGTGCCGTACGCGCCGACGCCGAGGAACAGCCCGTGCGCGAAGTTCAGCACGTCGGCCAGGCCGAAGACCAGGGACAGGCCGGACGCGACCAGGAAGTACAGCGCCGCCAGACCCAGGCCGGTCAGCGTCAACAGGATCACCGTGCTCATGCCCTGACCTCCGCGCCCACACCCAGCAGCGACTTCGTCAGCGCCGTCTCCAGCAGCAGGTCCTGCGCGTTTCCGGTCCAGGCGACCCGGCCGGCGGAGAGCACCACCGCGTCCCTGGCGAGCCGGCGGACCACCGCCAGGTTCTGCTCGACGAGCAGCACCGGCACCGACTCCGCGACCCGTTCCAACACCTCGGCCACCTCGGTCACCACCTTCGGCGCCAACCCCTTGGTCGGCTCGTCGACCAGCAGCAGCCGGTTGTCGTTGAGCAGCACCCGTCCGATCGCGAGCATCTGCTGCTGCCCACCGGAGAGCGAACCCGCCCGTTGCCGTCCGCGCCGGTCCAGCTCCGGAAAGAGCGCGAAGACCTTGTCGTACGCCGGGGTGGTGCCGCGCCGCTCGGCGAGCCGCAGGTTCTCCGCGACGGTGAGGCCGGCGAACACACACCGGTCCTCGGGTACGTAGCCGAGCCCGCCACGGACCAGCCGGTGCGTCGGCCGCGCCAGCAGACTCTGCGCGCCCATCCGGATGGTGCCGCGGACCTCCCCGGCGGGCGGGGTGAGGCCGACGATCGCGCGCAGCGTGGTGGTCTTGCCGACGCCGTTGCGGCCGAGCAGGACGGTCACGCCGGTCGGGGCGACCGTGAAGGACACCCCCTGGAGGATGTGCAGCCCGGAGATCCGGACCGACAGGTCCTCCACAGTGAGGATCGGTTCCATCAGAGCTGCTCCCCCAGATAGGCCTCTTGCACCGTGGGGTTGGCCATCACCGTCTCCGGGGTGTCGCAGGCCAGCAGCGCGCCGTGGTGCATGACGGCGATCCGGTCGGCCAGCTCCAGGATGACGTCCATGTGGTGTTCGACCATCAGCACCGCCCGGCCGCTGTCACCGGTCAGCGACTTGATGACGGCGACCAGTTCGGGTACGTCCTCGGCGCTGACACCGGCCATCGGCTCGTCCAGCAGCATCACGCGTGGTTCACCGGCGAGCAGCAGGGCGATCTCCAGTTTGCGTTTCTCGCCGTGCGCCAGGGTGCCGGCGAGCGCCGTACCCCGGTGGGCGAGGCCGACCCGGTCGAGCGCCGCGTCGGCGGCGGCGGCCACCTCCCGGTCGGCCGCCGCCCGCCGCCACAGTGCCATCGAGCCCCCGCGGTGCGCCTGCACGGCGAGCCGGACGTTCTCCCGCACGCTGAGCGAGCCGAAGACCGAGGATGCCTGGAAGGTACGGCCCAGTCCGAGGCGGGCCCGCCGGTGCGGCGGGAGCGCCCCGATGTCCTGCCCGTCCAGGGTGATCCGGCCCTCCGTGGCCCGGCGCAGGCCGGTGATCAGGTTGAACAGTGAGGTCTTGCCGGCGCCGTTCGGCCCGATCACGCCCAGGAACTCCCCGGGCGCCAGGTCGAGGTAGACGCTGTCGACGATGGCGACCTCACCGATCCGCCAGGTCAGACCGCGGGTGGCGAGCATGGTCAGCCCTTCATGGCCACGGCCGGCGGCGCGGTCTCGTCACCGGTGAGGCTCTTCTGCGCGGTCGCCGTGAAGGCGGTGCCGCTGCCGGTCAGCTTGGCCTGGAACATCGGCTGGAGCAGCGCGTGGTCCGCGGCACGGATGGTCATCTTGCCCTTGACCCCGTCGAAGCTCCAGTCCTCCAGGGCGGTGACCATCTTGTCGACGTCGTCCCCACCCTCCTGCGCCGCGCGGACCACCATCTGGGCGGCGGCGAAGCCGTCCGGGTGGAACAGGTCGATGGTGTTGACCTTCGCCTTGAGCGCCTTGCTGGCCTCGGTGTCGCTGGCCCCGTCGAAGTAGTGCGAGAGGAACGAGATCTTCGCGCCGGCCGCGCCGAAGGTCGGCCAGGAGGCGCGGATGTCCAGTCCGGTGACGACAGTGGTGGACGAGAGCACGCCCTGCTGGTCGAGGGTCTGCCACATCGCCGGGGCGGTGGTGCCCGCCCACGCCACGAAGAGCAGGTCCGGCTTGGCCGCCTTGATCTGGCTGGCGAACGGCGTGAACTCGGTGGCGCTGGCCGGCGCCCGGACGCTGCTCACGGTGGCACCCGCGCTGCCGATGACGGCCTTGACGGCGCCCTCGTTGGCGTCGCCGAACGCACCGTCCTGGGCGAAGACCACGACCTTCTTGCCGGTGGGGTCGCCGATGAACGACTTGGCGGTCACCACGTCCTGGTACGACTGCCGACCGGAACGGAACGTGTACTTGTTCGCACCGGTCACCGCGTCCGTGGCGGCGGGCCCGGAGATGAACAGGACCTTGTTCTGCGCCGCGATCGGCGCGACCTGGAGTGCCACGCCGGAGGCGGTGGACCCAGCGATGATCTTCGTGCCCTTGCCGATCAGGTCCTTCGCCGCGGAGACCGCCTTGGCCGGGTCGCCCGCGTCGTCGACCTCGGTGAGCTCGATCTTCCGGTCACCGACCTTGCCGGTGCCCTTGGTGGCGAAGTCCAACCCCGCCTTGAACCCCTCGATGTACTGCTTTCCGTAGCTGGCCAGGGCTCCCGACTGGGAGTACACCAGGCCGACCTTCACCGGCGCGGCGCTGTCGCCGCCGCCGGTGGCGGTGTCCTGCGGGCTACCACAGGCCGTGGCGGCGAGCGCCGCGGCCATCATCGTGGCGGCGGAGAGGAACGCCCGCCGCGTGTGCCGGACCGTCATCGCGACTCCAGGTGAGGACAGGATGCTGTGTTGTCGGATCACGCTAGAAGTGACGTCACCCACGGGCTATGTGGCAGAAACACACAAGTAACAGGAACGAGGTGGCCGGAGGTTACAACGGACCGCGTCACGCCCCGGGAGCCCACACCTTCGATGGCCCCCGCCCCCACGGGTCACTCGACCGGTGTGTCGCCCCCCGCCATCCGGCGTCAGCCCGCCCCGGCATCGAGATCGCTACAGCAGACCGTCCGTGATCGGCCGGGGCGGGTGAACCTCCGGAATGGGCGTTCCCGCTCGGACGTCCGTACGGAAAAGGAAGATTGTCTGGTGCGCCGGTTTCTCCGCAACCCCGTGCGGCTGGTGCCGCTGGGGTTCCTGGTGCCGATCCTGCTCGGCACCGGACTGCTGATGGCGCGCTGGGCCACCGTCCAGCATCAGCGACCGCCCCTGGTCACCGCGCTGTTCACCGCCACGTCGGCGGTGTCGGTGACCGGAATGGCGATCACCGACACCCCGAACTACTGGTCCGGCTGGGGTCTACTGGTGATCACCCTGCTCACCCAGCTCGGCGGTCTCGGCATCCTCACTGCCGCAGCGCTCGTCATCCTCGTGGTGTCGCGTCAACTCGGCCTGCGCAACCGGCTGCTGGTGCAGGCCGAGACGGCGGAGTTCGGCATCGGTGACGTGGCCCGGCTGCTGCGCCGGATCGCGGTGACCGTCTTCGCCTGCGAGGCGGTGATGACAGCCCTGGTCGCCGGCCGGCTCCACTGGGCGTACGACTACACGCCGGGGCGGGCGCTCTGGTCGGGGGTCTTCCACGCCGTCCAGGCGTTCAACAACGGCGGCTTCGCGCTCTACAGCGACGGTCTGCTGGCCTTCGACCGCGATCCGTGGGTGTCGCTGCCGCTGGCGTTCGGTGCCATCGTCGGCGGGCTCGGGTTCCCCGCCCTGTTCGAGGCCGTCCGGGAGTGGCGCAAGCCGGCCGGATGGGCGGTGGCCACCAAGCTGACCATCTGGGGCAGCGCGGCCCTGCTGCTGCTCGGCTTCCTCGGCCTGCTCGCCGCCGAGTGGACCAACGTCGGCACCATCGGGTCGTACGGCACCGGGGGCAAGGCGCTCGCGTCGTTCACCCAGATCGCGTTGAGCCGTACCGGTGGCTTCAGCGTGCTGAACATCGCCGACCTCCAGGAGGAGAGCTACCCGCTGCTGATCGTGCTGATGTTCATCGGCGGCGGCAGCGCCAGCACGGCCGGCGGCATCAAGGTTTCCACGTTCTTCCTGCTGGCGTTCACCATCTGGGCCGAGCTGCGCGGCGAGCCCGACGTGACGGTCGGACACCGTCGGGTGGCCACCGCCAGCCAGCGGCAGGCCCTCACCGTGGCCCTGCTCAGCGTCGCGCTGGTCACCGCCGGGACGATGCTCCTGCTGCTGCTCACCGAGGGCGTGCGCTTCGTCGCGGCCCTGTTCGAGGTCACGTCCGCGTTCAGCACCACCGGGCTGACCGTCGGTCTGGCCGGCGAGCTGCCGGCCAGCGGCCAACTGGTGCTGACCGTGCTGATGTTCATCGGCCGGGTCGGGCCGCTCACCCTCGGGTCGGCGATCGCCCTGAACACCAGGCGCAGGCTCTACCGCTATCCGCAGGAACAACCAATTGTCGGCTAGTCGCGAGGAGGTCGGGGTGTCGGCGAGACGATCGGACGGCGGCGGCGTCGTGGTGATCGGGTTGGGTCGGTTCGGCTGCCACCTGGCCGGGTCACTCACCCGGATGGGCCGCGAGGTGCTGGCCGTCGACCGCAACCCGGATCAGGTGCAGCGCTTCTCGACCCAGCTCGAACGGGTCGTCCAGGCCGACTCGACGGAGGACGGGGCGCTGCGCCAACTCGGCGTGGCCAGCTTCGAACGGGCGGTGGTGGCCATCGGGGCTTCGGTGGAGGCGAGCGTGCTGACCGTACTGGCGTTGACCGAGCTGGGTCTGCCGCAGATCTGGGCCCGCGCCACGTCGCAGAAGCACGCCAAGATCCTGTCGTCGGTGGGCGCCCACCACGTGATCTTCCCGGAGGCGGAGACGGGCGACCGGGTCGCACACCTGATCGTCAGTCGGCTGCTCGACTTCATCGAGTTCGACGACGACTTCGCCATCGCCACCATCCGGGTGCCGGAGTCGCTGGTCGGTCGGACCCTGCTCGACCTGAGCCCGGACGAGCGTTACGGGGTCCGGGTGATCGGCGCGAAGGCGCCGGGTGAGCGCTTCCGGTACGCCTCGGACGACACCGCGCTGGCGCGGGGTGGGGTGCTGGTGGTGGAGGGTGGGATCGACCAGGTACAGCGGTTCGCGGGACGACGCTGAACGTCACCGCCGAGGGCCACCACCGTGCCCCTCAGGGGCCTTCACCCTTTTCCCGGACCACCGGGCCCCTTGCCCGGCTTCTTCGGGCCCTTCGCCGCCTTCGGTGGAGTGGGAGCCTTCGGCCCGGCCTTCGTGGTGGTCTTCGGTGGGGTCTTCGCGGTGGCCGCCTTGGTCGCCGGCGCGGTGGACGGCGCGCTGCCGGCCACCCCGGAGACTCGTACCCCGCAGGTGCTGTCGCCGACCCGGAACTCCACCGGGAGCGGGTTCGCCCCGCTGTACGTCCCGGTCAGGGTGACCTTCTCGGCCGCGCCAGGCGCGAGAGTGGTGCGCTGGGCGGCCGGTCGGACCAGCACGGTGTTCCCCTGCTGCTGCACCGACGTCGGTTCCGCCCTGGTCACCGCCTGCTGGCCGGGGAAGGTGAAGCTCATCGTCCAGTCCCGCAACTCCTGGTCGCCCTTGTTGGTCAGGGTCAGCTCGGCGGCGAAGTCCTTGCCCGAGTCGGTCCGCAGCGCGTACGCCACCTCGCAGGGCACCGTCTTCGGCAGGCCCATCCGGGCCTCGGTGGTCGGCCGGTCCTCGCCGCTGGCCGGGCTGCGCGAGGTGAACCCCCACATCGCGCCGGTGACGGCGATGAGGCCGACGGCGGCCACCCCGGCCTCCACCCGCCGCCGACGCCGGTGCTCCCGGCGGGTGCGGTTACGGGTACGGGACAGCGGCAACGCGTCGGTCGCCGCCGACCAGGGCAGGATGGTGGTGCCCGCGCTGGCCAGCACGGCCGGGTCCAGTGGCCCGGCGGCCGGTGACACCGGAACGGCCGCCAGCATCCCGGCCGCCTCGGCGAGGGTCCGGGCCAGCTCGGCGGTCGTCGGCCGGTCGGCGGGCTTCTTCGCCAGGCACCGCCGCACCAGGTCGGTCACCTCGTCCGGCAGGCCGGGCGCCGGTGGCATCGGGTCCGGGTCGTTGTACATGTGCGCGCGCAGCATCTGCGTGGTCGTGCTGGCCTGCCACGGCAGCCGGCCGGTGAGCATCCGGTAGAGCAGCAGTCCCACGGCGTACACGTCGGTGGCCGGGGAGACCTGGCCGTTGTCCAGCCGCTCCGGGGCGAGGTACGCGGGTGTGCCGAGCAGCGCGCCGTCCGGCCCCTTCTCGCTCTCCCCCACCAGCGCGGAGATGCCGAAGTCGACGACCTTGACGCCGGTCGAGGTGAGCATGACGTTGCCCGGGGTGACGTCGCGGTGCACCACACCACGGGCGTGCGCGGTGGACAGCGCGGAGCTGACCTCGGCGCCGATCGTCACCGCCTCCCGCCACGGAAGGGTCACCTCGCGGCCCAGCCGGTTGGCGAGTGAGGTGCCGTCGACCAGTTCCATCACGACGTACGGCACCGTCAGGCCGACCTGCTCGGACTCGCCGTAGTCGTACACGTTGGTGATGTTGGGGTGGCAGAGCCGCGCGGCGGCCTGCGCCTCCACGCGGATCCGGTGCCGGAACGCCCGGTCGCTGGCCAGCCGGGACGCCAGGACCTTCACGGCGACCTGGCGTCCGAGCACCTCGTCGTAGCCGCGCCAGACCACCGACATGCCGCCCGCGCCGAGCTGCTCGACGAGCCGGTACCGCTCATCGAGGAGTTGCGCGCCGTTCCGGTCCCCACCACCCATGGTGGCCGTATTTGCCCGCCCGGAGGGCACCTACACCTCGACGATCGGAATCGGTCAGGGATGTCACCCGATCAGGCGGTCGCCAGCAACTGGTCCACCGGGGCGTAGTCGTCGGTCAGCACCAGCGCCGATCCGACGAAGTCGGTGAGGTCCGCGCCGGAGAGCAGACTGACCTTCGGGTCGGTCTCGCCCAACCGGTTGCGGACCGCGTCGAGCGGCAGCGGGGCGTCGGAGGCGACGATCAGGAAGTTGGAGCCCTGCTCCTCGGCGAGCGCCTCCGGTGGGGCGATCAACGCGACGTGCGTGAACTCGGCGGCCACCGTCGCCAGCTCGGCGCGGATGAACCGCAGCGGCGGATAGTCGATGACGTTCTGCGCGTACACCCCGCCCGGGCGGGTCACCCGGCGGATCTCGGCGGCCATCTCCCGGGTGGACAGGTGCCACGGCACCACCAGGTGCCCGAACGCGTCACCGACCACCAGGTCACGGCTGTCCGTGGACTCGCCGGCGACGAGCATCCTGGCGTCGCCCACCACCGCCCGCAGGTCCGGGCCGGGGCGTACGCCCAGTTCGCGCTCGCCCAACTCGATCAGCCCGCCGTCGATCTCGAAGACGACGTTGTCGGTGCCCGGTCGGGTCGCGGTCAGGTACCGCGGCACGGTGAAACCGCCGCCGCCCAGGTGCAGGGCGTCCAACCGCTGCCCGGCCGGCGCGACCACGTCGGCGACCGCGCCGATCCACTTCGTGTACGCGTACTCCAGGTGGCTGGGGTCGTTCAGGTCCACGTACGAGTGCTGGGCGGAGTTGAGCAGCAGCGTCCGGCCGCTGGACCGGGCGGGGTCGGTCGTCACGCTGGCACAGTGGTACGCCGTCTCGATGTCGCACGGGTTCGGGGCGACGGTGCTCAGTCCCGCACCGACCAGGCCGAGCACGGCCAGCGCGGCGCGGGTGCGGGCCGGCCCGGGCAGGTCGGTGGGCGCCTGCCGGCGCAGGTACCAGCCGAGACCGATACCGACCAGGCCGAGCGAGACCGCCAACGCCAGCAGGATGACCGTGCTGCGCAGCGCGGCGACCAGCACGAAGCCGGTGAGCAGGGTGGCGGTGATGCCGCCCAGGGTGCCGATGCCGGACAGCCGGCCGACGACCTGGCCGGTGCGGCGCAGGTCGGCGAGCTGGAGTTTCACGACAAGCGGGGTGACGGCGGCGAGCAGCGCGGCAGGCACGAACACGGCCAACGCGACGAGCAGCAGGATGGCGCTTGCCGCTCCGCCGCGCAGCACCTCACCGGCGTACCTGACGACGGGCAGGGTGATCGCGGTGGCGATGCCGGCCAGCACCAGCGCCGGCGCCAGCAGGCCGCGCGGGTCCCGCCGGTCGGCCAGCCAGCCGCCGGACCACGCGCCGTACGCGATGGCCGCCAACGCGATGCCGATCACCGAACTGGTCACCTGGAGTGTCACCCCGACGTACGGGCCGACCAGGCGCAGCGCGACGGTCTCCAACACCAGCACCGCGCCGCTGGAGAAGAAGACCAGGAACGCGGCCAGGCCGTTGGGCAGCGCACGACCGGTGACCGGGGCGGGCGCCGCCGGGGAGGCCTGCGGAGCCGCGACGTCGGACGGTGGGGAGCTCATCGTCGCGATGGTACGCAGCGAAGCTGGTGCTTCGGGTCAGTACATCGAGAGATGAACATGGTTCGTGTGGCTGGCGGCGGGACTGCCGCTGCCGCTGTACGCGCGCCAACCCGTGCCCGGGTGCCAGATCTGCCGGTACCAGATCACGTAGAGCACACCGAGCCGGTCGGCGTTGCGGACGTGCCAGGCGGCCAGGCTGTCGCCGTACGCCTTGTCACCGCCTGTCGCGTTGCGGTCCTCGAAGCCGTTGGTGGCGGCGGAGAAGTCGCAGGCCCGCCCCTTCGGGTGTTCGCCGCCGCCGCCCTCACGCTTGCAGGAGACGTGCCGCTTGTAGCCGGCCGCCTGGGTCTGCTTGAGGGCGTTGAGGGTGCGCGGGGTGATGCAGCCGGAGGTGGTCGGGTCCTTCACCGAGCAGGACTCGGACGGCCACGACCCGTCGGAGTTACGCGGCGCCGGCTTCGCGGAGGCGGAACTGCCGCCGCTGAAACCGCCGCTGGTGCCCGAGCTGACCTCGGCGAGGGCCGCCTCGGCTTCCTTCTTCTTCTTCGCCATCACGGCCAGTTGCTTCTGCTGCTCGCGTACCTCGGCGTCGATGGCGAGCTTGGCCTGCTGGGCCTCCGCCTGGGCGTCGACGAGATTGCGCAGCCGCTTGCTGTCCCGCTGTGCCATCAGGTCGAGGTCGGCGGCCCGTTGCAGGAAGGCCTGCGGCGTGGCGGTGTTCAGCAGCATCGACGCCGGGGTGAGCCGACCGGCCCGGTACGACTGCGCGGCCACCTCACCGACCTGGGCGGTGAGCCCGACAAGCCGACCCTCGACGGACTTCAGCTCGCCGGTCAGCGCCGTCTGCCGACGCTTGGAGTTGTCCAGTTTGTTCTTGGCCTCGATGTGGCCCCTGGCGGTCAACTCCAACGCGTCCCGCAGCTTCTTGGTGCCGCCCTCGTCGGGTTCCGCGTACGCGGGAACGGCGCCGCCGACGAGCACCAGCGTGACGGCGGCGAGCGCGGCGAGCAGAGCGCGGCGAACGCGCCGCTGGCTGAGCCTGGTCCTGGGCACGAAAGCGTCCTTCCGTCGACCGCCGGCCCCCGGGTGAAACCACTGTGCGGCGGCGTCTCCGCCGGCGCCGGTCGGCGGCCTGCTGGCGGAGACCGCCGGTCACGATACCGGAACGCCAGCCGGTGACCATCCCCCCGACCCTCGGACGGCCCGATGTCGACGGAGTGTCCCGAACCCGTCGCGCAGTGCGCGGATCAGGCGCTGAGGAGGGCCTCGTGCACCTCGGCCCAGACCTGCTCGTTCGCCGCGACGAGCAGACCGCGACCCTCGTCGGCGGGGTGGTAGTCGACCCCGTCGAACCGGCGGGCGACCCCACCGGCGGCACGCACGAGCAGCGCCCCCGGGGCGTGGTCCCAGGGCAGGGTGCGCCAGAAGAGGGTGAACTGCTGCTCACCGGTGAGGATGTCCAGGTACTCCCGGCCCGCGCAGTGCTGCCCGGGCAGCAGCTCGCCGAGTCGCCGGCCGCCCGCGCGCACACGGTCCCGGGCCTCCGGCGGCAGGAACCGGGTCATCGCGGCCCCGCGCAGCTCACCCAGCGACGGCACCTGACCCTCGTTGTCCACCGGCTGGCCGTTGAGCAGGGCGCCGTCGTCGGCCCAGCCCGAGGCCAGCGTCTCGGCCAACGGGTCGAGGATCCAGCCGGCGGTCGGCCGCCCGTCGGTCAGCAGCGCCACCATCAGGGCGAACGGCCGGCGACCGGCGGCGAAGTTGGCGGTGCCGTCGACCGGGTCGACGAGCCACACGTCCCCGCCGTCACGCAGGTGCCGCAGCAGCCCCGGATCGTCGGCGACACCCTCCTCGCCCACCACGATCGACCCGGGACGCAGGTCCCGCAGTCGCGCCGAGATCAGCTCCTCGGCCCGGCGGTCGGCGACGGTGACGACCTCCCCCGGCGCCTTCTCCGACACGTCGGCGTCGTCGAGTTTGCGGAACAGCGGCAGCACGACCTGGTCGGCGGCCTCGCGGAGCAGGTCGCCGACGTCGTCGAGCAGGGTGTCAGCCACGCGGCGGCAACTTGACCACGCTGACGAAGAACTCGTCGATCTGGCGGACCACCGAGATGAAGCGTTCGAAGTCCACCGGCTTGGTCACGTAGGCGTTGGCGTGCAGCTGGTAGCTGCGCAGGATGTCCTCGTCGGCCTGCGAGGTGGTGAGCACCACCACGGGGATGCGACGCAGCTGCTCGTCCTTCTTGATCTCTTCCAGCACCTCCCGGCCGTCCCGGCGGGGCAGGTTGAGGTCGAGCAGGATCAGGTCGGGCGTCACCACGTCGGCGTACTGGCCCTCCTGCCGCAGGTACGCGAGCGCCTCCGTGCCGTCGGACACGACGGTCAGCCGGTTGCGGAGCTTGTGCTCCTCGAACGCCTCCTGGGTCATCAACACGTCACCCGGATCGTCCTCGACGAGCAGGACCTCGATCGGGCTCTTGCCGTCCGCTGGCGCGGTCATCCCACCGTCTCCCTCATGTCACCCGTTCTACCGCTTTCCGGAGCTGCGTCGGCCCGGTCCGGCCGGTCCGGGTCGGCGGACTGCTCCGGCGCCTCGGCCGGGGTCGTCGCGTCGTCCGGCCCGGAGGGCTGCGACTGCTCCGGCGAGTCGGCGGTGGCGGCGGCCTCGACGTCCTCGGGGAGCGCCGGCAGGGTGAACCGGATCGCGGTGCCCTCCGGCACGTCGGTGTCCACCCAGACCCGGCCACCGTGGTATTCCACGATCTTCTTGACGATGGCCAACCCGATGCCGGTGCCCGGGTACGCGTCCTTCGAGTGCAGCCGCTGGAAGATCACGAAGATCTTGTCGGCGAACTCCGGCTCGATCCCGATGCCGTTGTCCTGGCAGGTGATCTCCCACTCGGCGCCGACCAGCCGGGCCGACACGTGCACCGTCGGCGGCACGTCCGCACGGCGGAACTTGATCGAGTTGCTGACCAGGTTGGCCAGCAGGTTGGTGAGCAGGGGCTCCTCGCCACGGATCACCGGCATGTCGGTCCAGGTCAGCTCCGCGTCCGCGTACTGCCGGGCGGCCTCGGTCTGACCGGCCACCTCACCGAGCACCTTGTTCAGATCGACCTCGGTGAAGCCGGTGGTGAGCCGGCCGATGCGGGAGAACGCCAGCAGGTCGTTGATCAGGCGCTGCATCCGCTGCGCGCCGTCGACCGCGAACGCGATGTACTGGTCGGCCCGCTCGTCGAGCTGCCCGGCGTAGCGGCGCTGGAGCAGCTGGCAGAAGCTGGCCACCTTACGCAGCGGCTCCTGGAGGTCGTGCGAGGCCACGTACGCGAACTGCTCCAGGTCACGGTTGGATCGGGTCAACTCCTCGGCCTGCTTCTGGAGCTGGCTGTTGACCCACTCGATGCGTTCGCGGGCCTGGCGCACCTCGGCCAGGTCGGAGGCGATCTTCTGGCGCATCGCGTCCACGTCGTCGCCGAGCCGGATGAACTCCGGCGGGCCGACGGTGGCGATGCGGTGCTGGTAGTCGCCCTCGGCGACCTCGCGGACCTGGGTCGCCAGCCCGGTCAGGGGCCGGATCACCATCCGGTCCAGCGAGAGCAGCAGGACCGTGCCGGCCACGACCACCACCAGCGCCGCCACGATCAACAGGACGACCAGCACGTTGCTGCTGCTGCGGACGGCTGCGGCGGACTGCTGGCGGGCGTCCAGGATCTCGTCCTGGAGGCTGGACACCGACGTGCGGACCTCGTCGAACTGCTGGCGCGCCCGGTCGGTGACCAACGCCTGGCCGGCGCGGGTGCCACTGCGCTCGGTCGTGGTGATCACCGGCTCCGCAACGGACCGCCGCCACTGCTCGACGCGCTCCTGGACGATCTGGAGTTCCCGGCCGATCTGCGGATAGTCCCCGATCAGTGTCCGCATCGAGGCCATGACGGCCTTCTCCTGCTCCAGACCCTCCCGGTACGGAGCCAGGTCGGCCGGCTTGCCGCTGACCGCGTACCCGCGGACCGCCGTCTCCTGGTCGAGCAGCGCGTTGAGCAGCTCCTGCGACTGCACCCGCAGCGGGCCGGTCTGGTTCAGGACGGCGTCGATCTGTGTGCGGTTGCGGGCGGCCATCGCCGCCTCCGCGACAGCCAGGCCGATCAGCAGCACACCCACGACGGTGAGCAGGCTGATGACCCGGCGGCGCAGACTCCACCCGCCGCTCACCGGCTTCACCGGCCACCACCGCGGCTGACCAGCAGCATGGCCACGTCGTCGGCGAGCGGGCCACCGTTGATCTGCTCGGCCCGGCCGACCAGCCAGGCCGGCAGCTCGGGCAGGGACACCTCACGGTTGGCCGGCTCGTCGAGCAGCCCGCTCAGACCGGGCACGTCGAGGCGTTCGTTGCCCGCGCCCACCCGCCCCTCGATGAGGCCGTCGGTGTACATCAGCAGGGACCAGTCATCGGTGTCGAACTCCAGGTCGTAGGCGATCGGCCGGCGGGGTCGTACGCCCAGCAGCAGGCCGCCGGGCGCGGGCACCGGGACGACCCGGCCGCCGGAGAGCAGCAGCGGCGGCGGATGTCCGGCGAGGCGGACGGTGGCCCGGTTGGCGTCCAGGTCAAGTCGGGTGGTCGCCACCGTCGCGAAGATCTCCTGGAGTCGGCGCTCACTCATCAGCACCTGCTCCAGCGCGGGCAGCACCTCGTCGTCGGGCACCCCGGCGAGCACCAGCGCCCGCCAGGCCACCCGCAGCTCGACGCCGAGAGCGGCCTCGTCCACGCCGTGGCCGCAGACGTCCCCGACGATCAGGTAGAGACGGTCCGGACGGGTCTGCACCACGTCGAAGAAGTCCCCGCCGATCAGCGCCGCGTGCCGGCCGGGCCGGTAGAAGGTGTGCACCGCCACCTGGTCCGTCGTCATCAGTGGCTGGGGCAGCAGGCCGCGTTCGAGGCGGGCCGACTCGGCCTGACGCAGCTCGACCTCGCGCAGCCGGCGGGCGTTCTCGTCGGCCCGCTTGCGCTCCACCGCGTAGCGCAGCGCCCGGGTCAGCAGCACCCCGTCCACCTGGCCCTTGACCAGGTAGTCCTGTGCGCCCTCGGCGACCGCCACGATGCCCAGGTGCTCGTCCGAGCGGCCGGTCAGCACGCACACCGCCGCGCCGCTCGACATCTCCAGCACCTGACGCAGCCCGTCCAGCCCCTGCGCGTCGGGCAGGCCCAGGTCGAGCAGGACGCAGTCGACGCCGGTGATCCGCTGCCGCGCCTCGCTGAGGCTGGTGGCGACCAGCAGCTCGATCATCGAGTTGGTCTCGGCGAGCAGCTCACCGACGAGGAACGCGTCGCCCTCGTCGTCCTCCACCAGCAGCACCCGCAACCGCTCGCCCGGCGGCAGGTTGGCGTGCCGCGCCAGGCCACCGTGCGGGTACGGCACGACTGGGGAACCGGCCAGGCCGGGTCCCCGGTGCGGCCGGGTCACCGCCGCGAGACGCGGGAGTTCGCTGGTGATGTCGGGCTCCTTCCGAGTGCCCTGCTGATCCTGTATTAGACAACGGTCGCACACAACACGGCGGCCGCGGCGCGGGCGGGGATGGGCCGCGTCACTGCCCCCGATGGCCGTCCGGGCGGATCGGTGGCCGACCGGCCGTCCCGCTCGCAGCCGCTGGACGGCAGGATAGTGCCACCCCAGGCCCCACCACCTTCGAGGAGTCCCCGTGGGCGCACCCCCCACCCAGGCCGCGACGGGCCGTCCGGCCCGCCCCGGCGTACCCCCCGCCGACCGTGCGCTGGCCCGACCGCGCCGGCGACTCCTGGCCGCCGCGGCAGCCCTTGCGGCGCTGGCCGCCGTGGGCACCGCCAGCCTGCTCGATCTGCGTACGCCGACGCCGACGCCGGCGAGCGCGCCGGCCGACGAGTTCAGCGCCGGCCGGGCGTACGCGGACGTCAAGGTCATCGCCGCCCGGCCGCACGTCGCCGGCAGCCCGGCCAACGACCAGGTACGCGCGCACATCGAGCAGCGGCTGCGCGGGCTGGGCCTGGAGACCGAGGTGCAGGACACCGTGGCCACGGAGGCCGGTCAGCTCAGCGGGGCGGCGGGCGGGTCGACCCTGGCCCGGGTCCGCAACGTGGTGGCCCGGCTTCCCGGCACCGATCCGACCGGCCGGGTGTTCCTGGTCGCCCACTACGACTCGGTGCAGACCGGGCCGGGCGGCAACGACGACGCGGCGGGTACCTCGGCGATCCTGGAGGTGGCGCGGGCGCTGACGGTCGGCCCGAAGCCCCGCAACGACATCGTCTTCGTGCTGACCGACGCGGAGGAGGCGTGCCTGTGCGGCGCGTCCGCGTTCGCGGCCAGCCACCCGTTGGCCGCCGACGGCGGGGTGGTGCTCAACCTGGAGGCGCGTGGCTCCACCGGGCCGGTGATCATGTTCGAGACGTCGAAGAACAACTCCCGGCTGGTGGACGTCTTCGGCCGGGCCGCCCCGCATCCGGTCGGCACCTCGTTCGCGGTGGAGATCTACCGGGCGCTGCCCAACGACACCGACTTCACCGCGTTCCTGGACCAGAAGTTCGTCGGGCTGAACTCGGCGTACATCGACGGCGGCGCCATCTACCACACACCGCTGGACACCCCTGCGGCGATGGACCGGGGCAGCCTCCAGCAGCATGGGGACAACGCGCTGGGCCTGGCCCGGGAGTTCGGTCGCACCGACCTGACCGACCTGCGGTCCGGGCACGACGCCACCTACTTCCCCGTCCCCGGCGGGCTGGTCCGCTACCCCGGCTGGCTCATCCTGCCGCTCGCCCTGCTCGCCGTGGCCGCCGTGGCCGCGTTGGCCTGGCTGACCCTGCGCAGCGGACGCGCCGGCGCCGGCCGGTTGGCCGCCGGCTTCGGGCTGGCCCTGGTGCCGATCGTGGTCGCGCCGGTCGCCGCCCAACTGCTCTGGCTGGCGATCACCGCGATCCGCCCGGGGTACGTGGAGCTCCTCGACCCGTACCGCCCGATCTGGTACCGGCTGGCCGTGCTGGCGCTCGCCGCCGCGATCGTGTTCACCTGGTACGCGCTGCTGCGCCGCCGGATCGGCCCGGCCGCGCTGGCCGTGGGCGGGCTGGCCTGGCTGGCGCTGCTCGGTGTGCTGCTCGCCGTGGCGGTGCCCGGCGGGGCGTACCTCACGACCCTGCCGGCCCTGGCCGGTGCTCTTGGTGGGCTCGTCGCGCTGCGGACCCGGCAGACCGGGCCGTGGCCGGTGGTGGCGGTGACCGCCGCCGCCGCGGTCGGGGTGGCCATCCTGCTGCCCACGGTGGTGCTGCTCTTCCCCGCGCTGGGGATGGGAATGGGTGGGGTGGCCGCGCTGGTCGCGGTGCTGCTCGGCCTGACCGCCCTGCCGGTGGTCGACCTGCTGCACCCGCAGGCCGGCGGGCAGCGCGGGCTGGTCGCGCTGCGGGCCCGGCGGCTCGCGGTGCTGCCGGCCGGTGCCGCCGCCGTCGCGGCGGTGGTGCTCGCCGGGGTCGGGCTGGCCGTCGACCGCTTCGACGCCGACCATCCCGCGCCCACCCACCTGATGTACGCCCTGGACGCCGGCACCGGCCAGGCCCGCTGGCTGAGCCGCGAAACCGACCCGCAGCCGTGGACGGACGGCTACGTGGACGGGGTGACCGATGTCGGCGACGACTTCCCCGGGCTCGGCGACGCTGAGCTGCGCGCCGGCCCGGCGCAGGCGGCGAACCTGCCGGCGCCGAAGGTCGACGTGGTGGCCGACAGCACCTCCGGCGACGAACGCACGCTGCGGCTGCGGCTCACCCCGCAGCGGACGGTACGGCTCGCCACGCTGCACGTCGACGCGTCGACGGCCACGGTGCTGCGCGCCGAGGTCGCCGGCCGGCCGGTGCCGGTGGAGGCCCGCGAGGGGAAGTGGGGATTCGGGCTGGTCTTCCACGCCCCTCCGGCCGAGGGGATCGACGTGACGTTGACGCTGCGGCCCACCGCCGCGCAGGTGTCGCTGCGGGCGATGGACGCCAGTGACGGCCTCGACGCGCTGCCCGGTTTCCGCCCCCGGCCGCCGGACGTCGGAGTCGTCGGGTCGCACAGCTCCGAGATGCTGGCGGTCGCGCGCACCTATCCCCTCTGACGGACGGGTCATGGTCCGGCGGGGGTTCGCCCCCGCCGGGCCGGGTCAGTGCGGCGCGGCCGGGCCCAGGTCGCTCGGGTCGGTGTTGCCGCCGCAGACGATCACCGCCACCCGCTCCCCCGCCTGCGGCACGTACGCCCCGCCGACCAGAGCGGCAAGCGCGGTGGCACCGCCGAACTCGGCGGCCACCCGCAGCTCCGACCAGAGCAGCCGGCGCGCCCGCACCAGATCGTCGTCGCTGACCAGCACGGAGACCACACCCGTCCGGCGGGCGGTGTCGTACGCGATCTCGCCGATCCGGCGGGCGCCCAGCGAGTCCGTGGCGATGCCGCCCACCTCGATGTCGACAGGCCCGCCCGCCTTGAGCGCGGAGTGCAGGGTGGGGATCTGCTCGGGCTCGACTGCCACGACCCGTACCGACCCGTCGAACCAACTCGCGACGCCGGACACCAGCCCACCACCGCCGACCGCCACCAGCACCGTGTCGATCCCGTCGAGCTGCGCCTCCAACTCCCGGCCCACGGTGCCCTGACCGGCCACCACCTCCGGCTGGTCGTACGCGTGCACGACAAGGGCGCCGGTCTCCCGCGCCCGCTCGGTGCTCGCCGCCAGGGCCTCGGCGTAGTGCTGACCCACCTGCCGCACCTGGGCACCCAGCCCGGCCAGCCGCTGCACCTTCACCGGTGAGGAGGTCACCGGCACGAACACCTCCGCAGTCACTCCCAGCGACCGGGCCGCGTACGCCACCGCCAGACCGTGGTTGCCACCGGAGGCGGCGATAACTCCCGCCGGCGGCAGCGGCCCCTGGAGCATCCGGTTGAACGCGCCGCGCGGCTTGAACGAGCCGGTGTGCTGGTGCAGCTCCAGCTTGAGACTGAGCTGGCCGGGCACGCCCAGGTCAGCGCCGTCGACAGCGATGACCGGAGTTTCCCGGACCCGCCCGGAGACCAGCGCGGCAGCGGCCTCGACGTCGCTTCTGTTCACCATGGGAAACGCCCTCTCACTGGGACCGTGGTCGGTGAGCCATCCTATGGAGCGTCGACGGGGTCACCCCTGTCGGCTGCGCGCCGCAACCGGCGGTGCTCGGCGGTCACCACCCCCAGCAGGGCCAGGTCGATCGCGACCACGGCTACCGCGTTGAACTGGTTGACCGTGAAGTTGAAGATCTGCCCGAACAGCAGGTTCACCAGCAGCGCGAGCTTGAAGAACCGGAACGCCTCGAGCCGGTTCGAGCGCAGCAGCCACGCCGCCCGCAGACTGAGCACCGCCGTGACCAGCGCGGTGGCGGTGACACCGACCACCGCGCCCCACTCGCGCTCCTGGTCCAGTTCTCCGGTCACACCGTCCAGCAGCACCGCCACCACGACCAGCACCGGCTCCACCACCAGGTAGACCACCACCAGCCAGACCAGCCAGCGCTGCCGGGTCGCCCAGGTGGCGAGACGCCGGGCCCGGTCGGCCGCCCGCTGCCAGAACCGGACCGGCGGCGGCTCACGTCGGGGCAACGTGTCCAGCAACTGCTCCATGGCAGCCGCGGTGGCAGGCCCGGCACCCCGTACGAGACGCCGAACGTCCGCCCGGCGCCGGTCCGTCAGCCCGGCGGGCTGAGCGCTGAGCACCACGTCCAGCGCGTTGGCCGTACGCTCGGCCGCTGTCAACTGTGATCGACCGGTACGCCCACGTACCGCCTGGGTGAGCAGGACGAGCAGGGCGAACGCGACGTAGATGATGGCGGCGGCCGGGGCGTAGAAGTAGTCGGTGCCGGTGGTGACGAACTTGCCCACCTCGTCGATGAACAGGCCGAAGCCGACGCCGCCGACGATCGCCCCGGCGGTGCGTGCCCCCTCGCCCAGGAAGATCAGCGGGATCCCCAGGCCGACCGCGAGCAGCAGGCCGCCCCAGAGCACATGCGCGATGTGCAGCCCGCCGCCGCCGATCTGCGGATAGTCGGTGGCCTCCAGGTACGCCCGCAGGGCCAGCACGGTGACCACGCCGGAGAGCACGAACGCCTGGAGGTGGGACGCCGCCTGGACCGCCCGGGTCGGCAGCCGGCGGACCAGCCAACCAATTCCGGGACGGTAGCGCGAAGGTCCAGATGACATGTTCCGAAACCTAGTAGCCACCCACTCCGCGCGGACGTGGTCCGGTCGACCCGGCGACGCAAGCCCGTCCAGTGGTACGCCACGGGCTGACGCCGCTCGCCCGATGCCGGATACTTCGTCCATGACGCTGTCGGCGACACGCCCTGCCCTCGTCGGGACGAGCAGGGCCGACCCCCGCGTCTCCTTCCTGGTGCTGATCGGCTGGTACGCGGCAGTCATGGTGGCGTTCGGCCTGTTTCTCGGCACGCTCTCCGGGTCGGTCCCGGCGGGCTGCGACGAGGGGTGCGACTCGGAACGGTCCCGGATGCTGCTCTTCGGGCTCTACGTGGCCCTGCCGGCGATGTTCCTCGCGCTGCTGGTTAGCCTGGCGACACTCGCGGCGCTCGTCTCGCGTACCCGGATCCGTTCGGCGGCGCTCGTGGGGACGCTGTGCGCGGTGGTGCCGCTCGCCGTCTGCGCCCTTCTCACCGCGAGCCTCTGACCCCTGGAGGTTCAACCCCGGTCGGCGAGCGATGTGCTCGGCGCCTCATGTCCTCCCCTCGCCGATGCGCCTCCAAGTGCTTCCGTAACGCTGCCTGCCAGGCCTTACTCCCGGCCTCGTCGATCGGCCCGCCGCACCATCGGTGCGACCAGTCGGAGTAGTGCATGCCCTCATCGCCCCGATGGATGCTGCCCATCAACGCGTCCATGCCACGAACCGCTCGTACAGCTCGGCCGGTGCCACGTCGGACAACTCTGCGACGGCGATGAACAGCAGGGAGCTGACATACATGGAGAGGCCGACGCGGTCACGCCCGTACGCCTCGGCCAGGCGCACCCGCGCGGGATGGCACGGCCAGGGTGTGTCAGCCGCACACATCTGACAGTGCCACTGCGGCCGGCGCGGCAGATGTTCCCCGTCCATCCTGCTGGCCAGCGCTGACAACGACCGGTCAGCCTGACCAGTTCGTGCCGTCTCCCGCACTTCGGCCATCACCGAGCCGCTTCCCCGCCGTCGCGGTTGTCCCGCATCGCGATCCGATGCGCGCCGGACCGCTGTGGGTAGCAGGTAGCTGCTCCGGTCTCGTCCAAGTGGATCGGGCTCCGCCCGCGCCACCAGCGCCTGAACCGCTCCCAAAATGCCACCACACCTCCCACTGATCACAGCGCGTGCTCGTCCGGTACACCCTGCGGCGGTACGCTCACGGCGGTCGACGGGTTGCGCGTTGCCAACCCGCACCGGCAACCCGGCAACCCAGGCGGGAGGCGCGAGACATGCCAACATTCGGCGCTCGAATGCGGACGGCGCGGGAAGCACGCGGGCTCAGCCTGGCCGCTCTCGCCGAGTTGTTGCCCGCCGACAAGGGATACCTGTCCCGGCTTGAGAACGGCCGTCGCCGACCTGGCGAGGATCTGGCCCGTCGGATCGACGACGTCCTCGCCGCTCGCGGCGAGTTGATCGCCTGCGCCGCCCTGGATGTCGCCGCCGCTACCGACACCAGGCCATCCGAGACCGTCGAGTTGCTACATCGCATGCAGGCCAGCGACACCGCCCCCGCCACCATCGAGACGTTGCAGGCGACAGTGACTGAGTTGTGCTGCCAATACGGCTGGCGCAACGCCCGGGAACTCCGCGCCGAAGGCCAGGGTTGGCTGCTTGAAGTCGCCCGGCTACTACAGCGACCGACCGGCCTACGACAGCATCGCGAATTGCTGGTGTGCGCGGGCTGGCTGGCATTGCTGATCGGTTGCATTGAATACGACCTCGGCATGCGCGCCAGCGCCGAGGCCACCCGCACTGCCGCCCGCCAACTCGGCGACGAAGCCGGCCATGCCGGCATCACCGGCTGGGCATGGGAGATGACTGCCTGGTTCGCGCTCACCCAGTCCCGGCACGAGGCGGCACTGACCGCGGCCCGCGCTGGGCAGGAGGTCGCTGGGCGGCAGAGGGTGGCCGTGCAACTGGTCGCACAGGAAGCCAAGGCACTCGCACGGCTCGGCGACCTCCAGGATGCGCGGACGGCGCTCGACCGAGGTGCGCGACTCCTCGAGGACCTGGGCGCACCCGAACGGCCCGATAATCACTTCGAAGTCGATCCTGGCAAATGGCTGTTCTACGCGATGGACGCCTACCGACTCGCCGAACACGACGCTCTCGCCGAGCACTACGCCAACGAGGTCCTACGTCTCGGCACTGGTGCGGACGGCGTCGAACGGTCACCCATGCGGATGGCCGAAGCCAGACTTACTCTCGCCGCCACAGCCCTGCGCGCTGGCGAACTGGACCGAGCCGTGGAGCAGGGCGTGGCAGCCTTCGCCGCAACTCGCCGATCGCTGCCCTCGCTGCTGCTCGTCGCCGGCGAGGTGGACGTTGAACTCCACCGTCGCTACCCCCACGAGCAAGCCACCGCCGACTTCCGCGACGCGCTGAACGCGGTTCGGTAGCTACTTCCAGCGGTATTGATCTCGATGGTCGGCGGGGACGATCAAAGCAGGCTTTACGCCTCCCGACCTGGGACGAAGACAGTCAACGTTGGTCAGCCTCTGTCGCTACTGGTCCACCTTCAACGGCCTGGTAACGGCATGATCTTGGTGCAGCAATCCCTGCTACCAGACCACCCAGAGGTTCGGCTGATCAGTCACGCGGCCGGCGATCACGCGCGTTGTCGCCGCTGCCGTCGGAGCAGCCAGCGCGGCTTTAATCCCCCGTGCCTGTCGATGTGCTCGCACAACTCGCGTTGCTTGTATCCACCAGGAACACCCGCGCCGACAGCCATCCAAAAGGCGCGCGCGTCTCTCATGTGTCCGCTACCCGTGAACCAGCTCATCCCCGGGTTCTCCTCCCGAAGAGCCCTCAAGGCGGCTGAGGCAATTCCCTGCCGCTGGTACTCCTCAGCGGTATACGGCTTGTCAACCCATGCCGCTCGGCAGTACTGGCACACGATGTACTCAACCGCGAAGGCGAACTGGCCGTTCAAGTTCGCCTCCCTACAGCGCCAACCAAAGTACCGACCAGAGACGGTGTCCTGCCAAGGTGTTCCCAGTGTCGGAAGCTGGCCGAGGGTATAGCGCGGGCGCCTGTCCACCCGACCTCGCGTCAGGTGGTAGAGCGCGGACCGGATTGGCGTTCGACCAGAGGACCGACCAACGCTCGTCAGCGCTTGGTCCCGCAGGCGCTGCACCTTCGGCTCGATCTCCCGCATCACAGAGCCGACGCTAGCGGCGGCGCGGATGACGATCCAAGGAAGAGATCCTGTCGGGGATCTGACCCCCTTACACCGCCTGGAGGAAGAGATCAACACGAGGCAGGCACTTCTGCGGCGCGACCTGCGCGACGGCCGCCAAGCCCTTCCGACGTTTGACGCAGCTTGCCGGTCGCACTTGTGCCGGATCTGCACCCAATGATCTTGGGCTCGCCTCTCCTCGGCCATGCCCTCTAGCCATCCGGAGTGCCCGAGGCCCCGCCGGGGCGCGTTCTCTCGGAGCGGATCTGCTTCCTTTTCGCGTCGGCCTGAGCGACCGCCAGGAGGGCAACCAGCACACCGGCGAGCCCACCTGACCACCAAAGGATGACCAGCCGCGCCAGGACCGACTGCCAACCTGTCGGGTGTCAGACAAAACCGTTGCCACAAAGTCTCCCGAACAGCAGTAGAGCTGGAAGTCGGCTAGGTCGACCCAGTCCGCTCATTGCGGCCAGATCGAGCGCAAATTATAGTGGTGAGTCCCGCACCACAGGAGGGCCAATGCTTAACGTACGTTATGTGCACGCGCACCATGACGTCACTCAGGAAAAGTTCCGCCTGTATTTAGAGGGGATGCTTGAACACGACAAATGGCGGCCTGCCGCACTTACCGCAGAGCGCTCCTTTGCCCAAATGGCAGGACTGCCAAGCGAGAAACCTCTTCAATTTTCGTCCAGACGCTATCGCGGAACGATTGGGATGCCGGCGAGAGGCGCCGGTGATGTATTCTTTCGATCCGGCGTGATAGTTTCGATAACTAACGTTCGTGAGCCAAAGCGCCCTGAAGACCGTTACAGCTACGAAATCATGGAGTATTCGCCGGCGGCTCGGCTTGCAACGCTTCGGCAGAGCATTTTGATTGGCATAGTATCAAAAGAAGACGTAGATGCAGAAGAGATACTGAATGACTTCCTGGAGGCGTTCGAAGAGCAGGTAGCGACGCACACCAAGAGCGAGACTCCCCTCAAGTGGGAGCCGATCGGGCTCGAGTCGCCTCGGCTGGTTAAGCTCCTCGAGAAGTTGACCCCGGAAGGTGCCGCAACCCGATTTTCCAATCCAGACTTGAGCGACGAGACGGTGGAAGGCGCGGACGTTCTCAGCGTGCAACCCAACCGAGAGTTGCTGAGGGAGTTGAGCGAAGCCGGTTTTGGCCGAGAGGCGGATATCCTGTCTCGGCGAGGTGAAAAGAGAGAAGAGGTCCAGGCGGCTCTCGCCGACCTTGCTGCTGCCGGCTTGACCCACGCCGAATTCCTGCTCGCGTGCAGGGCTACGTCCGCGCCCTTGGCGCGTTTCCCTACAGCTGAAGAAACCCAGACCGGACCGATCGCGGCTGTAAGGTGCGGCAAATGTACCCGAACTTATTCTCAGGAGCTATTAAGCGAAGGCTACAGCGTCTCCAAGCTGGGGCGCTCGCTAGCGCAGGGATCCCACTGGATGACTGTCTGGGTGACCAAGCGTCTTGTGAACCTCGGCATACCGCTCACTTCCATTGTTTGGAACCTAGAGGAGTCGAGTGAAGAAGTAGACATCATCATTGAATTGATGAGCAAGCTGTGGATTTTCGAGCTTAAGGATCGCGAGTTCGGCCCAGGCGACGCTCACCCCTTCAACTATCGAAGGGTTAGGTACGGAGCCGATGAGGCATTCGTCATCACAACTGACAAGGTGTCAGCTGATGCAAAGCGAGTGTTCGGTGATTTGGCAGGCGACTCATCCGGCCGCACGCGCACGAAACCGCCGACAATGATCGAAGGTTTGGAGAACGTCGAAAAAGAAATCCGGAAGCATTTGGAGCTAGCCTCATATCAGCGAGCTGTGCAAGCGCTCGTCATGCCGAGCATGATGGTTGGATTCGCACTCGACGGCGTAATTGCGGAGTGGGTGCCTAGCAGCTCCCTGCCGAGTGGTTTAGTCCGCCACACCGGAGACCTTAATTACTACATTTAGCCACCGCACGTCCCCCTGTAGGGCAGGCAATGGGTGGCTAGCTCCTCCAGAAAACGGGGCCAAGGCCCTGCCGGACGCGTCGGTACTGACCATCACCAGCCTATTCATCGAACAGCCCCGAAGCTGCCATCAGCGACGGCCCGGGGCTTTGTCGTATATCGCGCCGCCGGCGGGCTCACACCGGCGCGCTAGCGGCCGAAGGCCAGAGGCGCGGCGGCGGGCCAACGGCCCGGCCCTGGTTCGACGGCGCGAGCGGCTTGCGAAGCGGGCCGCCTTGACAGCCTGGCACATCATGATCATGAATCAGCGGCCCTAGAAGGGGTCTGCTGCGCAGGTCAGATGCCCTGCCGTCGCTACTTCCAGCGGAAGTGGACGAAGAGGCGGCCGAAGTTCTTCGAGTCCTTCTCCACCCGGTGGTAGAGCTGCTTGACGTCCTTCTGGTCGAGGAACCGCAGCACCCGCTTCTTGAGCTGACCCGACCCCTTACCGGGGATGATCTCCACGAGGGTGGCCTTCTTCGCCACCGCCTCGTCCATGATCCCGCGCAGCGCGCGGTCGATGTCCTGGCCCTTGTTGAAGATGTCGTGCAGGTCCAGCTTGAGCTTCATGCCGCAGCCCCCGGCCGGTCAGGTCCCATGCCCGCCATCCTAGGCACCCCCGTCGGGTCGCCCGCCGGACGACGAAGGGGCGGCCCCGCAGGACCGCCCCTCGTCCGTCACCGGTTTCGCGTTCAGCGGGTGCCGCCGACGCGGGCCTCGACCCGCTCCAGCGCCACCCGGTAGTCGTCGTTCGCCGCGTACATGGCGGCGGCGATCCGCAGGTGCCGCAGCGCGTCGGTGGGCCGGTTCAGCCGCTCCAGCGTCCGACCGAGCACGTGGTGCGCGTAGTGGTCGCTCGGGTCCCGGTCGACGAGTTCCCGCAGGTGCTCCTCGGCCCGGTTGAGCTGGGCCGACTGGAAGTACGCCCGGGCCAGCAGCTGCCGGACCGCCGCGTTGCCGGGTTCGGCGTCGACGATCGGCTCCAGCAGGCGGGCCGCCCCGCTCGGGTCACCGGTCTCGAAGAACATGGTCGCCCGCCGGTAGTCCGCCAGAAGATCCATCTGCCCACCTCCTCGGGTCGTACCGTCACCTGTTCCGACGCTGGCACAACACCTGGCGTTTGGCGACTGTTCCCGGGGTCGAGATCGCGTCAGGTTCGGGCCTCCCGGCGGCCGGCGGCCAGCTCCCAGGCGCGGACGCCACCGACGATCCCCGCCGTGTTGGGCACCACCACCACGTCGTCGCCCATCCGGGCGAGTTGCTCGGGCCGGATCAGCCGCGAGTTGCCCCCGCCCAGGTAGAGCCGGTCCCAGCGGAACACCGGGCGGAGCCCGTCGACCACCTGCCGGATGCGGCGTGACCAGAATGCGTCGCCGAGCCGGCGGCGCTCGGGTTCCCCGACGTACGTGTCGTAGGTGGTGCCCCAGCGCACCGGCGCGTGCGACAGCTCCAGGTGTGGCGCGAGGATCCCACCGTCGAAGAGGGCGCTGCCCAGCCCGGTCCCCAGGGTCAGCACCAGCTCGCAGCCGGTGCCGGCGACCACACCCGCCCCGTGCACCTCGGCGTCGTTGAGCACCAGCGCCGGCACCCCGAACGCGTCGGCGAGGGCGCCGCGCGCGTCCCAGCCGGACCACTCGGCGAGCAGGTCCGGGTCGACCCGGCTGCGGGGGCCGCTGCGGGTCACGTAGTGCGGGGTGGCGACCACCACGCCGTGTCGGATCATCCCGGGTACGCCGACGGTCAGCCGGTCCGCCGTTGGCAGGCGTCCGCCCAGATCGAGCAGGGTCCGGACGAAGAGCTCAGGCGGCAGCGGGTACGGCGTCGGCACCCGCAGCGGGCGGGCGCGCATCGTGCCGGCCTCGTCGAGCACGGACGCCTTGATGCCCCCGCCACCGCAGTCGATCGCCAGTGTGGTCACCACGTCGTTGAGTCTGCCCGCTGCCGTCGGTTCGTATGCGGGCAGCCGGATAGGCTGCCGTCCTGATGAGCGCCACGATGATCGTCAAGGACCTGGCCGCCGGGCACGGCGACCGTTCACTCTTCGCCGGGCTGGACCTGGTGGTCGCCCCCGGCGACGTGGTCGGCCTGGTCGGGCCGAACGGGGCCGGCAAGTCGACGCTGCTGCGTACTCTCGCCGGTCTGCTGCCGGTCGAGGCCGGCACCGTGCGACTCAGCCCGCCCACGGCGACCGTGGGGCACCTGCCGCAGGAGCCGGAGCGGCGGCCGGGCGAGACGGTACGCGACTTCCTGGCCCGCCGGACCGGGGTGAGCGCCGCGCAGGCGGCCCTGGACGCGGCGACCGAGGCGCTGACCGCCGGGGCGGCGGGCGCGGACGACGCGTACGCGGACGCGCTCGAGCGCTGGCTGGCCCTCGGCGGGGCGGACCTGGACGAACGCGCCGAGCAGGTGAGCGCCGACCTGGGGCTCGCGGTGGACCTGGACCACCCGACGACCGGGCTCTCCGGTGGTCAGGCGGCGCGGGCGGGGTTGGCGTCGTTGCTGCTCAGCCGGTACGACGTGTTCCTGCTCGACGAGCCGACGAACGACCTGGACCTGGCCGGGTTGGAGCGCCTGGAGGAGTTCGTGACGGGGCTGCGGGCCGGCACGGTGCTGGTCAGTCACGACCGGGAGTTCCTGACCCGCACGGTGACCCGGGTGGTGGAGCTGGACCTGCCGCAGCAGCAGGTCAACCACTACGGCGGCGGCTACGCGGCGTACCTGGAGGAGCGCGAGGTGGCGCGGCGGCACGCCCGCGCGGACTTCGAGGAGTACGCCGACACGAAGGCCGGCCTGGAGGCGCGGGCGCGCACCCAGCGGGGCTGGATGGAGAAGGGCGTGAGGAACGCCCGCCGCAAGGCCACCGACAACGACAAGATCGGCCGCAAGTTCCGGAGCGAGGCGAGCGAGAAGCAGGCCGCCAAGGCCAAGCAGACCGAACGGCTGATCGAACGGCTGGACACGGTCGAGGAGCCCCGCAAGGAGTGGGAGCTGCGGATGGAGATCGCCGCCGCACCCCGCGCCGGCGCCGTCGTGGCCACGCTTCGAGGTGCGGTGGTACGCCGTGGCGGGTTCACTCTCGGCCCGGTGGACCTCCAGATCGACTGGGCGGACCGGGTGGCGGTGACCGGGGCGAACGGCTCGGGCAAGTCCACGCTGCTGGCCGCGCTGCTGGGACGGCTGCCGTTGGACGAGGGCACCGCCTCGCTCGGGCCGGGCGTGGTGGTGGGCGAGGTGGACCAGGCCCGGGGGTTGTTCCTCGGCGACGCCCCGCTGATCGACGCGTTCCAGGCGGCCGTACCCCACCTGTCGCCGGCGGACGCGCGGACCCTGCTGGCCAAGTTCGGGCTGCGGGCGGCGCACGTGCCCCGACCTGCGGCGACCCTCTCCCCCGGTGAGCGGACCCGGGCGGCGTTGGCCCTGCTCCAGGGGCGCGGCGTCAACCTGCTGGTGCTCGACGAGCCCACCAACCACCTGGACCTGCCGGCCATCGAGCAGCTCGAGTCGGCGCTGGCCAGCTACCCCGGCACGCTGCTGCTGGTCACGCACGACCGGCGGATGCTGGCCGCCATCGAGACGAACCGGCGGCTGCGGGTCGACGGCGGGCGGATCGCCGAGGATTGATCCGTGCCGGCGGGCCGGCGCGGGGTGAGAATGACGCCATGCTCAAGTGGGAGTACGCCCTGCTGGTCCGCCGGCGCCAGGCCGCGACCAACGACCTCGGCTGGGAGGTCGTCTTCGTCTGGTACGGCCCGGACGGCTCGATGGTCGACGTGACGCCGTACGGCGACACCTCACTGGCCCACCTGAACCGGGCCGGTGACCAGGGCTGGGAGTTGGTCGCGATGAGCGAGGACCCGTCCCTGCCCGGCAACAACGAGTTGCACCGCTACCACCTGAAGCGGCCGAAGTCCGCAGCCCCGCAACCGCGCCAGCGGATGCGCGGCAGCCGTCGCACCCTGTCCGGCTGAGCCGGCGCGGGGCCGACAGGGCCGTCCGCGGGGCCAGTGGTGCCGTAGGTGCGTATACCTGGGAGTCATATCTATGACGCACAGGTATACGGCTCGTCGAGGAAACCGCCCCGCGCGGGGTTCGGGTGCGTCAGCCGGCGACGCGCCGACCCCGCCGGGTGGACGAGCTGGGCATACCGGGCGCGAATGCGGGTAACGCGCGGCGGGAGGTGGCCCGAATGGTCGCTTTGGCACAGACTCCGCCCTCGGCCGACCGGCTGCGGGCGATCGACGAGTTCCTCGCGCAGGCGTGGGCGGACCAGGTCCGGCACGACGACAGGCTGCGCGATCTGACCGTGGACGTACGGTTCGACCGGGGCGTCGCCCATCTCAGCGGCGAGGTGGCCGAGCCGGCCGACCTGCGGCTGGTCCGCGACCTGGTGGGGCGGCTGGCCGGGGTCTACGGCGTCTGGTGCCGGGTCGGCGTCGGCGGCCGGGAGCCGGTGGTGGTGGACCTGGGTTGCGGGCCGACCAAGCAGTGGTCGAGCAACCTGGGGCTGGACATCTACCCGGCGCCGGGGGTGAACGCGGTGGCGGACCTGTCCGGCTCACTGCCGCTTGCCGACAACTCGGTGGACGTCCTGTTCGCGGTGCACATCCTGGAGCACCTGATCGACTTCCTGCCGCTGGTCGACGAGTGCCACCGGGTGCTGCGCCCGGGTGGCGTGCTGCACGTGATGAGCCCGTGGTGGGGGCACGTGAACGCGGTCGCGGACCCGACCCACGTCCGGCTGATGGACGTGCAGACGTTCAAGGGGATCTGTCAGCTCCGGCCGCCGGGCACCCCGCGCTGGTATCCGCTGCACGCCGGCTGCGACGGCGCCTCGATCTTCGCGGACCTGACTCCGCTGCCCGCCGACGCCGACCCGGCTCCGAACTCCCACCTGGCCCGCTTCTTCGACTAGGGGGTCCGGGTGGATTCCCGGAACTCCAGGCGGTAGGGGGCGGAGAGTTCTCTCGCCGGGGCGGTGCGGTCGCCGTCCAGGCGGTTGGCCAGCAGCTCGACTGCCAACCGGGCGATCTGCGCCTTGTCCGGGGCGACGGTGCTCAGGGTCGGGATCGAGAAGCGGCCGTCCTCGATGTCGTCGAAGCCGACCACCGCCACGTCCTCGGGCACCCGCAGGCCGGCTTCGTGCAGCGCCCGCAGGGCACCGAGGGCGAGGGTGTCGTTGAAGCAGAAGACGGCGTCGGGGCGTACCCCGGAGGCGAGCAGGCCGCGCATCGCGGCCGCGCCGTCGGCGCGGTGCCAGGCCGGCGCGGGCGCCACGAGGGTTTCGTCGTAATCCAGCCCGGCGGCGCGCAGCGCGTCTGCGTAGCCGGCCAGCCGCAGTCGGGCGCTGGCGCCCTCGTCGGTGCGCTGGGAGCCGACGGCCGCGATCCGACGGCGACCGAGGCTGACGAGGTGGCTGGTGATCTCCCGGGCCGCGCCGACGTTGTCGATCACCACGCGGTCGGCGGGGCCGTGGTCGACCCGCTCGCCGAGCAGCACCATGGGTGTGCCGTCCAGGCTGGCCAGGTCCTCCGCGGTGAGGGCGAGCGGGCTGAAGATCAGCCCGTCGATCAGGTGGTCGGTGATGCCGGAGGCGACCACCCGTTCCTGCTCCCGCCCGCCGCCGGTCTGGTCGATCAGCACGGTCCAGCCGTAGTCGGCGGCGGCGGTCACCACGTGGCGGGCGAGTTCGGCGAAGTACGGGATGTCCAGTTCCGGTACGGCCAGGGCGATCACGCCGGTGCGCCCCTTGCGCAGGTGCCGGGCGGAGAGGTTGGGCCGGTAGTTGAGTTCGGCGATGGCCTCCTCGACCCGGGCGCGGGTGTCCGGCCGGACGTGGACATAGCCGTTCACCACGTTCGAAACGGTCTTGACCGACACGCCGGCCCGTTCGGCCACGTCCTTGAGCCTGTGCCGCACGTCGCACCCTCCCCGATGTAACCCAGCGCACCATACCTCGTGAACAGCTCTTTACAACGTTGCCTACAACGTTGTACAAACGGTGGACACCAGGTGGGCGGTGACTGCGGTCACCAGGCACCGGCACTGAGGAAAGGTGGCACCCCTTGCGGACCGCGCAACTGACGATCGACCCGGCCTTCTCGATCGGGCCGGCCGACCGACGCCTCTTCGGCTCCTTCGTCGAGCACATGGGTCGATGCGTCTACGGCGGCATCTACGAGCCCGGCCACCCCGACGCCGACTCCCGCGGCCTGCGCCGCGACGTGCTGGAGCTGACCCGCGAGCTGGGCGTCTCAGTGGTCCGCTACCCGGGCGGCAACTTCGTCTCCGGCTACCGCTGGGAGGACGGGGTCGGCCCGGTCGGCGACCGGCCGCGCCGACTCGACCTGGCCTGGAAGACGATCGAGACGAACGCGTTCGGGCTGGACGAGTTCATGACCTGGGCCGCCGCGGCCGGCGTGGAACCCATGATGGCGGTCAACCTCGGCACCCGCGGCGTGCAGGAGGCCCTGGACCTGCTGGAGTACGCCAACCACCCGGGCGGCAGCGAGCTGTCCGACCTCCGGCGCAAGCACGGCGCCGAGGACCCGTACGGGGTGCGGCTGTGGTGCCTGGGCAACGAGATGGACGGGCCGTGGCAGGTCGGCCACAAGACCGCCGACGAGTACGGCCGGCTCGCCGCCGAGGCCGCCCGCGCGATGAAGATGATCGACCCGTCGATCAGCCTGGTCGCCTGCGGCAGCTCCAACCGACGGATGCCCACGTTCGCCGCATGGGAGGCGACCGTGCTGGAGCACACCTACGAGCACGTCGACTACATCTCGGCGCACACCTACTACGACCCGTCCGACGGTGACCAGGCAAGCATCCTGGCCTCCGCCGTCGACATGGACAACTTCATCACCGAGGTCGTCGCGACAGCCGACCACGTGGCCGCCCGGCAGCGGCAGAAGCGCAAGCTGAAGATCTCCTTCGACGAGTGGAACGTCTGGTACGAGTCCCGCCTCCAGGCCGACCTGGACCGGCGCGGCTGGGTCGAGGCACCGGCCCTCATCGAGGACGACTTCACGGCTGTCGACGCGGTGGTCGTCGGCGACCTGCTGATCACCCTGCTGCGGCACGCCGACCGGGTCGGGGTCGCCGCCCAGGCCCAGCTGGCCAACGTGATCGCGCCGATCCGCACCCGCAACGGCGGCCCGGCCTGGCGGCAGAGCATCTTCCACCCGTTCGCGCTGACCGCCAGGTACGCCCGCGGCACCGTGCTGCGCACCGAGCCGGTGTCGCCGCGCTACGAGACGAAGAAGTACGGGGACGTGCCGGTGCTCGACACCGTAGCCGTGCACGACGAGGAGACCGGCGAGCTGACGGTCTTCGCGGTCAACCGGGACCAGACGGACCTCGCATTGGACATCGACCTGCGCGGCCTGCCAGGACTATCCGGTTACTCCTTCCAGAGCATCGCCGCCGGGTCCGACCCGGCGGCGACCAACACCGAGGCCGAGCCCGACCGGGTGACGCCCCGGGAACTGCCCACCCCCACCCCCGACGGCGGCCGGTGCACCGTGCGCCTGCCCGCCGTGTCCTGGAGCGTGCTGCGGTTCGGCCCGACCAGCGCCTGAGGTCGTACCGGGCTTGAGCAGGCACAATTCATTCCGTCCCCCTCCAAGGAGAGATACCAGCATGATCCAGAACGACATGAGCCGGCGGCGCCTGCTCGGCCTCGGTCTCGGACTTGGTGCCGCGGCCACCCTGACCCTCGCCGGCTGCGGCGGAGGCGACGACGACGCCTCCGGGCCGGCCGCCGGCAACGGTGGCAAGGAGTACACCGGTCCCAAGGTCGACCTGAAGCTGTGGAACGGCTTCACCGGCGGCGACGGCGACATCTTCAAGACGCTGGTGAACCAGTTCAACACCGAACACCAGAACATCGCCGTGTCGGTGGCCACGTACCAGTGGGAGGACTACTACGCCAAGCTCCCCGGCGCGGCCTCCAGCGGCAACGGCCCGGACATCGCGGTCATGCACATGGACCAGCTCGCGACCTTCGCCGCCCGTGGCGTGATCACCGAGCTGGACGACGTGGCCAAGAACCTGGAGCTCTCCGAGTCGGACTTCGCCCCCACCGTGTGGAAGGGCGGCCTCTACAACAACAAGCGGTACGGCATCCCGCTGGACATGCACCCGCTCGGCTTCTACTACAACAAGGCCGTCATGCAGAAGGCCGGCCTCGACCCGAACAAGCCGCCGGCCACCCGGGACGACTACATGGCGGCCCTGGTCGAGCTGAAGAAGTCGGGCGTGCAGGGCTTCTGGGTCAGCCCGTTCCAGTTCACCGGCGGCATGACCTTCTACTCCCTGCTCAACCAGTGGGGTGGCACCCTGTTCGACGCCGAGGTGGCCAAGGCGACGTTCAACTCCGACCCGGCGGTCGAGGCGTGCACCTGGCTGGTCGACATGATCAAGCAGGGTCACTCGCCGGCGAACGTCGGCCAGGACGCCGACTACCTGTCGTTCAAGAGCGGCAAGAACGCGTTCACCTGGAACGGCATCTGGCAGATCAACGACCTGAAGAAGAGCCCCGAGGTGCAGTGGGGCGTCGCTCCCCTGCCGCAGATCGGCAGCAAGCCGGCGGCCTGGGCCAACTCGCACAACTTCACGATCGTGAAGCAGCGGGCCAACAACGCCAACAAGGTCTCCGGCGCGAAGGTCTTCATCAACTGGCTGAGCCAGCACTCGCTGGACTGGGCCAAGGGCGGTCAGATCCCGGCCCGCAAGGACGTCCGCGAGGGCGCCGAGTTCAAGGCGCTGCCGGAGATCTCGTCGCTCGCCCCCGAGCTGGAGTACGCGGCCTTCCCGCCGGCGGCACCCGGGCTGGGCGAGGTCATCACGACCTTCTACGACTCGTTCAACGAGGCCGCGCTCGGCAAGAAGTCGCCCAAGCAGGCCCTCGACGACGGTGTCGCCAAGGCCAACAAGCAGCTCGAGGACAACCGCAAGAAGTACGGGAGCTGATAACCCGTGGCGGACGTGATCGAGGTCGGGGCGGCGCGCGCTGACGCGCCGCCCCCGGCGGCCAACGCAGCCCGCCGGGCCTCGGCGGGCCGGACCGGACGGGCGACGCCATACCTGTTCCTCGCCCCGTACCTGGTCCTGTTCGGGGTCTTCGGGCTGCTGCCGATCGTTCTCGGCCTCTGGCTGAGCGTGCACCAGTGGGACTTCCAGCTACCCAACCGGCCGTTCGTCGGGCTGGACAACTACAAGGAGCTGTTCTCCAGCGACTCCGCCATCTACGGCGACTGGTGGCGGAGCGTACGGGCCACCGCGATCTTCACGGTGCTGTCGGTGCCGCTGCTGGTGGTCGTACCGCTGGGGTTGGCGCTGCTGCTGAACCGCTCGTTCCCGGGGCGGACGTTCTTCCGGGCGATCTACTTCGCGCCGTACGTGCTGGGTGTGGCCGTGATCGGCCTGCTCTGGCGGTTCCTGCTCGACGCCAACCTGGGCCTGGTCAACCGGCTCCTCGGGGTGGTCGGGCTGCCGGCGGACACCCCGTGGGTGACGAACATGCCGTGGGCGTGGATCTCCCTGGTCGGGGTGACCGTCTGGTGGACCTCCGGGTTCAACGCGGTGATCTACCTGGCCGGCCTCCAGGACATCTCCCCGGAGCTGTACGAGGCGGCCCGGATGGACGGGGCCAGCGCGTGGCAGCGGTTCCGCAACGTCACCCTGCCCGGTCTGCGCCCGGTCCTGCTCTTCGTGATCACCACGACCGTGCTCGCCTCGGCGAACATGTTCGGCCAGTCGTTCCTGATCACCCAGGGTGCGCCCGGCACGGAGACCCGCACGGTGGTGTGGTTCATCGTCGAGGAGGGTCTGCGGGACAACGACGCGGGTCGCGCCGCCGCGATGAGCATCGTGTTCGCCCTGCTCCTGGCGGTCGTGAGCATCGCCAACTTCCGCCTCTTCCGCTACCGGGAAGACTGAGGGGACCGCCATGACGACGCCCACGCCGACCACCGACGGCTCCGCCCGGGGGGCGCGCCGGGTCGTGTTCTACGCGATCCTGGTCGCGCTGACCCTGGTCTTCCTGACCCCGCTGGTGTGGATGGTCATCACCTCGCTGAAGACCTACACGGCAGCGCAGGAGATCCCGCCGAGCTGGCTGCCGAACCCGCTCTCCGGTTACGGCTACGAGCAGATCATGAACAACTCGGCGAACCCGGTGCTGCGCTGGTTCCTCAACAGCATGGTGGCCGCCACGCTGCACTCGCTGCTGGTGCTGGTGACCGCCTCGATGGCCGCGTACTCCCTGGCCCGGCTGCGGTTCCGCGGGCGCGGGGTGACCTTCGCCTTGATCGTCGGGACGCTGTTCATCCCGCCGACGTCGCTGATCATCCCGAACTTCCTGATCGTCGACCAGCTCAACTGGATCGACACCCTCGCCGTGGTCGTGGTGCCCGGCGCGGCCAGTGCGTTCGGGGTGTTCTTCCTGCGGCAGTTCTTCCTCTCCCTGCCGAACGAACTGGAGGAGGCCGCCACCCTCGACGGCGCCAACCAGTGGCAGATCTTCTACAAGGTGGTGCTGCCGCTGTCCAAGCCGGCGCTCGCCACCCTGGCCGTGCTGTCGTTCCTCACCAACTGGAACGACTTCCTCTGGCCGATCTTCGTGCTGTTCAGCCCGGAGAAGCTCACCCTGCCGCCCGGCCTGGGCCTGCTCCAGGGCTCGTACGTCACCGACTATCCGGTGATCATGGCGGGTGCGGTGCTGGCCAGCCTGCCGGTGCTGATCCTCTTCGTCCTGGCGCAGCGGCACATCATCCAGGGCGTCTCCCGCAGCGGTCTGAAGGGGTGACCCGCACGAGGACCTGGCGCGGCGGCGCGGCGGCGATCATCATCGCCGCCGCGCTGCTCGCGTCGGGCTGCGCCGACGACGCCCGACCCACAGCCACCACGAGCGGCGGGAGCGACTCCAGCATGTTCACCAACCCGGTCGTACGCACCGACGCCCCGGATCCGCAGGCGATCCGGGTGGGCGACACCTGGTACCTGTTCCACACCAACTCGCAGGGCCGCAACGTCCCGGTGCTCACCTCGACCGACCTGGTCGACTGGACCGAGGCCGGGGATGCCCTGCCGACGCTGCCGGCGTGGGCGGACGCCGGAAAGACCTGGGCGCCCGAGGCCATCGAGCTCGCGCCGGACAGGTTCCTGCTCTACTACACGGTCGCCGGCCGGGAGTCCGGGCGGCAGTGCGTCGGGCGGGCGGTGGCGAGCGCGCCACAGGGGCCGTACTCCGACGACGCGGACGGTCCGCTGATCTGCCAGGCCGAGCTGGGCGGGGCGATCGACGCCAGCCCCTTCCGGGACACCGACGGCAGTCTGTGGCTGTTGTGGAAGAACGACGGCAACGCGATCGGGGTGGACACCTGGCTCTGGTCGCAGCGCCTCGCCGACGACGGCCTGACCCTTGTGGGCGAGCCGACGAAGCTGCTGAAGCAGACCGAGCCGTGGGAGGGCACCCTGATCGAGGGGCCGTTCTTCCACCGTCAGGACGGCCGGCTGCTGCTCTTCTTCGCCGCCAACGCGTACGACCGGGCGGAGTACGCCGAGGGTTACGCGGTCTGCGAGGGCCCGACCGGCCCGTGTGTGAAGGCCACCGAGAACCCGATCCTGAGGAGCAACGAGGCCGCCTCCGGCCCCGGCCACGCGTCGATGGTGGTCAAGGACGGCCGCACCTGGCTGCTGTACCACGCCTGGCCTCCCGGCCAGGAGGGCAGCACCGACCCCGGCCGCCAGGTGTGGCTGGACGAGGTGACCTGGGTCGACGGCAGGCCGGTGGTCAAGGGTCCGACCGCCGGATCTCAGCGGCGTCCGTGATGCGTGTAAGGAAGGGCCCCTTGCAATCGCTACGCGATTGCAAGGGGCCCTTCCTTACACGTCAGCTGTCGGCGGTCGGCTCGCGCGGCGGCGGGGCGACCGCCGGTTCGTGCTGGGCCAGCCGGTTGCGGCGGTGGCCGTAGCCGAAGTAGATGACCGCGCCGAGCAGCATCCAGGCCAGGAACCGCAGCCAGGTCTCCACCGACAGGTTCAGCATCAGGTAGAAGCAGGCAAGCGCGGAGACGATCGGCAGCACCGGGGAGAACGGCACCCGGAACGGGCGCTCCAGGTCGGGGCGCTTGCGACGCAGGATCGGCACCGCGATCGAGACGAGCACGAACGCGCAGAGCGCGCCGATGCTGACCAGGTCGGCGAGGGCGGAGAGCGGCAGGAAGCCGGCCAGCAGCGCGACCGCCACCGTCATGATCGCCGAGATCCGGTACGGGGTGCCCCAGCGCGGGTGCACCTTCGCGATCGAGGGCGGGATCAGCCCGTCTCGGGCGATGGCGAACCCGATCCGGCCCATCGCCACCAGGTCGACCAGGATGACGCTGGTCAGGCCGGCTACCGCGGCGATGGAGACCAGCACGGCGGCCCAGCCCGCGCCGACCGACTCGAAGGCCGACGCGATCGGGGCACCCCGGTCGATCTCGGTGTACGGCACCATGCCGACCACCACGAGCGAGACGCCGATGTAGAGCACTGTGGAGATCAGCAGGGTGCCGAGCAGGCCCAGGGTGAGGTCGCGCTTGGGCTTGCGGGTCTCCTCGCCCAGGTTGGCCACGGCCTCGAAGCCGGTGTACGCGAAGAAGACCACGGCTGCGGCGCTGAGCACCCCGACGAAGCCGAAGACCGACGGCTCCAGCCCGAACAGCGCCTGGGTGACGGGCTGCTTGATGCCGTCGTCGCCGCTGCCGGCGGGCTCGGCGGGCGGGATGAACGGGGTGAGATTGGCGGCCTTGACGAAGAAGAGGCCGGCGACCACCACGAACACGCAGATGGCCACCTTGACCAGCACCAGCAGGTTGGTGATCCGGGCGGACTCACGGATGCCGACGATCGCGACGATGCCGAGGATCAGCACGATGGCGATGGCGCCGATGTTGACGGTGCTGCCCTCCTCACCGAACCAGCGGGTCGGCAGGTCGAGCAGTTCGGCGAGGTAGCCGGACCAGCCTCGGGCCACCACGGCGGCGCCGAGCGCGAACTCCAGCAGCAGGTCCCAGCCGATGATCCAGGCGACGATCTCGCCCATCGTCGCGTACGCGTAGGTGTAGGCGCTGCCGGCGGTCGGCACGCTCGACGCCAGTTCGGCGTAGCAGAGGGCGGCGAGCAGGGCGACCACGCCGGCGATGGCGAAGGAGATCACGACGCCCGGGCCGGCGCTGTCGCGGGCCTCGATACCGGTGAGGGTGAAGATGCCGGTACCGATCACGATGCCGATGCCGAAGCCGGTCAGGTCTACCGCACCGAGCCGTCGCTTCAGTCCCAGTTGGCCGTCGCTGCCGTCCGCCTCGCCCTGAGCTATCACGTCCTTGATCGGTTTTGTGCGCAGCACGGACATGCGCTCACCCCTCCCACCACCGTGCGACCACCCTGTGGCGGCCGGTGACCGACGTTGCTACCCAGTGGCGGGAATGGTCAACCACGACCCCTTGCGGTTACCGGCCGAGTGTGAAAATTTCCTACCAGCGGTAGATAGCTGTCGGCGAATCTTGCCGAACGTGCCGCGCTGATCACACGGGAGCCCCAACGAAGGGACACACCGCATGAAGGCAACTCGCCTCGCGGCCGCCGGGCTGGCCACAGCCCTGCTCGCCACGCTCGCGGCCGCCGCCCCCGCGAGCGCCGCACCTTCCACCACCACCACCAACTGCGTCACCGACCCGGCCACGCCGAAGCGGCAGTTCCGGGCCATGTGGATCTCGTCGGTGGTGAACATCGACTGGCCCAGCAAGGCGTCCCAGACCAGCCCCGACCGGATCGCCGCCCAGCAGGCCGAGTACCGCGAACTGCTCGACCTCGCCGAGCGGCTGAACCACAACGCCGTCGTGGTGCAGGTCCGGCCGACCGCCGACGCGCTCTGGCCGTCGCCGTACGAGCCGTGGTCCGAGTACCTGACCGGCGTCCGGGGCCAGGACCCCGGCTGGGACCCGCTGGCCTTCCTGGTCGCCGAGTCGCACAAGCGCAACCTGGAGTTCCACGCCTGGTTCAACCCGTACCGCGTCTCCATGCCGGCCCCCGGCGGCGCGGGAGCGGACCTCACCCAGCTCGCCCCCGACCACCCGGCCCGGCAGCACCCGGACTGGACCTTCGCCTACCCGCCGGCGGGCGTCGCCGGCAGCCGGCTCTACTACAACCCCGGCATTCCCGAGGTACGCGAGTTCGTGCAGACCGCGATGATGGACGCCGTCAAGCGGTACGACATCGACGGCGTGCACTTCGACGACTACTTCTACCCCTACCCGAGCGGCACCTACCAGGTGCCCGACGACGCCACCTTCGCCGCGTACAACCGGGGCTTCACCGACCGGGCGGACTGGCGGCGGGACAACATCAACCTGCTGATCCAGGAGATGAACGGCAAGATCAAGGCGGCGAAGCCGTGGGTGAAGTTCGGCGTCAGCCCGTTCGGCATCTGGCGCAACAAGACCGCCGACCCGCTCGGCTCGGACACCACCGGCAGCCAGTCGTACGACATCATCTCCGCCGACACCCGCAAGTGGGTCAAGCAGGAGTGGATCGACTACGTGGTGCCGCAGCTCTACTGGTACATCGGCCAGTACCCGGCGGCCGACTACGCGCGGCTCGTGCCGTGGTGGGCCGAGACGGTGCGCGGCACCCGCGTGCAGCTCTACATCGGCCAGGCCGACTACAAGAGCGGCGACCCGGCGTACGGGCCGTTCTGGCAGAACCCGCGTGAGCTGTCCGACCACCTGACGCTCAACCGGTCGTACCCGGAGGTGCAGGGCAACGTGCACTTCTCCGCCGTGCAGGTGCGGGCCAACCGGCTCGGCGCCACCGACATCTACGCCGCCGAGCACTACTCGCGCCCCGCGCTGGTGCCGGCCATGCCGCACCTTCCGGCCCGGCCGCTGCTCTTCCCGGTGGTCACCAAGGCCACCCGGCAGGCCGACGGGGTACGCCTCACCTGGCGTCAGCCCGCCGACGGCGTCGGACCGTTCGGTACGGCCACCTCGTACGCGATCTACCGGTTCGACGGCACCTCGATCCCCGGTCGGTGCGCCACCGCCGACGCCACGCACCTGGTCGACACCGTCCGGGCCGTGCCCGGCGCGGCACAGTCGTGGGTGGACACCTCGGCCCAGCCCGGCCAGCGCTACACCTACCTGGTGACCGCGCTTGACCGGTCGGCCAACGAGAGCCGCCCCAGCCCGCCGGCGTTCAGCCTGCGCTGACGCTCTCTCCGAATGCCCCGGGCGCCCCACGCGTCCGGGGCATTCGTCTGTTTCAACCCATGTCACCAATAGTTGGCGAGACACGTACCACCTGGTTGATCAGTTGATCGACACTGATCGACATCCCGGTGACCCGCCGGTAACTTCCGTCCCAGCCGCTCACCCCGCGGAGGTAACCCGTGCCCCGACGTCTCGCCACCCTGCTCACCTCGGGCGCGCTCGCGCTGCTCGCCACACTCGCCATCGCCTCCCCCGCCGCCGCCGTGACCCCCGCCGAGAAGCTGTCGGTGCTGTCCAGCTGGACCCAGACCAGCGCGTCCAGCTACAACTCCTGGAACAACGCCCGGGTCAACCGGGCACCGTGGGCCGAGTACAACTTCAACTGGTCCACCGACTACTGCTCGTCCAGCCCGGACAACCCGCTCGGGTTCACCTTCAACCTGGGCTGCTACCGGCACGACTTCGGCTACCGCAACTACAAGGCCGTCGGCCAGTTCCCGGCCAACAAGTCACGCCTCGACAGCGCCTTCTACGCGGACCTGAAGCGGGTCTGCACCACGTACAACTCGGTCGTCCGGCCGGCCTGCTACAGCCTGGCCTGGACCTACTACCAGGCGGTCAGCATCTTCGGTTCGGTAGCCGCAGTGCAGCAGGCCGACATCGACCGCGCCGCCCGCATGAAGGCCGAAGCCGAAGCCAAAGCCGCCCGCGCCTGACCCCCTCCCCTCCCCCCATTGACCCCGCCGTTGATCAAGAGGTTTGCGTCATCGGAAGCCCGTTTCCTGACGCAAACCTCTTGATCAACAGAGGCGGGGGCGGGGCAGGGAGGGGTTAGGCGCGTTCGGTTCGGGTTGCCGGATGGCGGTCCGGGTCGGCGGGACGACGGGGGGTCGGCTGGGACAGGCCGGTACTGAAGCGGGTCGAATCCGCGGCCAGATCCGGATGTTCCACGTCGAGCGCCAGCGCGGCCGCCTCGTCCAACCCCAACTCGGCGCCCTCGCCGTACGCGTCGTCGAACGCCGCGTCGCCCAACGCGGCGCGCAGCTCCGCCTGCTGCTCGGCCCAGTAGCCGCCGTAGATTCCCGGCGTCGCCCGCATGCTCGCCCGGGTGGCCTGCGCCGCCCCGAACAGCCGGGCCGCGGTCAGCCGGTCCCCGCCGGCCGCGCAACGCACCGCGATCGCGTTCAACGTGTCGCACGCACCGCCGTGATAGCCGTGCCCCATCCGGGACCGCAAGGCCACAAGCAGATGCTCGTGCGCGGCGATCACGTCGCCCCGGGCCAACGCGACCATCCCGAGCAGCATGTCCACCGAACGTCGACCCCGCTCCACCGGCCGGGCCGCCTCCACCGGACGCACCGCCCCCAGCAGGTCCGCGGCCTCCGCCAGCGCACCCCTTCGCCACAGCAGCTCGGCCAGGCTGAACACCGCGAACAACGCCTCGCCGACCACGTCCTGCCCGTGCGCCCAGTCGATGACCTCCCGGCACACCCGCTCCGCCTCGGCGAACTGACTCATGTCGACAAGCGGCGCCGCACGACCGGCGAGCACCCGCGCCAGCAGCCCGGCGTCGCCGGCCTGCCGGGCCGCCGCCTCCGCCCGCTGGGAGAAGCGCAACTCCTCGGCGAACTCGCCGTCCGCGCCGGCGTGCAGCGAGTGCATGTGGTACGCCGCCGCCAGCTCAGCCTCCGGAATCCGCTCACCGGTCTCCGCGATCCGCCCGTACAACCGGAACAGCCACAACCGACCCTCCCGGGCCAGGCCCCGCTCACGCCACCAGTGGTCCAGTCCACCGGCCAGACCGAGACCCGCTCGGGCGCTGCCACCGGTGGCGGACCACCGCAACGCCGCCCGCAACTCCCCGGCCAGCGGGTCCAGGGTGTACAGCGACAGCGTCACGGGGCGGCCGTCCGGGCCGAGGTGCGCCCGCTCCAACGCGTGCGCCGACCAGGCCACGTGCCGGTCCCGGGCGGCCTGCTCCTCGCCCGCCTCGGCCAGCCGCCGCGCCGCGTACGCCCGGATCGGGTCGAGCATCCGGTACGTACTGCCGGCAGCCCGCGGCTCGGCCAACACCATCGACTTGTCCACAAGCACCGACAGGGGATCCAACGGGTCGTCGCCCAGCAGCCACTCCACGGTCGCCAGGTCCACCGGGCCGGCGAAGACCGCCAGCCAGCGCAGCAGCCGGGCCGCCCGAGGCCCCAACGTGCGGTACGACCAGGTGACGGTGGCCTGCATGGTCAGGTGCCGTTCGGTGGCCGAGCGCTGCACCGCCCTGCTCGCCGGCGTCGGCGGTGACGCCCCGGCCGCCGCCGCCACCAGGTCCACGGTGTCCTGCTGGTTGCCCGACCAACCCCGCTCGACCGGCGGCGGGTCCGGATCCTCCCGGCCGGCGTCCAACGTGCCGAGCACGTCGTCCAGCCGCTCGGCGAGCTGACCGACGGACAGCACCCGCAGCCGAGCCGCCGCCAACTCGATGGCGAGAGGCAGCCCGTCGAGCCGCTGCACCACCCGGCGCAGGTCGGCCGACTCGGCGGCTTCCGGCTGCCGACCACCCCGCGCCGCCGCCGTACGGTCCAGCAGCAGCGCCACCGCGTCGCTCTCCGCGCCGTCGGCGCGCGGGTCCACCGAGAGCGGCGGAATCCGCCACACCACCTCGCCGGGCAGGCTGAACGACTCGCGGCTGGTCGCCAGAACCCGTACGCCTCCCCCACCGGAGAGCAGCCGCGCGATGACCTCCGCGCACGCCGCCGGCTGCGTGTCGCAGGTGTCCAGCACGACAAGCATCCGGCGGCCGGCCGCGTACTCGACGAGGGTGTCCAGCATCGGGCGGCCCGGCTCCGGTCGCAGCCCGAGCACGGCGGCGATGGCGAAAGCCACCAACCCCGGGTCGGTCACCGAGGCGATGTCGACGAACCACACCCCGTCCGGGTACGCCTCGACCACACCGCTGGCCAGCTCCACCGCGAGCCGGGTCTTGCCCGCGCCGCCGGCACCCAGCACGGTGACCAGGCGGTGCCGCTCCACAAGCAGGCCCAGCTCGACGCGCTCGGCCTGCCGGCCCACGAAGGAGGTCACCTGCGTCGGCAGGTTGTGCGCCACCGCGTCGGCGGTGCGAGGTCGGGGGAACTGCCGCTCCAGGCCCGGCGCGACAAGCTGGAACAGCCGCTCCCGGTCGTCGAACCCGCGCAGCCGGTGCAGGCCCAGGTCGAGCAGGGTGGCACCGGCGGGCAGCGGGTCGGCGCGGCGAGCGGTCGACGCCGAACACAGCACCTGCCCGCCGTGCGCCGCGGCGGCCACCCGGGCCGCGCGGTGCACCTCGGGGCTCGCGTACTCCCCGTCGCGCGGCTCCGCGTAGCCGGTGTGCAGGCCCATCCGCACCCGGGGCGCGGCGTCCGGTGTGGGCCAGTCGTGGCTCGCCAACGCCCGCTGCGCGGTCAGGCAGGCGGTCAGAGCCGCCGTCGCGTCGTCGAAGGCCAGGAAGAACGAGTCGCCCTCGGTCAGCAGCTCCGCGCCGCCGGTGCAGGCGAGCGTCCGGCGCAGCAGCCGGCGGTGCTCGGCGAGCACCGGGCGGTAGTCCGGGCCGAGCAGCTGGGCCAGCCGGGTCGAGCCCTCGATGTCGGTGAACACGAAGGTCACCCAACCGCTCGGGAGCTGGATCCGTGGCGACATGCGTGGAACCTCCGCCCGTGACGTCGGGTTCATGCTGCCTGAGTCCGAGCGGTCACGCATCGTGAGAACGGCCGGCCCGGTGCCGCCTCAAAGTGCCACTCGAACCCGTTCCCGGCAAGGGCAGCCCACCAGACGGCGGCGAATCGGCCGGATCAGCAACCGCAGGAGCCGCCGCAACAACCGCCCCCGCCCGGGGCCGCGGCGCCACCGGACGAACCGCCCGCGCCCCGGCCGGTGACCGCGACCGCGGAGAGAAGCTTGACCGTGTCGGCGTGCCCCTGCGGGCAGGTCGCCGGCTCGCCGGCTGCCGCCATTGGACGGTTGACCTCGAAGGTGTCGCCGCAGGCGCGGCATCGGAACTCGTACCGGGGCATGCCATCAGGGTACGTGGACCTGACGCCTGGCGGGGCATGGGTAATACTCGACGGGTGGTGGACGGCGAGGACAAAATGCGAGTACGACCGCTGCGACCGTCCGCGCCGCTGGACGGCCCGCTGGAAGGCTCGGGGGCCGCGCCCGACCCGGCGCCGAGAGCGGTGCCCCGCCCCCGCCGTCCCTGGCTGAGCGGCGGCTCCACCACCAGCCCCTCCACCTCCCCGACGGCCGACGCGCCGAGCGGTGAGCCGGAGCCCGTCAAGCCGAGCGGCGAGCCGGAGCCGACGAGGGCGACCACCGGACCCGACGCCGCCGCGGCGGGGACGTCGACGAGCGAGACCGCGGTAACCGCCCCGGCGACGGACCTGACGGTGACCACTGTGGACACCACACCCGTCCCGGCGGTCACCGATCCCGGGCGGCGTCGCCGGGTGCCATTCGCGCACGCCGTACGACTGCCGCCGCCGCGCCAGGCCGCGACGACCGCCGCCCGGGCGACCCGGGCCTGGGCCCGCCGGCCCAGTGGCCGGCTCACCCTGCCCGGCGTGTTCCTGCTGGCCCTGGTGGCGGCGACCGCCGCGGCGGGCGCGCTGCTCGTGCCGGCCACCGTCCGCGCCCCCCGACCGGTCGCGGCCGACTCGTCCGAGACGCCCACCGCCGCCCCTCCGCCGCTCGGCCTGCCCTCCGGCGGGCTGCCCACCGCCCTGCCCAGTGGCGGCGTACCCACCGGCGGGCCGACGGGTGGGTTCCCCACCGGCGGATTCCCGACCGGCCCGGTCGTTCCGCCGGTGGTCGGCGGACGCCCCTCGGACGCTCTGGCCAGCTGGGCCCAGCAGGTCGGCGCCAGGGTCGGTGTCCCGCCGGTCGCCATGCAGGCGTACGGCTACGCCGAGCTGGTGCTCGCCCAGACCAACCGCAGTTGCGCGTTGAGCTGGACCACGCTTGCCGCGATCGGTCAGGTCGAGTCGGGGCACGGCTCGGCAAACGACGCCCGGCTGGGACAGGACGGCAGGGCACTGCCGGAGATCATCGGTGAGCCGCTGGACGGCAACGGCGGCCGGATGCGGATCATCGACACCGACCGCGGCGCGCTCGACAAGGACGCCACCTTCGACCACGCGATCGGGCCGATGCAGTTCATTCCGACCACCTGGCAGGAGATCGGCGCGGACGCGGACAACGACGGGCGCAAGGACCCGCACGACCTCGACGACGCCGCCCTGGCGGCCGCGAACTACCTCTGCAAGGGCGGCCGGAACCTGAGCATCCCGGGCGACTGGTGGAACGCGATCCTGTCGTACAACGACGTGCGCCGGTACGCCCAGGACGTCTTCGACACCGCAAACCGGTACGGACGGGCCAGCCGCACGTGAAGTGATCGTTCACATACATTGGAGAACTGGACACTTCCCCCGGGCTGCTGTTGGCGGCAAGCTAGACGGGTGATGGTGCGCGAGTGGGACCCCAGGACCGCGTCGTCCGCCGAGATCGCGTCGCTGCTGGACACGCTGAACGCGGTTCTTGCGGCCGATCTGCCGCAGGACCCGCCCTGGCGGGAGACCTCCCTGCGGGAATATCTCGCAGAGGTGATGCCCGGCGAACGGCGGATCTCCTGGATCGCCCAGGCCGACCCGACCGACACCGCCGACCCGGGTGCGATCCTCGGCCAGGTCCACGTGCTGCTCCTCGGTGACATCGGCGTGCTCGAGGTGCTGGTGCACCCTTCGGTACGACGCTCCGGACTCGGCCGTGACCTGGTGCTGCGGGCCGCCCGCCGGGTCTACCAGGAGGGCTTCCGGTCGATCGGCGTGGAGGTCGTCGGCGACACGCCAGCGGTGGGCTTCTACGAGTCGCTCGGCTTCACCCGGGAGTACGTGGAGACGCGCAGCGTCCTCGACCTGTCCGGGGTCGACTGGCCGGAGCTGGCCGAGATGGCCACCGGCGTCGCGGCGGGTTACCACCTGGAGTTCTTCCCCGGCGGCCCACCGGACGACCTGATCGAGGCGTACGCGCGGGCCAAGGCCGAGGTGCGCGACGTCGACGACGGCGAGTTGCGTCCCAGCTCGTACGATCCGCAGCGGCTGCGGGACAGCCTCGACACCCTGCACCGGCGGGGCATGAAGCCGTACATCGTGCTGGCCCGGCACGAGCAGAGCGGTGAGGTGGCCGGTCTGACCGAGGTGGTGGTGCCGGCGCAGCACCCGACCCGCGCCGACCAGTACGACACGATCGTCGCGCAGGACCACCGGGGTTACGGCATCGACCGGGCGATCAAGGCTCGGATGCTGTTGGAGCTGCGGTCCGCCGAGCCGGAGCTGGTCGAGGTGCAGACCTGGAACGCGCAGGCCAACGAGGCGATGCTCAAGGTCAACGCGGAGTTGGGTTACCGGCCCGACCGGGACTGGTGCGAATACAGCGTCGACGTCGCCGAGCTGGTGCACCGCCTCGACCCGCCGCGCTGAGGGAATTCACGAAACTGTCCGATGGGGGATGGACGATGGACAGTCGGGCACCTTAACGTGCGTTGACCCCGTCCACCCATCGTGGAGGCCTTATGCGCCCGCGCCGCTCAACAGCCGCGCTTGCGACCGCCACCGTCGCCGTGACCCTCACGGCGCTCGGCGTCGCACCCACCGCGGCCAGCGCCGCGCCCACCGACCTGTTCATCTCGGAGTACGTCGAGGGATCGTCGAACAACAAGGCGATCGAGCTGTTCAACGGCACCGGCGCGCCGGTCGACCTGACCGCCGGCGGCTACCAGTTGCAGCTGTACTTCAACGGCTCCACCACGGCCACCACCATCGCGTTGACCGGGAGCGTGGCCGCCGGTGACGTGTTCGTCTTCGCCAGCGCGTCGGCTTCGGCCGCCGTCCTCGCCCAGGCCGACCAGACCACCGGGGCGAGCCTGTTCAACGGCGACGACGCGATCGTGCTGCGCCGGGGCACCACGGTGCTCGACTCGATCGGCCAGGTGGGTGTCGACCCGGGCGCCGAATGGGGTGCCGGGGCCACCAGCACGGCTGACAACACCCTGCGCCGGCTGGCGACGGTGGCCGCCGGCGACACCGACCCGTCGGACGCGTTCGACCCGGCGACCCAGTGGGCCGGTTTCCCGACCGACACCTTCGACGGGCTCGGCGCGCACACGGTGGACGGCGGCGGCCCGGTGGACGCACCGGCCACGCTGACCTGCGGCGGGCCGCTGGTCACCGCGGCGGGCACGGCGGCGAGCCGGGAGGTCACCGCCACCGACTCCGACGACACGATCGTCGACCTGGCGGTGACGGCGGTCAGCCCGACGCCGACCGCCGGCTCGATCTCCCGTACCGCGTTCACCCCGGCCGACGGCGTGGGCGGCACCGCCCGCGCCACGGTCGGCGCGAGCGCCGACCTGGCCGCCGGCGCGTACACCGTGACGGTGACCGCGACCGACGCGGACGGTGGCACCGCCAGCTGCGCCCTGGCCGTGCAGGTGACCCGGGAACTGACAGTCGGGGAGGTGCAGGGCCCCACCACCGACGCCGAGTCCGGCCCGTCGGACCGCTCGCCGCTCGCACCGGCGAGCGGCAACGGCACCAGCAGCACGATGTACGACGTACGCGGCGTGATCACCCAGTTGACGCTGGCCCGCACCTCGGCCGGGGCCGAGCAGCACGGGTTCTTCCTGCAGAGCCGCACCGGCGACACCGACGGCGACCCGACCAGTTCCGACGGCGTCTTCGTGTTCATGGGCGCGTTCACGTCGCTGGTCGGCGGGTATGTGCCGACGGTCGGTGACGAGGTGGTGCTCCGGGCCCGTGTGTCGGAGTACTACAACTTCACCCAGCTCTCCGGAGCTTCACTGGTCCGCCGGATCGCCACCGGCCTGGACGTGGACACCGACGTGGCGGTGGCCGTCGCGGCGCCGCCCGTCGAGCTGACCGACGCGCAGCGCTTCTGGGAGCGGCACGAGGGTTCCCGTCTGCGGGTACGCGCGGGCAGCGGCGCGGTGAGCGGCCGCGATGTCTTCTCGTCCACGGCCGACGCCGAGTTGTGGGTGGTCGACCGGGACGACCCGCTGCTGGACCGCGCCGACCCGTACGCCCGGCGGGTCTTCCGGGACTCGCACCCGTTGGACAACGATCCGACCCGCCGCTTCGACGACGGCAACGGCCAGCGGGTGCTGCTGGGCAGCATGGGCGTGAAGGCCACCGCCGGGGACAGCGCCGCGCTGCTCCCGCCGGCGCACACGTTCGACACGCTGCGCACGGACGCCGTGGGTGGCGTCTACTACTCGTTCGAGAAGTACGGCGTCCAGGTCGAGCGGGCCGAGTTCGACGCCGGGGCGGACCCGTCGAGGAACAACCCGCCGAAGGCGGCCGACCGGTCGCAGGAGGTGGCGGTCGCCACGTACAACGTGGAGAACCTGTACGACTACCGTGACGACCCGTTCGACGGCTGCGACTTCGCCGGCAACTCCGGCTGCACCGGGGTCAGCCCGCCGTTCGACTATGTGCCGAGCAGCGAGGCGGACTACCAGGATCACCTGACGGCGCTCGCCGACCAGATCGTCAAGGACCTGCACGCGCCGGATCTGATCCTCGTGCAGGAGGCCGAGGACCAGGACATCTGCACGGTGTCCGGGGCGGCGCTGGCCTGCGGTGACACCGACAACGCCGATGGTGCTCCGGACAGCATCCAGGAGTTGGCGCTCGCCGTGGCGCAGGCGGGCGGGCCCGCGTACGCCGCGGCCTATGACCGGACCGGGGCGGACGCCCGCGGGATCACGGCCGCGTTCCTGTACCGCACGGACCGGCTGTCGTTGCCGGCCGCGACGGCGGACGACCCGCTGCTGGGTTCGGCGCCGACCGTCCAGTACCGCGCGCCTGGTCTGCCGGCGAACGCCGACGTGCAGAACCCCAAGGCGCTCAACGCGGTGCTGCCGTCCGACGTGGACACGTCGACCGGTCGGGACGGCACCAACGTGTTCACCAGGGCTCCGCAGTTGGGCAGGTTCAGCGTGGCGGCGGCGCCCGGCTCGTCCGAGCGGTTCACGCTGTACGCGCTCAGCAACCACTACTCCTCCGGCCCGGACGGCCGGATCGGGCAGCGTCGGGAGCAGGCCCGTTACGGGGCGGCGATCGTGACCGCGATCGAGGCGGCCGACCGGAACGCCCGGGTGGTCTACGGCGGGGACCTGAACGTGTTCCCCCGACCCGACGACCCGATCGCGACGGGCAGCCAGCCCACCGTGTCGGACCAGTTGGCGCCGCTGTACGAGGCGGGCCTGCACAACCTGTGGGACAACCTGGTGGCGGAGGTGCCGGCCTCGGCGTACTCGTACAGCTTCGAGGGGCAGGCGCAGACGCTCGACCACCTGTTCGTCAACGACGCGTTCTACGGCGACCTGGTGCAGGTCCGGGCGGCGCACATCAACGCGGACTGGCCTGCGGAGTTCACCGGCGACGGGTCGCGGGGGTCCAGTGACCACGACCCGCAGGTGGCGAGGTTCCGCTCCCGGTCGTCGTTGACGGTCGCCGACGCTACGGTGGTCGAGGGTGACCAGGGCACGCGGCAGCTCACCTTCACCGCGAGCGTGTCGCGTCCGCTGTCGCAGCCGGTGCTGCTCTGCGCCACCACCGTCGGTGGAACGGCGCAGGCGGGTTCGGACTTCGACGCGTACGTCGGCTGCAAGGTGCTGGCCGCCGGGCAGACGTCGGTCGCCTTCCCGGTGACCGTACGGGGTGACCGGAAGCGGGAGCCGAACGAGAAGTTGACGCTGCTGGTGGCCGGCGTGCCCGGCCTGCGGCTGGCCGATCCGTTGGCGACGGGCACCATCACCAACGACGACTGACGTCGCGCGTTCACGAGCGAGGCCCGTTGATCCGCTTCCGGATCGGCGGGCCTCGTCCGTGCCACGGTCAGACCACGCCGCGCCTGGGCCAGGGTGGTGGGGGCAGGTGCCGGTGTTGGGCCACCCGCACCTCCCACTGGCTGCGCCGCCGCATCGCGTCTCGTGCCGCCCTGTTGCGGTGGAATGTCTCGGGTGGGCGGGCCAGCCCGTAGATGTCCGCCCACCACTCGCCCGGCTCGGGGTCGAGGATGGTGTCCAGGTGCGAGGGGTAGCGACGCTCCGCGCCGTCGAGCGTGTCCTGCCAGTCGAGCATCGGTTTGAGCACCCGGCCGAACTCGTTCACAACGGCCAGCCGGTAGCCGGCGACGCCGATGATCCGCCGGAGCAGGCCGATGCTCGGCACCATGCGTCCGGCCTCGATCCGGCCGATGGTGGCGTGGTGCACACCGGCCCACCGGGCCAGCTCGCGCTGGCTCAGGTCGGCCCGACGCCGGACGGCACGGACGATACCGGCGGCCGGCCAGGGCGTCTCGGAAGGCTCGGTGAGCAGCACCGGCTCGGACGAGGCTGACGAATCGCTCATGCGGCCACCGTCCCGCCCGGCGGAGCTGACCGCAATCCCGCTCACCGCACCTGTGGACAACGCGCCGACCTGTGGATAACCGCCCCATCGCCGGCGGGTCACTTTCCGTGCTCGCGGCATCCCACGCGCCGCTATCACAGCGGGTGACGGGTTTCCCGCCGCCCTGGAGGGTCGGAGGATCAAGAGAAGGAGCAGCTTCGAGCCCGAACAGGAGAAACGCCGAGCCCGGCCGGCCGACCCACCACCCCAACCACTCCCCCTTTGCTCTGCAGCTCAATATGCACCGGAAGCGGAGGGTTACCGTCGCCTCCGTGGGTGCAGAGCAAAGGGGCTGTGGGGTGGATGTGGGGCCATTGGGGTTGTCACGCTCTGCGATCGATCCCGCAGCACCGAACAGACCGACGAGCTGGCGGTCCGGTGGTCCGGCGGTCCGGCGGCTCGGGTCAGTGACGTTCGCGCAGGAGCTGGGCGGCCTCGACCGCCCAGTAGGTGAGGATGATCTGGGCACCCGCCCGCTTGATCGAGGTGAGCGTCTCCAACATCACCCGATCCCGGTCGATCCAGCCGTTCGCGGCAGCCGCCTCGACCATCGCGTACTCACCGGAGACCTGGTAGGCCGCGACCGGGACGTCCACCGCGGCCCGCACCGCCGACACCACGTCGAGGTACGGCAGCGCCGGCTTGACCATCACCAGGTCGGCCCCCTCGGCGACGTCGAGCGCCACCTCGCGCAGCGACTCGCGGAGGTTGGCCGGGTCCTGCTGGTAGGAGCGCCGGTCGCCCTCCAGCGCCGACTCCACCGCCTCCCGGAACGGGCCGTAGAAGGCAGAGGCGTACTTCACGGCGTACGCCAGCACGGCGACGTCCTGGTGTCCGGCCGCGTCGAGCGCCCGGCGCACCACGCCGACCTGGCCGTCCATCATTCCGGACGGCCCGACCATGCCGACGCCGGCGGCGGCCTGGGCCACCGCCATCTCGGCGTACGCGGCCAGGGTGGAGTCGTTGTCCACCTCGCCGTCGGGGGTGAGCAGCCCGCAGTGCCCGTGCGAGGTGAACTCGTCCAGGCACAGGTCGCTCATCACCACCGTGGCGTCGCCCACCTCGGCCACCACGTCGCGGATGGCGACGTTCAGGATGCCGTTCGGGTCGATGCCGCCCGAGCCGGTCGGGTCCCGCCGTTCCGGCACGCCGAAGAGCATGATCCCGCCGACGCCGGCCTGGACCGCCTCGGCGGCCGCCTTGCGCAGCGACTCCCGGGAGTGCTGGAACACCCCCGGGAGCGAGCCGATGGCGCGCGGCTCGGTCAGCCCTTCCTTGACGAACATCGGCACGACCAGTTCGGCCGGGTCGACCCGGGTCTCGGACACCAGCCGGCGGGTCGCCTGGTTACGGCGCAGCCGGCGGGGCCGGATCTCGGGGAACGACATGGCAGAGCCTCCTCGAACGACTACCGGAAGCGCAGAGCGGTCGGGCCCTGCACCTTCGAGCCGCGGCGCTGCTTGGCCGGCATGGCTGCCAGCTTCTCGCGCAGCTCGACGGCGTAGGCGGCGAGCGCCTCCACCAGGTCGGGCACCGAGGCGTGCGGCGGCTGGACGTCGACCCGCAGGCCGAACTCCGTCGCGGTCTCCGCCGTCTTGGGCCCGATAACGGCAACAACGGTACGGGCGTGGGGCTTCCCCGCGATACCGACCAGGTTGCGCACCGTCGAGCTGGACGTGAAGAGCACCGCGTCGAACCCGCCCGACTTGATCGCGTCGCGGATCTCGGCGGGCGGCGGCGCGGCCCGCACCGTCCGGTACGCGGTCACGTCGTCGACCTCCCAGCCGCGCTCGGTGAGCCCGGCGGCGAGCGTCTCGGTGGCGATGTCGGCGCGCGGCAGCAGCACCCGGCCCACCGGGTCGAGGATCTCGTCGTGCGGCGAGAACTCGGCCAGCAGCCCCTCGGAGGACTGCTCCCCGGCGGGGATCAGCTCCGGCTGGATGCCGAAGGCGCGGACCGCGTCCGCCGTCGCCTCACCGATGCAGGCGATCTTGACGCCGCCGAAGTGCCGGGCGTCCAGGCCGTGCTCGGCGAACTTCTCCCACACCGCGCGGACCGCGTTCACCGAGGTGAAGATCACCCAGGCGTACCGGCCGTCGACCAGGCCCTTGACCGCGCGCTCCATCTGCGCCGGGGTACGCGGCGGCTCGACCGCGATGGTCGGCACCTCACACGGGATCGCCCCGTACGCCCGCAGCCGGGCACTCATCGCGCCGGCCTGCTCCTTGGTACGCGGTACGAGCACCTTCCAGCCGTACAGCGGGCGGTTCTCCCACCAGCTCAGCTTGTCGCGCTGGCCCACGCCCGCGCCGACGGTGAGCACCACGCGGCCGGTGAAGCCGAGCGCGGCGGCCACGAAGCTGTCCACGGTCGACGTGGTCGTGTACTGGGTCTCACCGGTGCCGTCGCCGGTCACACCGACCCCGGTCGTGCCGTCGACCCCGGCGGCCAGCAGTCCGTCCCGGACGGCGGCGAGATCACCGGCGTCCACGGCCAGCGCGAGCGAACCCCGGCCGACGGCCGCGGCGAGCGCCTCGAAGTCCAGTGCGCTGACGTCCTCGACGTCAGCGGCCGTACGCACACCCGGCAGGGGAACACCCGCGTAGGTGGCTACCCCCTCGGCTTGGCCGACACCCGGCACCACCTCGAAGTGGGCGGCGGTGCGGGCCACCGCCTGCACCTCCTTGACCACCGAGTCGTGGCCGAACGGGTCGCCGGCGACCAGGTGCACCGCGTTCAGCCCGGAGCGGGCCGCGGAGATCAGCACCTTCGCCACGTCCCCCGGCGCGCCCTCGGCCGGGGTGAACTCGGCGTCGTCTCTGGCCTCGGCGCGAACGACGGCGAGCAACGACTCGGGGACTCCCCGGTCGTAGATCACCTGGTCGGCGTCGACCAGGGCGTCGTGCGCCCGACGGGTCAGCAGGCCCGGGTCACCGGGGCCAGCCCCGACGAACGCGATACGGCCGACAGGCTTACGGGTGCGGGTCATTCTGTGCTCCCAAATTGCTGGGTCCCCGGGCCGGTGTGTCCTTCGTGGCCGAGGATCGAGTCGGCGCCGAGGTCGAGGAGTTCGGCGGCGAGTGCCTTACCGATCTCCGCCGCGTCGGCGGGCGTTCCGGTGCGGGACAGCCGAAGGTCACGAGTGCCGTCCGGACTGATCACCGCCCCGCGCAGGTAGATCTCATCGCCGGCGTCACCTTCGGCGAGTTCCGCATAGGCGGCGACGGGTGCGCTGCACCCGGCCTCCAGGGTTGCCAGCAACGCGCGCTCCGCGGTGACCGCGGCGCGCGACGGTGCGTGGTCGAGTATCCCGAGCAGCTCGACCAGATCCTGGTCGTCAACCCGGCACTCCACTGCCAGCGCGCCCTGGGCGGGCGCGGGCAGCATGAGCATCGGGTCGAGCGTCTCGGTGATCGCGTCGGTCCGACCGATCCGGGCCAGGCCGGCCCGGGCCAGCACGACCGCGTCGAGGTCGGCCTCAGGGCCGAGCACCCGCGCCAGGCGGGTGTCGATGTTGCCGCGGATCGGGGTGACCTCCAGTTGCAGCCCGAGGGCGTGCAGCTGGGCGATGCGGCGCAGCGCGCCGGTGCCCACGGTGGCCCCCGGCGGCAGCTCGGCGAGCGTCCGCCCGCCCTGGGCGATCAGCGCGTCGCGCGGGTCCTGTCGGGCCGGGACGGCCGCGATGTGCAGCCCGGCGGCGCCGGCCGTGGGCAGATCCTTGTAGGAGTGCACGGCGAAGTCGATCGTGCGCGCGGTCAGCGCGTCGCGCAGCGCGGAGACGAACACCCCGACGCCGAGCCGGTGCACCGGCGCGTTGGAACGGTCACCGGCGGTGACCACCTCGACCAGCTCGACGGGTCGGCCGGTGGCGGCGGTCAACGCCTCGGCGACCTGGCCGGACTGGGCCATCGCCAGGGCACTGCCCCGGGTGCCGAGGCGCAGGGGGGCGGTCATCGCGCTCCTCCGTTTGGCGGGATCTGGTCGGCGGGGTCCGTGCCGGGCATCGGGTCGGTGCTGGCGAACACGGCGCCCAGGTCGGGGGTCAGCACCTCGGGGACGGTGTCCACCGGTGAGGTCTGCGGCACCTGGAGGTCGAACAGCTCGCGCAGCAGGGCCGCGTACTGGTCCCCGCCCGGTTCGGCGGCCAACTGGCGGACCTTCACGGTGGGCTGGTGCAGGAGCCGCTGCACGACCCGGTGCACCGTACGGGCGACCTCGGCGCGCAGGTCGTCGTCGAGGTCGGGGCGGCGCTGGGCGAGCCGGCGCAGTTCGGCGGTGACCACGTCGTCGGCCCGACCGCGCAGCGCGGCCACGGTGGGCGCCACGTCGGCGCCGCGCAGCCAGGTGAGGAAGCTCTCCACCTCGCCGAGCACGATCCGCTCGACGGCGGCGGCGTCCGCGGCGGCGGGACCGTCGGCGAGGAGCGCCGCCATCCGGTCGATGTCGATCACCTCGACACCGGGCAGGTCGGCGACACCCTCCTCGACGTCCCGCGGGACGGCCAGGTCGAGCAGGACCAGCGGGCCCCGGGCCGGGTCACGTTCGGCGAGTGCCGAACCGACCACGGTGCGGGTGAGGACCGGTTCGGTGGACGCGGTGGCGGCCACTACGATGTCCACTGTGGAGAGGGTGTCGGCCAGTTCGCTCATCGGCGCGGCGCCCGCACCGTACGACTCGGCGAGCCGCAGGGCCCGGTCGGCGCCCCGGTTGGTGACGGTTAGCGGCCCCGCGCCCAGCCGGGAGAGCGTGGCCACCCCGAGCGAGCCCATCGCGCCGGCACCGACCACCAGGGCCGGTCGGCCCGCGAGGTCGCCGTCGAGGTGCTCGGCGGCCAGCTCCAGCGCGGCGGTGACGACGCTCTGGCCGGCCCGGTCGATGCCGGTCTCGGCGTGGGCGCGCTTGCCCACCCGCAGCGACTGCTGCATCAGCTCGTGCAGCAGGCGGCCGGCCGAGTCGGCGCCGGTGGCCCAGTGGTACGCGTCACGCAACTGGCCGAGGATCTGCGCCTCGCCCACGACCATCGAGTCCAGGCCGGTGGCGACGCGGAAGACGTGGTCCACGGCAGCGGTGTCGTAGTGCACGTACAGGTGGCTGGCGAGCGCAGCCGTCGGGCAGCCGGCCTGCTCGGCCAGGACGGCGCAGACGTCACCGAGGCCGCCGTGGAAACCGGACACGGCGGCGTAGACCTCCACCCGGTTGCAGGTGGAGACGAGCACCGCCTCGCTCACGTACGGCTGAGCGACCAGGCGGTCAAGTGTGCGAGTGAGGTCGGCGGGGGGCACGGCCAGCTGCTCCAGCGTGGCGACCGGGGCGGTCCGGTAGGACGCGCCGACGACGAGCAGTTTCACGTGCCGATCGCCTCCTGGGTCTCGGTGGCCGCGAGCCCGCCGGGCAGGGCGGTGAGCGACGCCTTGCGGTGCTCGTGGAAGGACAGGATCTGCAGCTCGATGGCGAGGTCGACCTTGCGCACGTCGACCCCCTCCGGCACCGAGAGTACGCACGGCGCGAAGTTGAGGATGCTCGTCACGCCGACCGCGACCAGTTGGTCGGCGACGCTCTGGGCGGCGGCGGCCGGGGTGGCGATCACGCCGATCGCGATCGACTCCTGCACGGCGATCGCCGGCAGCTCGTCGACGTGCCGGACGATCAGGCCGTTGATCTCCTCACCGACCCGGGAGGGGTCGGCGTCGAGCAGTGCGGCGATCCGGAAGCCCCGGCTGGCGAAGCCGTCGTAGCCGGCCAGGGCGTGACCGAGGTTACCCACGCCGACCAGGGCGACGGCCCGGCGCTGGGTGAGGCCGAGCACGTACTCGATCTGCTCGATCAGCAGGGCGACGTCGTAGCCGACGCCCCGGGTGCCGTACGAGCCGAGGTGGGAGAGGTCCTTGCGGAGCTTCGCGGAGTTGACGCCGGCGGCGGCGGACAGGCCCTCGCTGGAGACGGTCTCGTGCCCACCGTCGGCGAGGTTGTGCAGCGCACGCAGGTATTCGGGAAGCCGCGCGACGGTCGCCTCGGGCAGGTCCGGGAGTGCGGGTACGGCACCGGCACGGCCGGGCGCGCCTGGGTGACGGTGCTGACTCATGAGACTCCGTGCGGTGCGATCCTCGGCCAACTCCGCTGGTCGGCCGCTTGTGGACTCCCGCTGGCGACCGAGATTGCCGGCTGTGCTAGCAGGGCGCGTCGGAATCACAGCGTAGGCGCTTGTGAAGACGTGCACAAATCGCGATCTTGCCGCTGCGCGCCGCGACTCCACCAGCACCTCCATTCCACAAGATCGATTTAGCGCTCCGCGAGCCCGCGTCGCCCGGGCGATTATTGCTCAATCCCGACTTCTCTGACCAATCCCGCGTTGCGCCCGGCAGTGTGTCCCCACGGGGTAGGGACAGCCCTACGGGAGAGAGGCGGGACTTCGGGATGGGGACACCGGGCACGGATGCCTAGCCTTTGGGCATGACCGCCGTTGCCGCCAGCGACCAACCGACGCTGGCACCGAGCATCCCCCGCCAGCTCTTCGTCGACTCCGGGTACGTGCTGCTCGGCCTGCCACTTGCGGTGGCCAGCTTCGTCGTCCTCGTCGTGGGACTGGTGGTGGGCGTCGGGCTGGTGGTGACGGTGATCGGACTGCCGATCCTCAGCGGCACCCTGTACGCCGCCCGCGGGCTGGCCGACATCGAGCGTCTGCGGCTGCCGGCGGTGCTGCGACAGCCACGGATCCGACCGCACTACCGGCTGGCCGAGGCGGGGGCGAACACCTGGCGGCGGATCTTCGTACCGATGCGCGACGCCCAGTCGTGGCTCGACCTGGCACACGGCGTACTGCGGCTGATCGTGGCGGCTATCACGTTCGTGGTGACCCTGTCCTGGTGGGCCGCCGCGGTCACCGGCTCGTTCTACTGGGCGTACGACTGGGCGCTGCCCCGCGCCGACGGCGAGGGTGACCAGGATCTGCCGCAACTGCTCGGCCTGGGCAGCTCGACCACCGCCCGGATCGGGCTGAACACCGCGATCGGTGTGTTCTTCCTGATCACGTTGCCGATCGTGATCCGGGGTTGCGCGCTGCTGCAGGCCAGCTTCGCCAAGGCCATGCTCACCGGGGTGGCCGAGATGCGGGACCGGATCACCGTGCTGGAGGAGCAGAAGCGGGCCGCCGTCTCCGCCGAGGCGTCCGCGCTGCGCCGGTTGGAACGCGACATCCACGACGGCCCCCAGCAGCGCCTGGTCCGCCTGGCGATGGACCTGAGCAGGGCCCGGATGCAGCTCGCCACCGACCCGGAGGCGGCCGGCCGGACCATCGACGAGGCGGTCACCCAGACCAGGGACACACTGGCCGAGCTGCGGGCGCTGTCCCGGGGGATCGCCCCGCCCATCCTTGTCGACCGGGGCCTGCCCAGCGCCCTGGCCGCCCTCGCCGGTCGCGGGTTGATCCCCATCGAACTCGAGGTGGATCCGCAGCTTGGCACACCGGGCGGACGGCTCGACCCGGCGGTGGAGAACACCGCCTACTTCGTGGTGGCCGAGGCGCTCACCAACATCGCCAAGCACAGCCGGGCCACCGAGGCCCTGGTCGCCGTGTCCCGGCAGGGCACCCACCTTCAGGTGCGGGTGGGTGACGACGGGCAGGGCGGCGCGCACCTGGCCAAGGGGCACGGCCTGGTCGGCATCGCCGACCGGGTCCGGGCGGCCGGCGGCGAACTGGCAGTGGTCAGCCCCACCGGCGGCCCGACCGAGATCCGCGCCGAACTACCCCTGTGAACCGACGAGGACCGCACCCGACGTGGTAGACAACACAGCCATGCGCATCGTGATCGCCGACGACGCCGTCCTGCTCCGGGAGGGGCTGGTGCGGCTGCTCACCGAGAGCGGACACCAGGTGGTGGCCGCCGTCGGGGACGGCGACGCCCTCGTCGAGGCGGTGGTGGAGCACCAGCCGGACGTGTCGATCGTCGACGTGCGGATGCCCCCGACACACACCGACGAGGGTCTGCGGGCTGCGGTCGAGGCGCGCCGGCTGGTGCCGCGTACCCCGATCCTGGTGCTCTCCCAGTACGTCGAGGTGTCGTACGCCGATGACCTGCTGGCCACCACCGGCGGCGCCGGCGGCGGCATCGGCTACCTGCTGAAGGACCGGGTGGCGGCGATCGACGAATTCCTCGACGCGCTGCGGCGGGTGGCCGCCGGCGGCACGGTGCTCGACCCGGAGGTGGTCGGTCAGCTCTTCGCGCGACGCCGCCGCGACGAGCCGCTGCGCGAGCTGACCCCGCGCGAGCTGGAGGTGCTCGCCCTGATGGCCGAGGGGCGTTCGAACACGGCCATCGCCCGCGCCCTGGTGGTCAGCGACGGCGCGGTGGAGAAGCACGTCCGCAACATCTTCACCAAGCTCACGCTCCCACCGGACACCGAACAGCACCGACGGGTGCTCGCCGTCCTCACCTATCTGCGGAGTTGACCCACCCGGCCGGCCAGTGCCACCGCCTCGGTGAGGGTGTCGGCCACCGGGTGGCCGGAGGTGTGCAGCCGGGCCGGGTCGGTGAAGCCGCCGGTGTAGAGCACCGCCCGGCCGCCCACGGCGAGCGCCGCGTCGGCGTCGTCGATGGAGTCGCCGATCAGCACCACGTCTGCGCCGTCCACGCCCAGTTCGGCCAGGTGCGCCTGGAGTGACTCGGCCTTGCGGTCACCGCCGACAGTCGCCCGCAGCCCGTCGACGCGGGTGAAGTGGCCGGTCAACCCGAAGGTGTGCACGGTGGGCACGAGTTCCTCGTGGAACCACATGGAGAGCAGGCTCTGGCTGCCTGACCAGGCCGCCATCGCGGTCCGCGCGTCGGCGGCCAGCTCGCAGGTGGTCAAACCGTTGCGGTACGCGTCGTGGAAGATCCGGTCCAGCCGGGCGAACGCCTCGTCGTCCACGGCCTGGCCGAGCACCTCCGCGTAGTAGTCGGCGATCGGCCGACGGAACCGCACCCGGTGCTCGTCGGGGGTGACCGCCGGGCCACCGACACTGGCGAACGCGACGTTGGTGGAGGCCACGACCAGGCTGAGGTCGTTGAGCAGTGTGCCGTTCCAGTCCCACACCAGGTGGGGGCGCGCGGGGGTCATCACAGCACCTTAGGCAGCGCTCAGAGCTGCGGTGTGGTCAGGTCCCGCAGCAGCCGGTCCTCCTCGACCCGCCAGTAGCCGTGCTCCTTGCCGTCGAGCATCACCACGGGCAGCCGGTCCCCGTACTCCCGCTCCAACTCCACGTCGGCGGACACGTCCCACTCGACCCACTTGTCGCCGGTGACCGCCACGACGCGGTCGAGGGCCGCCTTGGCGTCGTCGCACAGGTGGCAACCGGGCCGGGTGATCAGGGCGAGCCGGGCGTCAGTGGCCATCGGTTACCTCCGTGCGGGTGTCGGCGGATGCGGGTGGGTGGGCCGGCGTCGCCGACCGGAGCGGGGTCCTGCGTACCGCGCCGGCACCACGTACGCCCGAACAGTCTGGCCGGTCCGCGGGTGCGGCACACCCGGTACCGCAGACTCGGCCAGCGCGCCGGGCGCCGTGCTCGTGAGCCGCCCGGTGGAACCGGTCGGCGAGGTTCGGCGCGGGGTTCACCGCCGCGGCCGGCACGGTGATCGAGTCTGGCACAGCGGACGGCGACAGGCCACGCCCGACGGACGGGACAACGGACCGCGCAAGTCCCGTCGGGGGGACTGCCCACTGTGCCACCGGCGATCCGGTCGGGTCCTGCCGATGGGACGGCCGATCTCGACGTACGGCGGTTCGGCCGGCGTCCGCCGACCACCCGGCAGCACGGCTGACCGAACGGTCAATCCACTCCCGACCAGGCGATCCATCCTGGATCACCGTGCCGCGGGAAAGTCAATCGCACACGACGGACAACCGGTCCGCCGTCGGTGCGACGGAGCGGGAAATACTTCCGCCCTGTGTAACGGACTTGCCACGCGCGGGTGACGTTGGCCCTATCATCACTCGGGTCGGCTCACCCCATTTGCCGTGAGTCGACACCCCTCAGCCCGAGGAGGCCCCCGTGCCTGTGAGCGCATTGGACCAGCACCTCAAGGGGTACTGCCGCCCGTCGGCACACCCCGGAACCGTCCTGCCCGACCGCAAGCCCGGTCGGTCGACCCCGACGACCCGCAGACCGGCCCGTCCGGCGACCACCGGGACGGGGGCGACACGGTGACCACCTTCGGTTACGCGGAACGCCCGGTCGGCCTGACCGGCCAGCCGACCCGCTCCCCGGTCAACGAGCGGCCGGCGGCCCGCGCTCCCGTGGACGACGCGCACGGCAACTCCGTGCGCGGCGACGGCGCGGCGCAACGGACCCGCAGCCGACCACATCACAACGAACCGCCGCCACGGCCGGCGACGCCGGGCGGTAACACGAAGCCGGCCGGCGGCCGGGTCGCCGTACCGTCGCGGCCGACAATGCCGACGCAGGGCCGCCGGGTCGGCGACACGCCGACGGCGACCACCGACCCGGCGGCGGGTGAGACAGCGGTGATTCCGGCGGTTCCGGCTGACACCGCCACCACCCCGACCGGGTTCCCGAGCCGACCGGACCCGTCCGACCCGGCCACCGAGGTCTGGACGCTCATCGAGCGGGCCCAGGCCGGCGAGTCCGAGGCGTTCGGCCTGATCTACGACAGGTACGTGGACACCGTTTTCCGGTTCGTCTACTTCCGGGTCGGCAACCGGCAGCTCGCCGAGGACCTGACGTCAGACACGTTCCTGCGCGCGCTCAAGCGGATCGGCAGTTTCACGTGGCAGGGCCGCGACCTGGGCGCCTGGCTGGTGACAATCGCCCGCAACCTGGTCGCGGACCACTTCAAGTCCGGCCGGTACCGGCTGGAGGTCACCACCGGCGACGTCCTGGACGCCGACCGGGAGGACCGGGGCCCGGAGGGCAGCCCGGAGGCGGCGGTGGTGGAGCACATCACCAACGTCGCACTGCTCACGGCCGTGAAGCAGCTGAACCCGGAGCAGCAGGAGTGCATCGTGCTCCGCTTCCTCCAGGGCTTCTCGGTGGCCGAGACGGCCCGGGCCATGGGCAAGAACGAGGGCGCCATCAAGGCCCTCCAGTACCGGGCGGTCCGGGCGCTGGCCCGGCTCCTCCCCGACGGCTTCCAGCCGTAATCTGCTTCGGCGGGACCGATGGGCGTCGATCGACGTCTGCGCAGCTCGGGGTCGGTCCCGCCGGGTGACGACAATCACTTTCTGTGATTTTCGCCCCGCCAGGCCCGTAACCCGTGCCCGGTCCGCCGCGTTTCTCCGGGTGCGACCGGTGGTTGCCCGGCAGGCCCGGGTCACCGAGGTCCCGACCGGTACCCGGGCGGCACCTCACCTCCGTGGTGTCACACTGCCGCCCGGTCGCTGGCAACGACGGCGGCCGACCGGCCGTGACCAGCGAGAGGAGGTGCCTGCGGTGGACAACACCCTCTTCTCCCGCCGGCGCGCCGAGCGCTTCGCGCAGCTTCTCGACGAGGCCAACGGCGCCCGGCGACACCACGTCCGGTCCCGTGTGGACGGTCAGCTCGCGCCGCTCGTCGCGGTGGGCCAACGGCTCAGCGTCGACCCCCCGGCGGTCGAGGTGGATCCCGAGTTCCGCACCGGCCTGCGGGCGATGCTGCTCGCCACGGCTGAGCGGGACGGGTTGGGCAACGCCCCGACGGCCGGCGAGACCGCCACCGCGCGTCCCGCCAGCGCCGCCCGTGGGCCGCTGCTCCCGGCCGCCACCGCCCGGCGGGCCAGGGCCCGCGCCGCGATCCTGGTCGGCGTCGCCGCCGGGGCCATCGCAGTCTCCGGCATCTCCGCCGCCAGCGAGGACGCGGTCCCCGGCGACGCGCTGTACGGCATGAAGCGCTCGACCGAACGGGCCCAGCTCGCCCTGGCCAGCTCGGACATCAGCCGCGGCCAGCTCTTCCTGGACTTCGCCCGGACGCGGCTCGGTGAGGCCGCCAAGCTCCGCGGTGACCGGATCGGCTACAGCACGGTCCTCGACGACATGGACGCCGACACCCGGCAGGGTGTCCGTCTGCTGACCTCGGCGGCGGTGCAGCGGGCCGAGCCGGGCAGTCTGGACACCGTCAACACCTTCGTCACCGGCCAGCGCCGGGCGGTGAGCAACCTGCTCGACGGCGCCAACCGGGTCGACCGGGAGCGGACGCGCCAGTCGCTGGCGCTGCTCGACAGCATCCGGGAACGCTCGGACGCGCTGCGGGCGTCGATCGCCTGCGGGCTGCCGGCACCGGCGGGCAGCGACGCCCTCGGCCCCGCGCCCACCGCCTGCCCCGGCACCCGCTGACCCCCTATACCGCAGGTCCGGCCGGCCCCGCCGCAGTTCAGCGCGTGCCCGGCCGGTCGGTCAGGTGGGCCGGATACCCTCGCTGGAGGCATCCGCCGTACCGGTGAGGAAGGGAGTCGCGTGGCGCGCAGCCGCAAGGTGACGGTCAGCACCGACGCCCACGGTCACACCGCCGGTTGGGCGGAGACCGACCTGGCGTCGGTGACCCCACCCGTACCGGACCCGGGCGCCGCGGCCTTCTTCGACGTGGACAACACGATGATGCAGGGCGCCTCGATCTACTGGTTCGCCAGAGGGCTGGCCGCCCGCAACTACTTCACCTCCGCCGACCTGGCCCGCTTCGCCTGGCAGCAGCTCCGGTTCCGGGTGCTGGCCCGGGAGCACGCCGGTGACATGTCGCTGGCCAAGGAAACCGCCCTGGCCTTCGTGCGGGGCTGGCGGGTGGACGACGTGGAACGCCTGTCGGAGGAGATCTTCGACGAGCTGATGGCCCCCCGGATCTGGGCGGGCACCCGCCGGCTCGCCCAGGGGCACCTGGACGCCGGTCAGCGGGTCTGGCTGGTGAGCGCCGCCCCGGTGGAGATCGGCCGGGTCATCGCCACCCGGCTCGGCCTCACCGGCGCGATCGGCACGGTGGCCGAGGTGGTCGACGGGGCGTACACCGGGCGGTTGGTGGGTGATCTGATGCACGGGCCGGCGAAGGCCGAGGCGGTGACGCAGCTCGCGGCCGTGGAAGGGCTGGACCTGACCCGCTGCGCGGCCTACAGCGACTCGGCCAACGACCTGCCGCTGCTGTCCGCCGTGGGCCGGGCGGTGGCCGTGAACCCGGACGGCACGCTGCTGCGGCAGGCACGGCAGCACGGCTGGGAGGTACGCGACTTCCGCACCGGCCGGCGGGCCGTCAAGATCGCCGTACCGTCGACGGCGGCGGCCGGACTGGTCGCCGGCGCGGTCACGGCCGGTCTGGCGTTGCAGCGCCGCCGCCGCGCCGGCTGACGGCCCCGCTCAGGGGCCGAACGGGTCGGGACGCCGCTCCAGCAGCGTGTGCAGGGTCTGCTGGATCGTCTCGCGCACCTGGTCGGCGAGGTTGAACACCACAAGCGGGTCGTCCGCCGAGTCGGTCAGGTGGGCGGTGGGGATCGGCGGGCAGAACTCGATCAACCATTTGCTGGGCAGCGGCACCATGCCCAGCGGCCCGAGCCACGGGAAGGTCGGCGTGACCGGGAAGTACGGGAGTTTGAGCAGCCGCGCGAGGGGCTTGAGGTCGGCGAGCATCGGATAGATCTCCTCGCCGCCCACGATGGCGACCGGAACGATCGGGGTGCCCGTGCGCAGCGCCGCCGAGACGAAACCGCCCCGGCCGAACCGTTGCAGCTTGTACCGGTCGGCGTAGAGCTTCCCGATGCCCTTGAAGCCCTCGGGGAACACGCCGACCAGGTCACCCCCGCCGAGCAGTCGTTCCGCGTCCGGGTTGCAGGCCACCGTGCCACCGGTCTTGCGGGCGATCTCCGACACCACAGGCATCCGGAACACCAGGTCGGCGCCGAGGAGGCGCAGGTAGCGGTGGGCGGGGTGCTTGTCGTGCAGTGCCGCCGAGAGGACCAACGCGTCAAGCGCCACGGTGCCCGAGTGGTTGCCGACCACCAGGGCGGGCCCGTCGACGGGTACGTGCTCCACGCCGGTGACCTCGGTGCGGAACCAGTCCCGGTAGAGCAGCCGCAGCAACGGGTGGAAGACCGCGTCGGTCAGATCGGGGTCGAAGCCGAACTCGTCGACCTCGTAGTCGCCGGAGAGCCGCCGACGCAGGAACGCCAGGCCACCGGCGACCCGGCGGTCCCACTGGTCACCCGGCCGGTCCGACACGGCCGGCGCGGTGCCGCCGGGCTGCCCACCGGTCACCCGGCCGCCGGTCGGCTCGTCCGTGGCCGCCGTGTCGACCTCGTCGGCCGGCTCGTCCGTGGCCGCGGTGCCGACCGCGTCGGCCGGCTCGTCCGTGGCCGCCGTGTCGACCTCGTCGGTCGGGGTCGGGGTCGGCGCGACCTGGGCCGCCGGTCGGTGTCCGTTGCGCCGGGCCGCCTCCGCGTCCGGCGCGGGCGACGGCTGCGGTACGTCGAACCGGCCGATACCCTGCGGATCCTCCCCCGGCCCGGTCATGAGGACCGCTCCCGTACCGCGTCGCGGACCTGCCGGATGCTGTCCAGGACGAGTCGCTCGGCGACCGCCAACTGGCTCCGGGTGACCACCACCCCGCCGTGGTGGGCGCGGATGAAGTCGTCGAAGGCAGCGGCGGTGGAGCGGGGCGTGAAGCCGTACTCCTGCTCCAACCGTGTGGTGTCGACGACCCGGCCGTGCACGAAGAGGTCCACCTGGTCCAGGCCGTACCTGCCGAAGCCCATGCTGCGAGCCAGCGCGGCGGCGCCGGAGAGCCCCGGCTCCAGCACCGGTACGGCCACCCGACCGGCCCGCCGGATCGCCTGGGACAGCGACAGCACGCCCGGGCCGGCGACGTTGTACGTGCCGGGGTGGTCCTCCACGATCGACCGGTGCAGCACCTCCAACGCGTCGTCGAAGTGCAGGAACTGCAGGCGGGGATCACGGCCGAAGACGGTCGGCACGAACGGCTGCGCGAAGTAGCGGGTCAACGTGGTGTCGGCGGTCGAGCCGATGAACGGGGCGAACCGCAGCACAGTCGCGGTGACGTCGGGCCGGCGGCGGCGGAAGCCGCGAACGTACCCCTCGACGTCGAGGATGTCCCGGCCGAAGCCGCCGCGCGGCACCTCACGCGGCTCGGTCTCCTCGGTGAACACGGCCGGGTCCCGGAACGACACCCCGTACGCGGCGGTGGAGGAGCGGACGACGAGCTTGCGCAGCCGGGGCGCCCGTTGACAGGCGGCGAGCAGTTGCATCGTGCCGATGACGTTCTGGTCCTTCATGCCCGACCGCCCGCCGTGCTGCGGGTCGGGGGCGCTGACCAGCGCGAGGTGCACCACCGCGTCGACGTCCAGGTCGGCGAGGAGTCCGCCGAGTGAGCCGGCGTCGACGCGGATCCGTTCGACCCGGTCCAGCAGGTCGGTGAACTCGGCGCCGGCATCCGGGCTGTCCACCCCGATGACGCGTTCGATGCGGGGATCGGCGGCCAGGCGGGCCGCCACGTTGGCACCCAGGTAGCGGCTGACCCCGGTGACGACGACGACCCCCGGAGCACCTGAGGTGCTACCGGGGGTCATCTGACGCACCTACGCCGGCAGGAGAGATCGAGCCGGGACGACCACGGCCTGATCACCTGAGCCTCCGGAGGTCGACAGTTTGCCAAGTGACGCCGGACGCCGGGCCGCCGGATGGGCCGGGGGTGGTTCGGCGCAGCATGCGCCGCCGGCCTGTCCGTCGAGCCCGGCGGCGATCACTTGCCGAGACGGCGACGCTGGACGCGGGTCTTGCGCAGCAGCTTGCGGTGCTTCTTCTTAGCCATGCGCTTACGGCGCTTCTTGACCACCGAGCCCATACGACAGCCTTTCGATACAACGTGCGGGGCGGACCGGATGACACCACGCAGGTGGCGACGGCGACCGCTTGCGGACAACGGACCGGACCAGTCTGGGCGGCAGGGAACACCGGTAGGGTCTCGGTCGGGCTCCAGGGTAACCGGAGAGCGTCAGCAGGACCAACGCGCCCCCGTCGATGCCGCTCAGATCGCACCCGACCGGCGTGCCGGTGGCTCAGGCGGTCTCCTGAAACGCACCCCGCAGATATTCGTGCACCGCGTGCTCGGGCACCCGGAAGGACCGGCCCACCCGGACGGCGGTGAGCTCACCGCTGTGCACGAGGCGATAGACCGTCATCTTCGACACCCGCATGACCGTTGCCACCTCGGCGACGGTCAGGAACTTGACCTCCGACAGCCGTCCGTCGGACTGCGACCCGGCCATGGCTCACCGACCCATCCCATGCCCGGCGCGTGCCAACCCGACGGATGCTCCGGGCCGGGCGGCGACGCGCGTGTTACCAGTACGGTAGCGGGGCCGCTGTGACCCGCGCGATCCCTTCGTACAACTGATCATGTTTTGGCCGCCGGTTCACCCGATCCGTGCTCCCGGTATCTCCCGGCCTGCGTGCGTCGTCCGGTTGCCGTCACTCGGCGCGCAGCGCGACGACCGGGTCGAGTCGGCCGGCGCGCTGCGCGGGGACCACCCCGAAGACGATGCCCACCACCGCCGACACGCCGAAGGCGAGCGCCAGCGACCACCAGGTGATCGCCGCCGGGATCGGCGACAGCGCGTCCACCAGCAGCGCGGTGCCCACGCCCAACGCCATCCCGGTCAGCCCGCCGATCGTGGTCAGCAGCACCGCTTCCAGCAGGAACTGCACGCCGATGTCCCGGGGTCGGGCGCCGACGGCCTTGCGCAGGCCGATCTCCCGGGTCCGTTCCCGGACGCTGACAAGCATGATGTTCGAGACGCCGACGCCGCCGACGAGCAGTGAGATGCCGGCGATGGCCGCCAGCACCCCGGTGAGGACGCCGAGGATGTCGCCGAGCACGCCGAGGATCTGCTGCTGGGTGACCGCGCTGAACTCGGTGTCCGGGTGGCGACGGTTCAGCTCGGCGACGATCCGGTCGCCCAGCTCGTCGATCCGCTCCCGGTCCGGTGCCTTCACGGCGATGCCGTCGACCCGTTGGGTGCCCCAGAGTCGCTGCGCGGCGGTCACCGGCACGTGCACCTCGTCGTCCCGGTCGACGCCGAGGCTCTGCCCCAGCGGCGCGAAGACGCCGATGACCCGGAACCGCACACCGGCGAGCGTCACCTGCTGGCCCAGCGGATCCCGGTCCGGGAACAGGGCGCGGGCCACCGAGTCGCCGAGCACCGCCACCCGCCGGCTGGTGTCCACGTCGGTGCCGGTGAGGTAGCGCCCCCGGGCCAGCGAGCGGGTGAACACCGCGGGGGTCGTCTCCAGGACGCCCTGCACGGTGGTGAAGTCGGAGCGGGCGCCGGCGCGGGCGGTCGCCCCGGAGGCGACGGTGACCGCCACCCGCTCGGGATCGCCGACAACGCGGGTCACCGCGTCCACGTCCTTGAGGGTCAACGGCGAGACCACCGGCGCGGTGCCCACCTCGATCTTGCCAGGGACGACGAGCAGCAGGTTGGAGCCGAGCCCCTCGACCTGCTGCTCCACCTTCTGTTTGGTGCCGGTGCCGATGGCCACCAGCAGCACCACCGAGGCCACCCCGATGATCACACCGAGCATGGTGAGGGCGCTGCGCAGCCGGTTGGCGCGCAGCGCGTCCAGGGCCACCCGCCACGCCTCGGCGACCCTCACGCCGCACCGCCCCCGCGCTCGCCCCGACCGGCCGCACGCGTGTCGGCGCCGGCGTGACCAGGGCCGCGCTCACGCGTGTCGGCGCCGGCGTGACCAGGGCCGGGCTCGCGCGGAAGGCGCCCGGTGGCTCCGGCGGCGCCACCGGAGCCACCGGACGGGTGCCCCGGGCCGCTTCCGGAAACGGACCGGGGCTCCGCGCTGGGAGCGGGCACCAGTGTCTCAGGTCGACCGTGATCAACGGACGGCGGTCGATCATGGGCGGCGCTGTCCGCGACGACCACCCCGTCGCGCATGGTGATCCGCCGCCGGGCGCGGGCCGCCACCTCCTGATCGTGGGTGACCATCACCAGCGCCACCCCCGACTCGGCGTTCAACGCCTCCAGCAGTTCCAGCACGGCGGCACCGGTGACGCTGTCCAGGTTGCCGGTGGGCTCGTCGGCCAGCAGCACCGTCGGCTCGGTGACCAGCGCGCGGGCGATGGCCACCCGCTGCTGCTCGCCACCGGACATCTGGTTGGGCCGGTGGTCGAGCCGGTGGCCCAGGCCGACCCGGCCCAGCATCGCCGCCGCCCGCTCCCGCCGCTGCCGGGCCGACACACCCCGGTAGACCAGCGGCAACGCCACGTTCTCCACCGCCGAGGTACGCGGCAGCAGATGGAACGCCTGGAAGACGAAACCGATGGTCTCGTTGCGCAGGGTGGCCATCTCCGGCGGGGACAGCGCGTTGACGTCCCGCCCGCCGATCACCAGCCGGCCGCCGGTGGGTCGATCCAGTCCGCCCAGCAGGTGCATGAGGGTGGACTTGCCCGAGCCGGACGGCCCGACCAGCGCCACGTAGTCGCCCGACCCCACCGTCAACGACACCCCGCGGAGCGCCTCCACCGACACCCCGTCGAGCTGGTACGTCCGGGAGACGTCCACCGCCTCGATGGCCGGTGGGGATCCGGTCACCGGACCTCCTGGCCGTCGCGGACCTGGTCGGTGCCGCGCACCACGATCCGGTCCCCGGGCTGCACACCGTTGAGGATCTGCACCAGGTCGGCCCCCTGGACGCCGACGGTCACCGACGCCCGTCCCGCCCTACCGTCGCGGACCACCCAGACCGCGTCCCGCCCGTCGGCGGAGAACACCGCCGAGGCGGGGACGGTCACCGCGTCGGCCGCCTCGCGTACCCGCAGGTGCACGATCGCGTTCATACCCGGGCGGGGTGCCGGGGCCGGTTCGTCCTCGGCCAGCTTCCCCGTGCCGAGCGTGAGGCGTACCCGATAGGTGACCCCGCCCTGCGCGGAGCTGGTGGGCAGCACGTCGACCGACCGGACTGTGGCGTCGTAGCTGGCGCCGGTGACGGCGTCCAACTCGACGGTGGCGGTCACGCCGGCCCGGACCAGCAGCACGTCGGTCTCGTCCACCTCGGCGAGCAGCCCCAACTGCCCGGTGTCCACCACCGTCAGGACCGGCGTGCCGGCGGTGACCTGACCGCCGACCGCGACCGCGTCGTCGACCCCGGCCGGCGGCCCACCCTGGGCGGGAGCCAGCACGGACGGGTCGATGCCGGCCCCGCCGGCCTGCTCCAACAGCCCGGCCAGGCCACCGGTCGCGCCACCGGCGGCACGGGTGCCACCCGGCTGCACCACACCGGCGATCGGGGCGCGCAGCGTCAACGCGTCAACCGTCGCCTTCGCCAGGTCGTACGCCTGCTGGGCCTGGAGCCGCTGCGCCGCGGAGAGCGCGCCGACGGCGGAACTCAGCCCGTCGATCCCCCGCTGCACCGCGCGGACCGCCTGGTCGGCGCTGCGCGCGGCCGCCGCGTACTGCCGCTGCGCGGACGTCACCTGGGTCAGCAACGCGTCGCGCAACTGCGGGTCGGCGATCTTCTCGGCGGCCGCACGGGCCGCGTCGAACGCCTCGTCGGCGGCCTTGTCGGTGCCACGCCGGCTGCTGGTCAGGTCACCGGTGGAGACGCCCCGACCGGCGCGCTTAGCGGAGGTCAGCGCCTCCTTCGCCTGACGCAGGCGCTGCCGGGCGGACGGCGAGTCGACCACGGCGAGCACCTGCCCCCGCGTCACCCGCTGCCCGGGTTGGACGCGCAGGCTCGCCACGGTGCCGTCGGCGGGAGCCGTGAGGGTGGCGGCGGCCCGGGCCGTCACCGTCGCCGGGGCGTCGATCACCTCGCTCACCGGGTTGCGGGCGGCCGACGCCAGCGCGAGGTCGGGGTCGTCCTCGCCGCAGGAGGCGGCGGTGGTGGCGGTGAGAACGACGACGGCGGTCAGGGCGACGAGCAGGCGAGGGCTGCGCACCCATCGATCGTACGGCTCGCCGTCACAGCGACCCCGAGCCGTCAGGCGACGGTGGCGCGGATGGACGCCACACACTCGTCGTGCAACGTCGACCACTGCTCACCGAACGCGTCCTCGGCCGCGGCGTCGAGGGTCCTGCGGTCGTGCACCACGGCCTTGAAGAAGGCGAGCAGCCGCTGCGGCCCGTACCTGTCGAGGAGGTGCCGGACGGCGAGGTAGCCGACTCCGTAGCTCGCGCCGACCCGCTCGGCGGAGGCGTCGTCGGCGGGGGTGACGCCGTCCAGCTTCCCGTCCCAGCCACCCTTGACGAGTTTGCGCACCTCGGCGAGGCCCTCGTACCGGTCGACCGGCTGGCCGCCCGCGCCCGCGTACTCGGCCAGCCCCTCCACCAGCCACCAGGTCAACCTGCCCGGGTAGCCGCGCGCCGGCAGGGACGCCGCGTGGGTCAACTCGTGCCGGAGCAGGTCGTCGGTGCCGCTGCTGCTGAGCCCGTCGGCGTTGAGGACCACCTCGTGGTGGCCGCCGCCCACGGTGACCGCGTAGCCGCCCGTCCACTGTGGGCGTCCGCCGCCGTACCAGCGCTGCCACTCGGTGCGGCCGGCGTAGAAGATCCGGTAGCGGTCCGGCGGCGCGCCGGTGACCACGTACCCGTCGGCGACCTTGGCCGCCGCCTCGGCCTGGGCCAGCAGGCCCGGCAGTTTGCCGCGCAGCGCCGGCGTGGTGGCGACGATGGTCCGCGCGCCGACCGCCACGGCCAGGTCGCTGATCTCCCACGGTCGGGTGCCGGTCTCGGCCGACTTGGACTCCTCCATGGCGACCAGCAGCGGCCGGTCGCCGTTCTCGCGCCAGCGGGTGCCGATCAGCACCGGGCTGGGCTGGCAGCCCGGCGCCACGAAGCAGTACTGGAAGCGCACCAACTGCCGCCACTCGCCCGGCCTGCCGACGACCGGCGCGGGCAGACCGCTCGGTTCGGGCCGCCACACGGTCACCTGGAGCGCGCGCAGCGCGGCGAAGCGTCGGCGCAGGTCGGCGTGCGCGACCGGGTCGGCGACGGCGAGGTAACCGGCGCGGTCGCCGCCGAGCAGGGCAGTGGACTGCCGCTGAAGCTGGGCGGTCATCCGGTCGGACAGTGCACGGGCCACCGCGGTGGCCGGGTCGTCCGGCGCCGAGGCGCCGATCCGACTGATCGTGGGTCGGCCAGCGGACTCGCGGACCACCCCGACGATCAGCAGTGCCGGCAGACCGCAGCCCAGAACCAGGACGATCACCAGAAACGCCGTCCACAGCGGCCAGAGCCGCCGCGGCGCCGGGCGCTGCTCCCCGTCAATCACCCGCCGAAGGGTACGACCATTCGGCCGATCGGGCGAGGCCGGCCCCTTCGGATCCTAGGCTCCGGGGCACACCGCCAGGAAGCGGATCAGCTCCTCGGCGGTCCGTTGTGGCCGGTCGGCGTGCGGGTAGTGCCCGGCCTCCTCGACCATCCGGGCCTCGGCGACCCGGTAGAGCCGGCGGGCCGCCCGCGCCTCGGCGCCCGGGTCGGGAAAGTCCGGATCACGGGTGCCCATCAGCACCAGCACCGGTTGGCGTACCCGCGGAGCGCGGGCGGTCCAGTGCGGCTCGGCGGGTGCGATCACCCCACGCACCGCAGCCATCCGGCCGGGTTCGCGCAGGTTGGCCACCATCGACCGCCGGTACGCGGCGTCGTCGGCGGGCCGGTGCACTCCGAACAACGTCCGGTGGAACATCCCGAACAGTCGTGGACTGCGCAGCACGGCCCGCCGCGTCACGCGCAGCAGCGGGTTCAGCTTCGGCCGACCGACGAACGCGCCGATCTGCACGAGGCCGCAGACCAGCTCGGGCGCGTCGGTGGCGGCGAAGACCACCGCCGCCGCGCTCGACGAGCTGCCGACAAGCACCGCCGGCCCGGCGTCGATGTCCCGGACCACGGCCAGCAGGTCGGCACCGACCTCCGTGGGCGCGTACGTGGGCCAGCCGACGCTTGACTCCCCGTGCCCCCGCACGTCCACCGAGGCGACCCGGTGACCGGCGGCCACCAGCGGCGGCACGAGGTGCCGGAAGCTCGCCCGGTTCTCACCCATGCCGTGTGCGAGGACGACCAGCGGCCCGTCGCCGTGCACCTCGTACGCGATGTGCCCGCCGTCGCGCCGCACCCGGCCGGTCGTCACGGCCCCGGGCTACTTCTTGGAGATCAGGGCGCGGCCGAAGAACACCAGGTTGGTCGGACGCTCGGCCAGGCGGCGCATCAGGTAGCCGTACCACTCGTCGCCGTACGGGACGTAGGTGCGCACGGTGTAACCCTCGCCGGCCAGGCGGGCCTGCTCCTGCGGGCGGATGCCGTAGAGCATCTGGAACTCGAAGCGCTCCGGCCCCCGGTCGAACCAGCGGGCCCGGTCCTCCCCGATGGCGATCATCCGCGGGTCGTGGGTCGCCAGCATCGGGTACCCGTCGCCGGACATCAGGATGTTCATGCACCGGACGTACGACTTGTCCACATCGCGGGTCGACTGGTACGCCACCGACTCCGGCTCCTTGTAGGCGCCCTTGCACAGCCGCACCCGCGACCCGGCGTACGCCAGCTCCCGGCAGTCCGACTCGGTCCGCCGCAGGTACGCCTGGAGCACCGCGCCGGTCGACGGGAAGTCCTTGCGCAACCGGCTCAGGACCTCGAGCGTCGAGTCGGTGGTGGTGTGGTCCTCCATGTCCAGGGTGACTGTGGTGCCCGCGGCGTCGGCGGCGGCGCAGATCGCCCGCGCGTTGTCGTACGCCAACTGCTCGTCGAACATCTGGCCGAGGGCGGACAGCTTCACGCTCACCTCGGCCGCCGGGGTGAGGCCCGCGCCGGCGAGCATCTTGAGCAGCCGCAGGTACTCGTCGCGGGTGGCGGTGGCCTGCTCGGGGGTGACGGTGTCCTCGCCGAGGTGGTCGAGGGTGACCGCGAGGCCGTCGTCGACGAGCCCGCGGGTCGCGCGCAACGCGTCGTCGGTGGCGGCGCCGGCGACGAACCGGCGGACGACGTCCCGGGTGTACGGGGCGGTCGCGACGAGCCGCTCGACCTGGGATGACCGGGAGGCGGCGAGGATGACGGAACGGAGCATGAGCCGAGCGTATCGCCCCTGCCAGGAGCCCCGCCGACGGGCGGCCGGGACGCTCGACGCCGGGGCGGGGCGGCGGTGGTGGCGCCGATCGGCTACAACGATGCCGTGGACCAACGCCCCCGCCGCCGGCTCCGGTCGGCCTCCGTGCAGCTCGGCGCGCTCACCGCTCTCGCGCTCGCCCTATCCGGCTGCAACATGACCTCGGACGACGACGATGACGACGACTGCGCCCTCGGCCCGGTCGGCGGCGGCGAAACCGTCGCGCTGGCGATGCGGGTGCCCGCCCCGGCCGCCGGTCGCGTCGCCCCGGAGCCGACCACCGCGGCCCTTCCCGACCGCGGCGGGTTCGGCACCCACCTCGCCTCCTGCGGGGGCTGAGGTGCGCCGGGAGACCGTCACGCCACGCACCGACTGGGACGCCACCATCCGGTCCCAGGGGCTCGTGTACGTCGACACCGAGCTGCCCGACGGCGGCATCATGTCGTACTGGGACGAGACCGCCGCGTACGCCTTCGACCTGGACGAGGTGCTGCGGCTGGAGGAGGCCACCGAGGAGCTGCACCGGATGTCGGTGGCCGCCGCCGAGCACGTGGTGGCGCAGCACCGGTACGCCGAGTTCGGCATCCCGGAGTGGGCGGCCGAGGCCGTCGCCCGGTCGCTGCGCGAGGCCCCACCCACCCTCTACGGGCGCTTCGACCTGGCGTACGACGGCACGTGGCCGCCGAAGATGCTCGAGTACAACGCGGACACCCCCACCGCGCTTGTCGAGGCGAGCATCATCCAGTGGTACTGGCTGGAGCAGACCCGCCCCGAACTGGACCAGTGGAACAGCCTGCACGAGCGGCTGGTCGGCGCCTGGGCCAAGATCGCGGCCGGGCTGCACGACCCCCTGGTGCACGTGCTCTGGTCGAACGAGGAGGAGTCGGGCGAGGACCACATGACCGCCGGCTACCTCGCCGAGGCCGCCCGGCAGGCCGGCCTGAGCGTGGAGCTGCAACCCATCCAGGAGATCGGCTGGGACGGCCGCCGCTTCGTCGACGCCGACGACCGCCCGGTGACCACCTGCTTCAAGCTCTACCCGTGGGAGTGGATGCTGGCCGAGCCGTACGGGCCGGCGGCCCTGGCCCCGGGCACCCCGACCACCTGGATCGAGCCGGCCTGGAAGCTGCTGCTGTCCAACAAGGCGCTGCTCGCGGTTCTGTGGGAGCTGTACCCCGGCCACGAGTACCTGCTCCCGGCGTACCTCGACTCGCCGCGCGGCATGACCGAGTACGTGGCCAAGCCGCTGCTCGGCCGGGAGGGCGGTTCGGTACGCATCGTCACCGCCGACGAGGAGATCACCAACCCGGGCATCTACGGCGACGAGGGCTGGTGCTACCAGGAGTTCCGGGCGTTGCCGCAGTTCGCCGGCAATCGGGTGGTGCTGGGCAGTTGGATCGTGGACGGCGAGTCGGCCGGGGTGGGGGTGCGCGAGAGCGCCAGCCTGATCACTGACGGCTACGCGCGGTTCCTGCCGCACTACATCGACGCAGCACGCACCTCGTGAGTCGTCTACCGTTGGGGGCGTGAACTTCGACGCGTACGCCCGGACCGGTGTTGACCTGATCAACGCCCGCCTGGACGACCTCGACGATCTGCGGGCCCTCTTCCCGGACGAACACGACTGGATGCGCGACGAGGTCGCGGACCGGGACATGGTGATCTTCCGGCGAGCCCAGAAGCGGCTGCGTGACGTCTTCGAGTACGGCACCTCGGGGCGTGACGCCCAGGCGGTGACCGAGCTGAACGCGCTGCTCGAGGCGTTTCCCGTCCAGCCGCGCATCTCCGGACACGACTCCAGCGACTGGCACATGCACGTGACCAGCCGGGGTGCCTCGGTCAGCGCCGAGTACCTGGCCGGCGCGGTGTGGGGGCTGTCGGTCTGGCTCTGCGAGTACGGCAGTGCCCGGTTCGGGGTGTGCGCCGACGAGCGGTGCGGCAACGTCTACCTGGACACCTCGTCGAACTGCTGCCGGCGGTTCTGCTCCGAGCGCTGCGCGACCCGGTCGCACGTGGCGGCGCACCGGGCCCGCAAGCGGGCCGCCGTGGGCGAGCAGGTGACGGTGGCCGCCCAGCCCACCGGCGGCGCCGACTCACTGACCCCGGTCAGCTGACGCCACCGTCCGGGCGGTCACGGGCGGGTCAGGCGTCGACCGGGGACGGCGCCGTCAGGTGCTGGCGGGCGAATTCCAGCGCGGCGCGCAGGTCCGCTTCGCGCACCGCGCGGCTCTTCGCGCCCCGGGTGGCGACCTCCACCGCCACCGATCCGGTGAACCCTCGCCCGGCCAGCGAGGAGAGCAGCTCGCCGCAGGGCTGGGTGCCGCGCCCGGGCACCAGGTGCTCGTCGCGGCCCTCGCCGGTGCCGTCGCCGAGGTGCACGTGCGCCAACCCGGCGCCCATCCGGTCGGCCATGTCGAGGGGGTCGCTGTGCGAGGCCGCGCAGTGCGACAGGTCGAGGGTGTACGACGGGTAGCCGGTGTCCGTGGGATCCCATCCGGGGACGTACGGGACGAACTGCCGGCCCGCCATCCGCACCGGGTACATGTTCTCCACGGCGAAGCGCAGCCCGGGGAACCGGTCCGCGACCGTGGCCAGCCCCTCGGTGAAGTGACGCGCGTAGTCGCGCTGCCAGGTGAACGGTGGGTGCACCACGACGGTGGGCGCCTCCAGCGTCTCGGCCAGCTCGGCGGCCATCCGCAGCCGCTCCCACGGGTCCGGGCTCCACACCCGCTGGGTGACCAACAGGCAGGGCGCGTGCACCGAGAGCACCGGCACGTCGTAGTGCGCCGACAGGCCGCGCAGCGCGCCCGCGTCCTGGCTGACCACGTCGGTCCAGACCATCACCTCGACGCCGTCGTAGCCGAGCGCCGCGGCCAGTTGGAACGCCGCCGCGGTCGGCTCGGGGAAGACCGACGAGCTGGACAGGAGCACCGGAACGCGGGAAGTCACATCAGCCAGGGTAGCCCGGTGCGGCGATCAGATCGGTTCGAGTTGATCCAACCGGCGGAGGATGACGCCCTCGCGCAGCGCCCACGGGCAGATGTCCAGCGAGTCGATATCCAGTCGACGCATCACCGCCTCGGCGACCACGGCGCCGGCCAGCAGCTGGTGTGCGCGGCCCGCGCTGACCCCCTCCAACTCCATCAACTGGGCCGGCGGGATGTGCCGGATGAAGCCGATGACCTGCCGCAAGCCGGCTCGGGTCAGGCTGCGCCGCACCCAGAGCCCGGCCCCGGACGGCGCCGCCCCGGCCAGGCGGGCCAGGGTGCGGAACGTCTTCGAGGTCGCCACCGCCCGATCCCAGCCCACCTCGGTCATCTGGTCGACGACCTTGTCCAGCCGGCCGTCCACGTACTCCCGCAGCTTCTCGACCGCCTCGGCCGACGGCGGCGCCGCGCTGTCCGGTGCGACCCGCAGCCGATCGCGGGTCAACCGCCCGGCGCCGAGCGGCAGCGAGACCGCGACGTCCGGGTCCTCGTCGATGCCGGCGGCGATCTCCAGGGAGCCGCCGCCGATGTCCAGCACCAGTAGACGTCCCGCCGACCAGCCGAACCAGCGCCGCACGGCCAGGAAGGTCATCCGCGCCTCGTCCGCGCCGGAGAGCACCGCGAGTCGTACGCCGGTCTCGTCCCGGACCCGGGCGAGCACGTCGGCCGCGTTGGTGGCGTCGCGCACCGCCGAGGTGGCGAACGCGATCAGGTCGTCGGCGTCCAGCCCGGTGGACGCGGTCCTGGCCATGCCCACGGCCTTGACCAGGCCGTCCGCGCCCGCCTCGGTCAACGCGCCGTCGGGGCCGATCTGTTCGGCCAGCCGGAGCACCACCTTCTCGGAGTGCGCGGGCCACGGGTGCGCGCCGTGGTGCGCGTCCACCACCAGGAGGTGCACCGTGTTGGATCCGACGTCGAGGACACCCAGTCGCATGGTGAAGACCCTAGGTGCAACACGTTCGCGCGGCTCGCCAGCCCACCGACCGCACCGCGCGTACGCTGGTCCGGGTGACGATGGAGCTCCGCGTGCTGGTGGACGATCCGGGTGACCCGCGCAGCCGCGAGGTGCCACTGGACTTTCCCCGAGAGTGGATCGAGTTCGCCGACCCGGCGGACGAGACCCACCTGATCCGGGCCGACCTGACCTGGCTGCTCTCCCGCTGGACGTGCATCTTCGGCCGGGGCTGCCACGGCATCATCGCCGGCCGCTCCGCCGACGGGTGCTGTTCGCACGGGGCGTTCTTCACCGACTCGGACGACGAGAAGCGGGTCCGCGGCGCCGTCCGGCGGCTCACCCCGTCGACCTGGCAGCACTTCCGGCGTGGCTTCAAGAACTGGACCGACGAGGACACCATCGACGGCAAGACCCCGGCCCGCCGCACCGCCACCCAGGGGGCCGAGGGTCCGTGCGTGTTCCTCAACGACGCCGATTTCGCCGGCGGGGGTGGCTGCGCGCTGCACGCCCAGGCGCTGCGCGACGGGGTGCACCCGTTGGAGTACAAGCCGGACGTCTGCTGGCAGTTGCCGATCCGACGGGACCAGGACTGGGTCAAGCGTCCGGACGACACCAAGGTGCTGGTCTCGACCCTGTCGGAGTTCGACAGGCGCGGCTGGGGTGCCGGTGGGCACGACCTGGACTGGTGGTGCACCTCCTCGACGGACGCGCACGTCGGCACCGAGCCGATGTACCTGTCGTACGGTCCGGAGTTGACCGCGTTGATCGGCGCGGCCGCCTACGAGCGGCTGGCCGAGCTGTGCGCGGCCCGGGTGCGGCAGGGCATGGTCGCCCCGCACCCCGCCGACGACCTCTAGCCGACCCCCGCGGTACCGAGGGCGGCGTCGACGAGCGTGCGGGCGCTCTCCCGGGCGGCCTCGGCGATCACCGGATCGCCGTCCAGCACCCCGCTGGCGAGCCCGCCGTCGAGCAGCAGGGTGAGCTGCCGGGCGAGCAGTTCCGGGTTGGCCGCTCCGGCCCTGCGGGCCAGCTCGGTCACCCAGGCCCGGACGACGGTCTTGTGCTCGACCGTCCGGGCGTGCACCGGGCCGCCGGCCGGTGACTCGGCGGCCGTGTTGATGAACGCGCAGCCGTGGTAGCCCTCCCGGCGACAGGCCCCGGTCAGGGCGTCGAACATCCCGACCAACTGGTCACGCGGGTCGTTGCCGGCGTCCCTGGCCGCCGCCCGTAGCGCGCCGAACCACGCCTGGTCGACCCGGTCGAGGTACGCCAGGACGAGGTCGTCCTTGCGCGGAAAGTGCTTGTAGAGCGTCGCCTTGGCCACGCCCGACTCGGCGATGATCGTGTCCACCCCCACGCCGCGTGGCCCGTGCGCGTAGAACAGCCGGAACGCGGTGTCCAGGATCCGGTCCCGGGCCGAGCCGGCCGGCGTACGGACCTCGGGCATCGGCACCTCCCCTCGCTGTGGCTGGTGGAGGCCTGATCTTACAGACAGCCCTGTCTACAGACAGCCCTGTCTACAGACAGCTGGGTCTACACGGCAGCTCGGTCTACGGACAGCACGGCCTGCTACCGCTCGTCGTCTCCGTCGGGGGACCACTATGTCCTCGCCTCCTGTCGAGCTGCCCCAGATACGGGGCTGAGGCATCGCGGGCTGAGGCCACCGATACGCACCACGCAGCACCGCGCGATCCGCGCCGCGCCGCGCCGCACTGCCACCGCGCGACCCGCACCGCGCCGTGCCGCACTGCAACCGCGTGATCCGCGTCGCACCGCGCGACCCGGACCCGCACCGCAACCGACCCGCACCACTCCGCGCGATCCGCATCGCACGGCACTAGGTCACACCGCACCGCACCACGCGATCCGCACCACACCCCGCCGCACGCGCGATCCGCACCGCACCCCGCCGCACCGCACCGACCCGCGCCGCACCGCGACCTGCCGCACCGCACCGCACGCACCCGCACCGCCCCAATCCGCGCCGCACCGCGACCTGCCGCACCGCACCGCACGCACCCGCACCGCCCCAATCCGCGCCGCACCGCGACCTGCCGCACCGCACCGCACCGCCCCGGTCCGCGCCGATCTGGCCGCCCCATCCACGGGGCAGCTCGACACGCGATGAGAGGTAGGTGCCCAGCCGCCCCCGACGGGGCAGTAGCAGACAGACCTGTCTGTTAGTCTGCGGGCAATCGGCGCGAGGCCACCGCGCCCGAGTGGAGGATCCATCGACATGCGCATCGCAGTTCTCGGCACCGGTTCGGTGGGGCAGGCCATCGCGGCCCGCACGGCGGAGCTGGGCCACCAGGTCATAATCGGCACCCGGGACGTCGCGGCCACCCGCGGCGGCGCGTACGCCGCCTGGGCCGCCGAGCATCCCGAGGTCGATCTGGCGACCATGGCCGTGGCGGCGGACGACGCCGAGCTGGTCGTCAACGCCACCAGCGGCACCGGCTCCCTGCCGGCGCTCACCGCGGCCGGCGCCGCGAACCTGGCCGGCAAGGTCCTGCTCGACATCGCCAACCCGCTCGACTTCGGCGCGGGCTTCCCGCCCAGCCTGACGGTGGACGACACCGACTCTTTGGCCGAGCGGATCCAGCGGGAGTTCCCTAAGGCCAAGGTCGTCAAGTCACTCAACACACTCACCGCGGAGCTGATGGTGCGCCCGCGCCAGCTCGCCGACGGCGACCACAGCGTCTTCGTCTCCGGCGACGACGCGGAGGCGAAGCGGATCGTCACTGACCTGCTCGTCAGCTTCGGGCACACCGACGTGATCGACCTCGGTGACCTCTCCACCGCCCGGGGCACCGAGATGCTGATGCCCCTCTGGCTGCGGCTCTACGCCCGGCTCGACACCGCCATCTTCAACCTCAAGGTCGTCCGCTGAGCGGACGCCGACACCAGAAGGGGGTCCACGCCGGGCGTGGACCCTTTCCGGGTCGACCGATCACGGCTCGAACTTGTAGCCCAGACCCCGCACGGTGACGATGAAACGCGGCGCCGACGGCTCTGGTTCGATCTTGGAACGCAGCCGCTTGACGTGCACGTCAAGCGTCTTGGTGTCGCCCACGTAGTCGGCGCCCCAGACCCGGTCGATGAGCTGACCACGGGTCAGCACCCGGCCGGCGTTGCGCAGCAGCAGCTCCAGCAGCTCGAACTCCTTCAGCGGCAACTGCACCGCGCCGCCCTCGACAGTCACCACGTGCCGCTCGATGTCCATCCGGACCGGCCCGGCGGAGAGCGTCGGCGCGCCCGCGTCGGCGACCTCCGGGCTCTGCCGGCGCAGTACCGCGCGGATCCGGGCGACAAGCTCCCGGGGCGAGTACGGCTTGGTGACGTAGTCGTCGGCGCCGATCTCCAGCCCGACCACCTTGTCGATCTCGCTGTCCCGGGCGGTGACCATGATGATCGGCACGGCCGACCGCTGCCGGAGCTGCCGGCAGACCTCGGTCCCCGACATCTCGGGCAACATCAGGTCGAGCAGCACGATGTCGGCGCCGGTCCGGTCGAACTCGGTGAGGGCATCGGTGCCGGTCGCAGCGACCGAAACCTCGAAGCCCTCCTTACGGAGCATGTACGACAAGGCGTCGGAGAACGACTCCTCGTCCTCGACCACGAGAACGCGGCTCAACGGGGATTTCCTTTCCATGTGCTGTCAGACCTGCCGAAGCTCGGCGGGATCGGCCTCGATCCCAACCGGCGGCAGTGTCGCCAGCAGGTCGTCCGGTGGACTTGCGGGCAACCGGAGGGTGAACGTCGATCCGCCACCAAGAGTGCTCGACACCTCGACCCGTCCGCCATGGTTGCTCGCGATGTGTTTGACGATGGCCAGGCCGAGCCCGGTGCCACCGGTGGAACGTGAGCGGGCCTGGTCTGCCCGGTAGAACCGTTCGAAGATGCGGTCCACGTCGGTCGGGGCGATGCCGATGCCCTGGTCGGCGACCGCGATCTCGACGTGCTCGTCGCCCCCGCGCAGGGTGACCCGCACCGAGGTGTCCTCGCCCGAGTAGTTGATGGCGTTCTCCACCAGGTTCGCCACCGCCGTCGCGAGCTGGGTGTCACTGCCGTACACGGTGAGGCCACGCTCGCCGTCCACCGTCACCTCGACGCCCCGGGCGGAGGCCGTGGTGCGGGTCCGGTCGACCACCTCCGCGACCACCCAGTCCAGCGCGACCGGCTCCGCCGGCGGCTGCGGCTCGGCGCCCTGCAAGCGGGTCAGCTCCAGCAACTCCTGCACCAGCCGACCCAACCGGGTCGACTCGTGCTGGATGCGTTCGGCGAACCGCCGGGCCGCCACCAGATCCTCGGAGAGATCGGGTGCCGCCGCCTCGGCCGGTTCGGTGGCGTCCAGCAACGCCTCGGCGAGCAGTTGGAGCGCGCCGATCGGAGTCTTCAGCTCGTGGCTCACGTTGGCCACGAAGTCACGTCGTACCCGGGCCAGTCGGTGCGACTCGGTCACGTCGACCGCCTCCACCGCGATGAAGCCGTTGCCGATGCCCATCGCCCGCAGGTGCACGCCCAGCGGGTTCTCCCCCGCGCTGTCGCGGCCCCGGGGCAGGTCCAGCTCGATCTCGCGCCGGACGCCGGTGCGCCGCACCTGTCCGGCGAGCGTACGGATCAACGGGTGCGCGGCGATCGTGCCCGGGGCGCTGCCGGTGCGCAGCAGCCCCATCGCGCGGGCGGCCGGGTTGATGAGCACGGGTACGTCGTCGTTGTCCAGCACCACGACACCGGCCCGGAGCGAGTCGATCGTCCGGCGGCCGAGCCCGGCCTGCTGCTCGTCGGCTATCGCGGGCCTCCCCCTGCTCCAGCGAGAGCTCTCGCTCCCCGTCGACGTGGAGCGGTTTCGGTTCGCCCAGAACCGGGACAGCACGAGACCGGCGGCCAATCCGGCCACCAACGCCACGGCCACCACGACCGCCACCGCCCACTCCACCCGGCGATCGTAGGGTCATTGTTAACCTGGCTACCACACAGAACGGGACGAACCACCCGCACTTCGAGGAATGTTCACCCCCGCGTCTGGCGTCGTTCACCGTGGTTCATCCGGGGTCCGTCCGCGCCACCTACCGTGGGCGTCGCACCTGCTCAACACAGCGCCGGCACCCCGTCGGCGGCGACCGACCACAGGACGTGATGATGCGCGACGAGTTCCGGGCCGACCTCCAGATCGTCAGCCAACTGCTGGTGGACATGGCGGAGGGCGTCCGCGCCGCCATGCGCCAGGCCACCCGGGCCCTGCTCACCGCCGACCGGCAGGCCGCCGAGACGGTCATCGAGCGGGACGCCGAGATCGACGACCTCTACCGGCACGTCGAGGAGCGGGTCTGCGACCTGCTCGCTCGGCAGGCGCCGGTGGCCTCCGACCTGCGGGCGATGATCACCGCGTTGCACGTGGCCGCCGACCTGGAGCGGATGGGTGACCTCGCCGACCACGTGGCGAAGACGGCGCTGCGCCGGCACCCATCGCCCGCCGTGCCGGCGGAGCTGCGCACCGTCTTCACCGAGATGTCCGAGATCGCCGACCGGATGGCGGCGAAGATCGGTTCGGTGCTGGCGAAGCCCGACGCCGACCTCGCCGGCGAACTGGACCGCGACGACGACGCGATGGACGAGCTGCACAAGAGCCTGTTCTCGGTGCTGCTCGGCGACGACTGGCCGTACGGGGTGGAGACCGCGATCGACGCCACCCTGTTGGGGCGCTTCTACGAGCGCTTCGCCGACCACGCGGTCAACGCCGGCGAGCACGTGATCTACCTGATCACCGGACAGAGCGCGCCCACCAGCAACTGACGTGAAAGGAAGGGCCCCTTGTTATCGCTGAAGCGATAACAAGGGGCCCTTCCTTTCAGCTCAGCGGCCCTGGTTGGCGACCGCGGCGGCGGCTTCCTTCGCCGCCGTCGGGTCGAGGTACGTGCCACCCAGGCTGAGCGGACGCAGCTGCGGGTCGAGGTCGTAGCGCAGCGGGATGCCGGTCGGGATGTTCAGCTTGGCGATTGCCTCGTCGGAGATCTGGTCGAGGTGCTTGACCAGGGCACGCAGCGAGTTGCCGTGCGCGGCCACCAGCACCGTCCGGCCGGCCAGGATGTCCGGCACGATCGAGTCGTACCAGTAGGGCAGCATCCGCTCGACGACGTCCTTGAGGCACTCGGTACGCGGCATCAGCTCGGTCGGCAGCAGCGCGTACCGCGGGTCGCCGACCTGCGACCACTCGTCGTCGTCGGCGATCGGCGGCGGCGGGGTGTCGTACGAGCGGCGCCAGAGCATGAACTGCTCCTCGCCGTACTCGTCGAGGGTCTGCTTCTTGTTCTTGCCCTGGAGGGCGCCGTAGTGCCGCTCGTTGAGCCGCCAGGACCGGCGTACCGCGATCCAGTGCCGGTCGGCGGCGTTCAGCGCCAACTCGGCGGTGCGGATCGCCCGGCGCATCACGCTGGTGTGTACGACGTCCGGCAGCAGGCCGTGCTCGCGCAGCAGTTCGCCGCCGCGCCGCGCCTCGCCCTCGCCCTTTTCGGTCAGGTCAACGTCCACCCAGCCGGTGAAGAGGTTCTTGGCGTTCCAGTCGCTCTCACCGTGCCGCAGCAGGACCAGCGTCCCGATGGTGGGCCCCTCGCTCGCAGTCATGCGGATCATCCTGCACCAACCGGGGGCGGGACACGCGGGCACCCGTCGTGACGACCACCACGTGAAAAAGCTGGTGACCGGCGAATCCGGCCAGCACTAGGGTTGTAAGGCGCTGGAGTCACAGCGGTCATTACTTGCAAGCGGGGGCACCATATGCGGACGATGCGGAGCTGGTTCCGGGACACCACCGGCGGCCTGCCGACCACCTTCTGGTACCTGTGGACCGGCACCCTGATCAACCGGCTCGGCTCGTTCGTCCTCGTCTTCCTCGCCATCTACCTCACCCAGGAACGCGGGTTCTCCGCCTCCCAGGCCGGCCTGGTGCTCGGCCTGTGGGGCGTCGGCGGCGCGGTCGGGACCACCGCCGGCGGGACGCTCGCCGACCGGTGGGGACGCCGGCCCACGCTCCTCACCGCCCATGTCGGCGCGGCGGCCATGATGCTCGCGCTCGGCCTGGCCCGGGACCTGTGGGCGGTGGCGCTGGGCGCCCTGCTGCTCGGCCTGTTCGCCGAGGCGGCCCGACCCGCGTTCGGCGCCATGATGATCGACGTGGTGCCGGCGAAGGACCGGCTGCGGGCGTTCTCGCTCAACTACTGGGCGGTCAACCTCGGCTTCGCCTGCGCGGCGATCCTCGCCGGCCTGGCCGCGCAGGCGGACTACCTGCTGCTGTTCGTGGTCGACGCCGGCACCATGCTGATCACCGCGCTGATCATCTTCGTCAGGGTGCCGGAGACCCGGGAGGCCGGACCCGCCGCCGGTGTCACGGCGCGGGCCCCGCGCGGCGCCCTGCGGACGATCCTCAGCGACCGCGTCTACCTCGGGTTCGTGGCGCTGAACCTGTTCGCCGCGCTGGTCTTCCTCCAGCACATCTCCATGCTGCCGATCGCCATGGGCGACGACGGTCTCAGCCCGGCCACCTACGGCTCGGTGATCGCGCTCAACGGCGTCCTGATCGTGGTCGGGCAGCTCTTCGTGCCCCGGCTGATCAGGGGCCGCAGCCGCTCCCACGTGCTGGCGCTGGCCGCCGTGGTGATGGGCGTCGGTTTCGGGCTGACGGCGTTCGCCGGCACCCCCTGGTTCTACGGCCTCACCGTGCTGATCTGGACGGTCGGCGAGATGCTGAACTCACCGTCGAACTCCACCCTGATCGCCGAGCTGTCGCCGGCCGAGCTGCGCGGCCGCTACCAGGGCGTCTTCTCCCTCTCCTGGCAGATCGCGGGTGCCAGCGCGCCGATCCTCGGTGGCCTGGTGCGCGAGCACGCCGGCAACGACACGCTCTGGTACGCCTGCGCGGTGATCGGCGCGCTGACCGCAGTGGCCCACCTGGTGTCCGGGCCGGCCCGGGAGCGGCGGGCCGCTGACCTGCGGCGCTCCGGCGAGGCGCTGGCACCGGTCGGCACCAACCGGGCGGCACAGCCCACCGAGGCGGTCGCCTGACCGACGCTCCCGCTACTGCTAGGAAGCTGAACTGTCGGGAGGTCGAGGTGCGGGCGTTGCGCCGTTGGTGGGACGACACCGCCGGTGGGCTCCCCGTTACCTTCTGGTACCTCTGGGCCGGCCTGCTCATCAACCGGGCCGGCGCGTTCGCGATGCTCTTCCTGTCGCTCTACCTCACCGACGCGCGCGGAGCCAGCGAGGCGTTGGCCGGCACGGTCGTCGGCGCGTACGGCGCCGGTGGGGCCGTGGGCGTGCTGCTCGGCGGGGTGCTGGCCGACCGGTGGGGTCGCCGGTCCACCCTGCTCGCCGCGCACCTGGTCACCGCGGGCCTGATGGCGGCGCTGGCGTTCAGCCGCCCACTGGTACTGATCGCGGTGCTGTCCGCGCTGGTCGGCGTCGTGCACTCGATGCCCAGCCCGGCCTTCGTCGCGGCGATCGTCGACGTGGTGCCCGCGCACCGCCGCTCCCGCGCGTTCAACCTCCAGTTCTGGGCGTTCAACCTGGGCATGGCGGTCGCCTCGCTGCTCGCCGGGGTGCTGGCCGAGGCCAGTTTCACCGCGCTGTTCCTCGTCGACGCGGGCGCCACCCTGACCGCTGCCGTCGTGATCGGCTGGAAGGTGCCGGAGACCCTGCGGCGGGCAGCGCCGACAGTCGACCTCGGACCGCCGACCGGGTCCGGCCGGTCCCGGCGTCCCGGTCTGCGCACCGCGCTCACCGACCGGACGTTCCTGATCTTCGTCGGGCTCACCTTCGTGCTGGCGGTCCTCACCCTGCAGACCTCGACGATCATGCCGCTGGCGATGCGCTCGGACGGCCTGGGCCCGTCGGCGTACGGGGTGGTGGTCGCCCTGGGCGGCGCGCTGATCGTCATCGGGCAACTGTTCGTGCCCCGGCTGATCGACAGGCACCGCAAGGACGTGGTGCTTGCGGTCTCCACAGCCCTGCTCGCGCTCGGTTTCGGCGCGCTCGCCTTCGCCGACGAGCTCGCGGTCTACCTCGGCGCCGCCGTGATCTGGACCGTCGGTTCGATGCTCGCCGCCCCACCCAACGCGCAGATCAACGCCGACCTCGCGCCCGCGCACCTGCGGGCTCGCTACCAGTCGGTCTTCTACCTGACGTTTCCGGCCGCCGCGTTCGTCGCCCCCACGCTCGGCGGGGTGAGCCTGCAGTACCTCGGTGACCGGCACTGGCTCATCGTGGGCGGGCTGGGGCTGCTGGCGGCGCTCGGTCACCTGCTCGCCGGGCCGCCCCGGGAGCGGCACGTCGCCGCGCTGCGCCGGGCCGCCGGCCGGGAGCCGGCGGCACCCGCCGACCGTGTGCCGGCCAGGTGAGCCGGCCGCTCACACCAATGGGGTACGCGCGACGCAAAGCGCCCACCACGTCCCGAAGGTCATGGTGGGCGCCCGCCGGTGGGGCCGGCGGCGGCGGGCAACACTCACCCCCGTAAGCATCGCCCGCTCACGCCGCCGGTCCAAACAGGTGGCCACCGTCCCCCAACGGTTTGTCCACCCGTCCCCTCGCACCTCGCCTGGTGCGCGGATCTGATCGATCCGCCGCTCCCCCGAACGTTTCCAAGCGTGGTGCGGTGCAATAAAGTTAGTTCGCCCGGATTCTGGATTCAACCCAGACCGGCTGTCTCGCCCATCACAACTGGCGAGTATCCCCAGTTCGGGCGTCGCTCTCTGGCAACAGCCGCATACCCCCGCGGCATTCCCACAAACACGTCAGCCGTCTTCCCGATCGGGTGACTCGGTCCGGAAGAAATTGCTCTGCCGGCCGTCCCGCATCTGCTCCTGATAGATCAGGTTCAGCCGTCGCAGGTCGAACGTGTGAAACCACTCATCCCAGGTGATTTCCCGGATCCGGCTGCTCTCCCGGTACCCGGGAATGTTGAACGTCAGCACCCCGGCCCGGCCATCCCGCTCGGTACCGGCGATGGTGGCCGGCTTCGCACCACGCTCCCGGGCCCACCGCTGGATCACCTCGTGGTTGGCCGTGATCAGGCTCCGTCCCGGCCGCTCCGGCCGATCCGCGATCGACGAGATCACCTGCGAGCTGCGGACCGACCGGCCGGTGCCCCGCCCGGTCCGGATCCCACCCGCCGTCGTACCGGCTGTCGACCGGGTCGCCGCGCGCTTCGCGGGCGCCGCCCGCCCCGCCGCCGGGCGGGCCGGGGCCTTCTTCGCCGGCGCCTTGCGCGCGGACGCGGTACGGGCCGTCGCCGTGGTCCGCTTCGCGGCCGTCGACGTGCGCGCCGCCGTGGTCTTCTTCGCCGCGGGAGTTCGCGTCGCCGCGGTGGTCCGCTTCGCCGCCGTGGTCCGCTTCGCCGCCGTGGTCCGCGTCGCCGCGGGAGTTCGCTTCGCCGCCGTGGTCCGCTTCGCCGCGGTGGTCTTCTTCGCCGCAGGGGTCCGCTTCGCCGCGGTGGTCTTCTTCGCCGCGGCGCGCTTCGCCGGCGCGCTCTTGTTCGCCGGCGCGGCCTTCGCGCGGCTCGACGCCGGCCGGGCCGCCGCCTTCTTCGTCGCGCCGGCGCGACCCGCTGACGCCCTGGTGCCGCCGGCCCGACCCGCCGGACCGGTGCTGCCCCGGCCCGAGCCGGCCCGCATCGAACGCACCAGCTGTTTCACCAGTTCCGGCTTACGCAGGGCGGAGATCCCGGAGACGCCGCGCTTGCGCAACTGCCCCCGGATGTCGTCCACCCGCATCCGGGAGATCTCCGACTCGGAGACTCCAGGGGTACCCGGCGTCTGGTTACCGGCCTGCCGTTTGGTCCTGGTCGCAGTTCCGCCGCGACCCGAGCTGTTCCGCTGAGCCATGGGACGCTCCGCTCCTCGACACTCCGTCCTCGGCGCGCGGGGGTCCCTGCCGCACCGCGCGGGGCGGCATACCCGTCAGGAGCACTCCGAACCACAGGTGGCGGACCGGATGCGTCAGGTCGGGTCGGGGCCCGACCCGGAGGGCTCGAAGAGATGGGCGAACGCGGCCAGGTTCGCGGTCGACTCGCCGCGCTTGACCCGCCACTCGTACTCACGCCGGATGGAGCTGCCGAAGCCGATCTCCAGCATGGTGTCGAAGGACTCGTCGGCGTACGTGAGCACCGACCCCAGCAGCCGGTCCAGCTCGTCGGCGTCCACGCCGGCGGGGTTGACCCGCCCGGTCAGGTACACGTCGCCGACCGCGTCGGTGGAGAACGAGACGCCGTACATGCGGGCGTTGCGCTGCAACAGCCACGCCCACAGCTCCTCGCGCCGCTCGTCCGGCTGGCGCATCACGAACGCCTCCACCCGCAGCGCGTGCTCACCGACGATCAGGTTGCAGATCGTCTTGAGCTTGTGGGTGCCCGGCAGGGTCACCGCGTATGAGCCGGGACCGGTCGACTCCCAGGCCAGGTCCCGCTCGGCGCAGACCGACTCGATAAGGCTCGCAAGATCGCTCTTCGGGCTCACCGGACCCACTCTACGACCGACCCGGCCAGCGCACCCGGTGACGGCCGCCGGCACCGGTCACCAGGAGCAGGAGAGCGCCGGATCGGCAACCAGGTCGGCGGCGAGACGGGTGCGGTGCACGGCGATCGCCTCGCCGTACACGTCGAGCAGACCGGCGACAGTCCGCTCCCAGGAGAAGTGCCGGGCGTGCTGCTCGGCGCCCCGGGCCAGGGCTGCGCGCCGGGCCGCGTCGGGCAGTAGACGGCCCAACGCGAGGGCCCAGTCCACCGGGTCGTGCCCGTCGATCAGCACCCCGCTGACCTGGTCGCGTACGGCGGTGACCAGCCCGCCCACGGCGGCCGCCAGCACCGGCGTACCGCAGGCCTGCGCCTCCAGCGCCACCAGCCCGAAGGACTCGTTGTGCGACGGCACCGCGACCACGTCGGCGGCCCGGTACAGCGCCGGAAGATCGTCCCCGGTACGCGGCGGCAGGAACCGCACCCGGTCGGTCACCCCGAGCGTGGCGGCCAGCTCGATCAACGCGGTCGGCCGGTCCAGGCCGCTGCCACTGGGCCCACCGCAGATCACCACTGTCACCTGGGCGGCCAACGCCGGATCACGTCGGCGCAGCGCGGCAACCGCCCGGATCAGCACGTCGGGAGCCTTGAGCGGCTGGATGCGACCGACGAAGGCAACCACGTACCCCTCGACCGGAAGGCCCAGCCGGCGGCGGGCCGCGCGGGCGGCCACGGACCGCTCGCCCGGCGCGGGGCGGAACCGGTCCAGGTCGACGCCCGGCTGCACCACGCTCACGCGGGCCGGGTCGGCGTCGTACCGCTCGACGAGGTCGGCGGCCTCCACCCGGGTGTTGGCGACCAGCCGGTCCGCCTCGGCGACCACCTGCTCCTCGCCGATCACCCGGGCCTTGGGCTCCGGCCTGTCGTCGGCCGCGAGCTGGGCGTTCTTGACCTTCGCGAGGGTGTGCGCGGTGTGCACAAGCGGCACGCCCCAGCGCTCCTTGGCCAGCCAGCCGACCTGGCCGGAGAGCCAGTAGTGCGAGTGGATCAGGTCGTAGTGGCCGGGCGGGCGGGACGCCTCGGCCCGCAGCACACCGGCGGTGAAGGCGCAGAGCTGACCGGGCAGCTCCTCCTTGGTCAGCCCCTCCAGCGGCCCGGAGGTGATGTGCCGGACCTGCACGCCGGGGGCCATCTCCACCACCGGGGGCAGGTCGCCGGAGGTGGCCCGGGTGAAGATCTCCACCTCGACGTTGGCCTCGGCCAACCGCCGGGCGACCTCCAGGATGTAGACGTTCATCCCACCGGCATCACCCGTGCCGGGCTGGTGCAGCGGTGACGTGTGCACCGACAGGGTGGCGATCCGACGGGGCCGGGGCCACGGTCGGGCACCTCGCTGACGACCGACGCCGGTGTGCATGTCCGCCACGTCCGCTCCTTCGCCACGGTTGATGCCGTCTCGCACGACCGGCGCTTCTCGGTCAACCTGTGCGCCGGATGTCATCTTCCCCATCGGGCTACGGAAATGCGCCAGCACGGCCGCCCGGGGTGACGGACCTCATCACCGGACACCCGCCGATCCCCCCCACGCCCGGTCGGAGGTGTCCGCGCGGTCAGGGTGACAATGACCCGATGACCTCTGTCGCCATCGTCACCGGAGCGTCCAGCGGGATCGGCGCGGCCACCGCCCGTCGACTCGCCGCCGAGGGTTTCCACGTACTCGCCGCCGCCCGCCGCGCCGACCGGCTCGCCGACCTCGTCACGGAGATCACCTCCGCCGGCGGCCAGGCCACCGCGGTGACCTGTGACGTCACCTCCGACGAGTCGGTCGCCGGGCTGGCCGACGCCGCCGCGCAGGCACCCGGCCCGGTCACCCTGCTGGTCAACAACGCCGGCGGGGCACGAGGACTGGACCCGGTGGAGTCCGGCTCGATCGACGACTGGCAGTGGATGTACGACGTGAACGTGCTCGGCACCCTCCGGGTCACCCAGGCGCTGCTGCCGGCGCTGGAGGCGTCCGGCGGCGGCACCATCGTGGTGGTCTCGTCCACCGCCGGCCTGACCGTCTACGAGGGCGGCGGCGGGTACACGGCCGCGAAGCACGCGCAGACCGCCGTCGCCGGCACGCTCCGGCTGGAGCTGTGCGGCCGGCCGCTGCGGGTCGTCGAGATCGACCCGGGCATGGTCAGGACCGACGAGTTCGGGCTGGTCCGCTTCGACGGCGACGCCGACCGGGCCGCCGCCGTCTACGCCGGAGTGTCCGACCCGCTCGTCGCCGACGACGTGGCGGACTGCATCGCCTGGTGCGCCACCCGCCCCCAGCACGTCAACGTGGACCGGCTGGTGGTCCGGCCCCGCGCCCAGGCAGCCCAGCACAAGGTGCACCGAACCGGTCAGTGAGGCCGGCATGAGCGGGGCAGCGCGGCACCGGCCGCTCGGCGTGGTCACCCGGGGCACCACCAACCCGAACCGGCTCCGCCGGGTGGACAACTGGATCGTCGCCACCTGCGCCGACCGGCTGGCGGCGGCGTCCGACCCGCTGGTGGTGGACCTCGGCTACGGCGCGACCCCGGTGACGGCTGTGGAGTTGCGGGCCCGGCTGGCCGCGGCGGTACGTCCCGACGTACGCCTGGTCGGGCTGGAGATCGACGCGGCCCGGGTGGCCGCCGCGGCCCCGGCCGCCGACCCACCCGGGCTGACCTTCGCCCGCGGCGGGTTCGAGCTGGCCGGGCTCCGGCCGGTGCTGGTCCGCGCGTTCAACGTCCTGCGCCAGTACGACGAGGCCGAGGTGACCGTCGCCTGGCGGACGATGACCGCCGCGCTCGCCCCCGGCGGGGCGCTCGTCGAGGGCACCTGCGACGAGCTGGGACGACTCGCCAGCTGGCTGCTGATCGACGCGGACGGCCCCCGCACGTTGACCCTGGCCGCGAAGCTCACCACGCTGGGCAGCCCGGCCGAGCTGGCCGAGCGGCTACCCAAGGCGCTGATCCACCGCAACGTCCCCGGTGAACCGGTGCACCACCTGATCCGGGCCCTGGACGACGCCTGGCAGACCGCCGCCCCGTACGCCACCTTCGGCCCCCGCCAACGCTGGGTGCGGGCGGTGACCCACCTGAAGAACACCGGCTGGCCCGTCCTGCACACCCCGAAACGCTGGCGCCAGGGCGAACTGACCCTCCCCTGGCCCCTCCCCTGACGCTAGAGGGTGCAGTTGATCAGGACCGGCTCTGGGTGCAGGGTTACGCCGAAGCGGGCGTGCACCTTGTCGCGGATGGTGGCGGCCAGGGTCAGCAGGTCAGCCGTGCTGGCCGTGCCGCTGTGGTTGGTGAGGGCCAGGGTGTGCTTGCCGGAGATGGCCACGCCGTCCGGGCCGGGGTGCCCCTTCGCGAAGCCGGCCTTGTCGATCAGCCAGGCCGCGCTCACCTTGACCATGCCGTCGGCGCCGGGCCAGCTCGGCGGGTCGCCCAGGTCGGCGGCGCGTTCCCGGAGCGACTCGTACGTCGCCAGGTCGAGCACCGGGTTGGTGAAGAAGGACCCGACCGAGCGGGTGTCCGGGTCGGTGGCGTCGAGCACCATGCCCTTGCCGGCGCGCAGGCGCAGCACCGCCGCGCGGGCGTCGGCGAGTGCCACCCGATCGCCGACCTCGACGCCGAGCGCCCGGGCCAGTTCCGCGTACCGGACCGGGCCGGAGAGCGGGGACCGGGTGAGCCGGAAGTCGACGGACAGCACCACCCAGCGGTCCCGGTACTTGAAGATGCTGCCCCGGTAGGCGAATCCGCAGTCGGCGGCGGGGATGAGGGAGCGGGTGCCCTCGGCCCGGTCGTACACCTCGACTCCGGTGATCGTCTCGGCGACCTCCTGGCCGTACGCGCCGACGTTCTGGATCGGGGTCGCGCCGGTCGACCCGGGGACGCCGGAGAGGCATTCCAGGCCGGCCCAGCCGTTGGCGACGGTGGCGGCGACCAGGTCGTCCCATGGTTCGCCGGCCTCGACACGTACGGTGACCGAGGTGGCGTCCTCGGCGACGACCCGCAGGCCCCGGGAGCGCACCAGCACGACGGTGCCGGCGAAGCCTGTGTCGCTGATCACCACGTTGCTGCCGCCGGCCAGGACGAGGATCGGGTCGTCGGCGGCCCGGACGGCCCGGACGATCTCGTCGGCGCTGGTCGCGGCCACGATCCGCCCGGCCGGCCCGCCCATCCGCAGCGTGGTGTAGCTGGCCAGTGGACCAGGGATGGCACGATCGGCTTCGGTTGTCGGCTGGGCGTAGGCGTCTGACACGTCTTTCACCTTAGGCTGAGGAGTAGCCGTGGCACCCACTGGTCGCCCGGCACCCCCGGGAGGATGGCGATGAGCAGACTGCAGGGCAGCAAGGATTTCTGGATCGGTGCGCTCCGAGCGGAGGGGCCCGCCTTCGCCGCGGCGGTGGCCGAGGCCCCGCCGGAGACACCGGTGCTGTCCTGTCCGGGCTGGACGGTCAACGATCTCACTTTGCACCTCGCCGGTATCTACCATTGGGTTTCTTCGTTCGCCGGTTCCGGTGTGACGAGCACTCCGCCCCGCCGGGAGCCTGTCGAGTTGGCGCCCGGTGTGAGCCCGTTGCAGTTCTGGCAGCAGGGCTACGACAAGGTGATGACCCTCTTCGACGGCCTCGACCCGGAGGCGCCGGCGTGGAACTGGGCCCCGCAGCCGAAGCGGGCGGGCTTCTGGCCGCGCCGGATGGCGCACGAGACGGCTGTGCACCGCTGGGACGCGCAGCTCGCCATCGCCGCCGGTGAGCCGGTGGAGGCGAAGCTCGCGGCGGACGGGGTGAGCGAAGTGCTGGACACCTGGCTGCCGGCGGGCCGGCGGCAGGTGCCGGGCGACTGGCACGGCGTGGTGCAGCTCGCGGCGACCGACGCGGATCAGGAGTGGTATCTGCGGCTGCGCGGTGAGGGGGTGGCGCTGCTGGACACGGCGACCATCCTCGACCACGACGATCACCACGCCCGCGCGCACGTCACCGGCACCGCGAGCGATCTGCTGCTGGCGCTCTGGGGTCGGGTGAGCTTCGAGACGTTGGACGTCACCGGGGACCGCACGCTGCTCGACGGTCTGCGTACCGGCTGACCGGACCGCCACGGCGCGGGCGTCACCTCACGGGGTGACGCCCGCGTTCGTGTTCCCGGGGCTCTCCCGAAACTTCGAGAGAGCGCTCTCTTGACAGCGCCGGGCCTAGCCACCACCCTCGTGTGAGAGCGCTCTCTCACCTATACCGCCATCGACCACCTTGAGAGGGGTCCGAATCCCCATGGCAGTCTTCCCGCGCCGCCGCCTCGCAGCGGTGGCCCTCGCCGCCACCACCGCCCTGCTCGTCACCGCCGGCTGCGGCAGCGGCGACGAGCAGGGCGGGGACGGACCGGTCACGCTGACCGTCGACGTCTTCGGCCAGTTCGGCTACGAGCAGCTCTACCAGGAGTACATGGCCGCGCACCCCGACGTGAAGATCGTCGAGCGCGGCACCGGCACCAACCTCGACGAGTACTCGCCGAAGCTCACCCAGTGGCTCGCCGCCGGCCGGGGCGCCGGCGACGTCGTCGCCATCGAGGAGGGCCTACTGGTCGAGTACAAGGCCAACCCCGGCAACTTCGTCAACCTGCTGGACCACGGCGCCGCCGACCTCAAGGGCAACTTCCTCGAGTGGAAGTGGAACGCCGGCCTGACCGCCGACGGCAAGCAGCTCATCGGCCTCGGCACCGACGTCGGCGGCATCGCCATGTGCTACCGCAAGGACCTCTTCTCCAAGGCCGGCCTGCCCACCGAGCGGGACGAGGTGTCCAAGCTCTGGCCCACCTGGCAGGACTACATCGCCACCGGCGAGAAGTTCACCGCGGCCAAGACCGGGGCGTCCTTCCTCGACGCGGCCACCAACACCTTCAACACCATCCTGCTCCAGACCGCCGGCAACTCCTCCGGCTACAGCTACTACGACACCAGCGAGAAACTGGTCGTCGACAGCAACCCGGCGGTGCGGCAGGCCTGGGACACCACGATGGACATCATCGACTCGGGCCTCTCCGGCAAGTACGGCTCCTGGTCCGAGGAGTGGGTGTCGGCCTTCAAGCAGTCGAAGTTCGCCACCATCGCCTGCCCGGCCTGGATGACCGGCGTCATCGAGGCGAACGCCGGCCCGACCGCCCAGGGCAAGTGGGACATCGCCCGGGTGCCCGGCAACGGCGGCAACTGGGGCGGCTCGCACCTCGCCGTGCCGAAGCAGAGCAAGCACCAGGCCGAGGCGATCGAGCTGGCCAAGTTCCTGACCAGCGCCAAGGGTCAGATCGGCGCGTTCAAGGCCAAGGGCCCGCTGCCCTCCTCGCCGCAGGCGCTCGACGACCCGGCGATCACCGGCGCGAAGAACGCGTACTTCTCCGACGCACCGGTCGGCACCATCTTCGGCAGCGGCGCGAAGAGCCTCAAGCCGGTCTACATGGGCCCGAAGAACCAGGCCGTCCGCACCGAGGTGGAGAACGCCGTACGGACCGTGGAGCTGGGCCAGCGTAACCCGGGCCAGGGCTGGACGGACGCGGTGAACAACGCCAAGAAGGCCGCCGCCAAGTAGCCCGAGCGAGCGTGCGGGCGGGCCTCGGCAGCCGAGGTCCCGCCCGCGCGACGGAAAGGAGTTCTCGGGCATGACCGTCCAGCTCGACGCCCGTCCGCCGGTCGTACCGGCACCACCCCAGCCTCCCCGAGGTCGGTTCAGCCGCCTCGACACCCGCTTCTCGCCGTACCTCTACATCGCCCCGTTCTTCCTGATCTTCGGCGTCTTCGGGGCGTACCCGCTGGCGTACACCTTCTGGGTGTCGCTGCACGACTGGGACCTGCTCGGCACCGACCACCCGTTCGTCGGCGCGGAGAACTACACCCGGCTGCTCGCCGACCCCGACTTCTGGCACGCACTGGTCAACACGATGGGCATCTTCGTGATCTCCACGGTGCCGCAGCTGCTCGCCGCGCTCTGGCTGGCCAACCTCCTGAACCGGGGGCTGCGGGCACGTACCGGCTGGCGGATGGCGGTGCTGGTCCCGAACGTCACCTCCACGGCCGCCGTGGCGATCGTCTTCGGGGTGCTCTTCGGCCGCGAGTTCGGGATGATCAACTGGTTGCTCGACATGGTCGGGATGGACCCGATCGGCTGGAAGTCCAACCGGGTGGCCTCCTGGGTGGCGATCTCCGCCATGGTCGACTGGCGGTGGACCGGCTACAACGCGCTGATCCTGCTCGCCGCGATGCAGGCCATCCCCCGCGACCTGTACGAGGCGGCGGCGATCGACGGCGCCAGCCGCGCCCGGCAGTTCTGGTCGGTCACCGTGCCGCTGCTCAAACCGACGATCATCTTCTGCGCCATCATCGCCACCATCGGTGGCCTGCAACTCTTCACCGAGCCCCGGATGTTCAACTCCGGCACCAACCCGATCCGCGGCGGACCGCTGCGCGAGTCGCAGACCCTGACCATGTACATGTTCGAGAACGCCTTCGCCCCGCACTACAACTTCGGGTACGGCTCGGCCGTGGCCTGGCTGCTCTTCGCGCTCATCGCGATCGTGGCGGCGGTCAACGTGCTGATCCTGCGCCGACTCGGCGGTGGAGCGCGCCCCAGCGCCCGGAAGGGAACCACCCGATGAGCCGGCTCTGGCGGGCCACCCCGCTCACCTACCTGGCCCTGGTGTTCGCCGCCGTCCTGTCGATCTTCCCGATCTGGTGGATGTTCGTCGTCGCCAGCCGCAGCAACGACGCGATGGGCCAACTGCCACCCCCGGTCACCCCCGGCGGCAACCTGGGCGCGAACATCGCCCGACTGTTCGACAACACCGACGCGTACTTCCTGACCGGTCTGATCAACTCGGCGATCGTCGCGACCACGGTGACGGTCTCCGTGGTGTTCTTCTCCAGCCTGGCCGGGTTCGCCTTCGCCAAGCTCAGGTTCCGGGGCCGCAACGCCCTGCTGCTGGTGATCATCGCGACCATGATGGTGCCGACCCAACTCGGCGTGATCCCGCTCTACCTGCTCATGACCAAGCTGCACTGGAACGACCGGCTGCCCGCGGTCATCGTCCCGGTGCTGGTCACCGGGTTCGGGGTGTTCATGATGCGGCAGTACGCCGGCCAGGCCATCAGCGACGAACTGATCGAGGCGGCCCGGATGGACGGCTGCGGCACCGCCCGGATCTGGTGGCACGTGGTGGTTCCCGCGCTACGCCCGGCCGCCGCCGTACTCGGTCTACTCACCTTCATGACCACCTGGAACGACTTCCTGTGGCCGTACGCTGTGCTGAACGACCCGGCAAACCCGACAGTGCAGCTCTCCCTGCGGGCGCTGTCGGACGGCTACTACCAGGACATGTCGCAGGTGTTCACCGGGACAGCCATCGCGACGCTGCCTCTGCTGCTGGTCTTCGTGCTGTTCGGCCGTCAGATCATCGGCGGGATCATGGAAGGTGCGGTCAAGGCGTGAACGACATCCGTTTTCCCGAGCATTTCCTCTGGGGGGCGGCCACCGCCGCGTACCAGATCGAGGGCGCCGCCCACGACGACGGCCGAGGCCCGTCCATCTGGGACACCTTCAGCCGTACGCCCGGAAAGGTGTACCAGGGCCACACCGGCGACGTCGCCTGCGACCACTACCACCGGTACGCCGACGACGTGGCGCTGATGGCCGAACTGGGGCTGCGGGCGTACCGCTTCTCGGTCGCCTGGCCGCGGATCCAGCCGGACGGCACCGGCCCGGCCAACCCGCGCGGTCTGGACTTCTACGACCGGCTCACCGACACGCTGCTCGCCCGGGGCATCGACCCGATCGTCACCCTCTACCACTGGGATTTGCCGCAGTCCCTCGGCGACCGGGGCGGCTGGACCAACCGGGACACCGCCGAGCACTTCGCCACGTACGCCACCGCCGTCTACGCCCGCCTCGGCGACCGGGTGGACGTGTGGACCACGCTCAACGAGCCGTGGTGCTCGGCGTACCTGGGGTACGGCAACGGGGTGCACGCACCGGGCGAGCAGGACCCGGCGGCGGCCTTCACCGCCGTACACCACCTGCTGTTGGGGCACGGCCTGGCGGCGCGGGCGTTGCGGGCGGCCGGCGCGCGCAGCGTCGGCATCACCGTCAACCCGGCCGACGTGCGACCGGCCGACCCGGAGAGCGCGGCGGACGCCGCCGCGGTCCGCCTGGTGGACGGCCTGCACAACCGGATCTTCCTCGACCCGCTGCTGGCGGGCGGCTACCCCGACGACGTCCGCGAGCACGTGGCGCGGATCGTCGAGCCGACATTCATCCGCGACGGTGACGAGAAGCTGATCGCCGCACCCATCGACCTGTTGGGGATCAACTACTACGCGCCCGGTTACGTGGCGGGCCGGCCCGACGGTGCCGGCAACGCCGCCTACCCGGGCACCGAGGGCGCTGTGCACTTCGTGCCGCCGACCGGGCCACTGACCGACATGGGCTGGATGATCGAACCGGCCGGGCTGACCCGGCTGCTGGAGCGGATCGCCACCGACTATCCGGGCGTGCCGCTGCTGATCACCGAGAACGGGGCCGCGTTCCCCGACAAGCCGGGCGCCGACTCGCCCGACGGGCCGGCACAGGTGATCGACGCCGATCGGATCGCCTACCTCGACGGGCACCTGCGCGCCGCGCACGAAGCGATCTCCCGGGGCGTGGACCTGCGCGGTTATCTCGTATGGTCATTCCTGGACAACTTCGAGTGGGCGGAGGGTTACCGCAAGCGGTTCGGGATCGTGCACGTCGACTACCTGACCCAGCGGCGCACACCGAAGGCCAGTGCCCGGTGGTACCAGGAGGTGATCTCCCGGAACGGGCTGTGACGAGCGAGGGGAGGAGTCGCGATGACGACCGCACACCGACCGACGCTTGAGGCGGTGGCGGCGCGGGCCGGGGTTTCCCGGGCCACCGTCTCCCGCGTGGTCAACGGCTCCACCACCGTCGCCGAGCCGATCCGCGAGGCCGTCAACCGGGCCGTCGCCGAGCTGGGGTACGTCCCCAACCTGGCCGCCCGCAGCCTGGTCACCCAGCGGACCGACTCGATCGCCCTGGTCATGCCGGAGGCGGCCACCCGGGTCTTCTCCGACGACCAGGTCTTCCCCGGCATCATCCGTGGCGTCAGCCAGGAGCTGGAGGCGGCCGACAAGCAGCTGGTGCTGATGCTCGCCGGCTCCCCGGCCGGGCATCAGCGCGTCGAGCGGTACACCACCGGCCGCCACGTCGACGGGGTGCTGTTCGCGTCGCTGCACGGCGCCGACCCGCTGCCCGGCACCCTGGCCCGGCTCGGCATCCCGGTGGTGTGCAGCGGCCGACCGCTCGGCGACGTGCCCGTGCCGTACGTCGACGTCGACCACGTCGCCGGGGTCACCGCTGCCGTCCGACACCTGATCGACAGCGGTCGCCGACGGATCGCCACCATCGCCGGCCCGCAGGACATGGTCGCCGGCATCGAACGGCTCACCGGCTACCGCGACGCGATGGCCGCCGCCGGGCTGCCCGAGCTGGTCGCCGTCGGTGACTTCACCCGGGAGTCCGGGGGCGCGGCGATGCAACGGCTGCTCGCCGACCACCCCGACCTGGACGCCGTCTTCGCCGCCTCCGACCTGATGGCGCACGCCGCCATGCGGACACTCCGGGAGGCCGGCCGCCGCGTGCCGGAGGACGTGGCGGTGGTCGGCTTCGACGACATCGAGACCGCCGCCTACACCGAACCGCCGCTGACCACCGTCCGGCAGCCGATCGTGGAGATCGGTCGCCGGATGACCCGCCAACTGCTCCGGCTGGCCGCCGGGGAGACCATCGAGCCGGCGGTCATGCTCCCCACCGAGCTGATCCTGCGCGAGTCCGCCTGACCCGCCCTACCGCACGCGCTCGGGCTCGCGCTGCAAGATCCGCACAACTTCAGGGAAATTGTGGCCTCGGAGCGCCGGGATCCCACTGTTTCCCTGAAGTTGTTGCCTGCCCCACCGGGCGACAGCGGAGAGCCGGCGCTTAATGCGTCGCCCCGCCAGGGGATCATGGCTAGCCTCGCCGGCATGCCGGATCCCGTCGCGCTGCTACACGTCCCCGCCCTCGCCGAGTACGCGTACGCGGCCACCGTCGAGCCACCCGCCCGACTGGTCTTCACCGCAGGTGCGTGCCCGCTCGACGCCGAGGGCCGCACCGCCGCCGTACGGGCGCAGGCCTGACATGCGCATCCGACTGGCACAGCCGGACGACGCCCCCGCCGTGGTGGCCCTGCGGGCGGTCGTCCACCCGTACCTGGTGCGCGGGGTCGAGTCGACCCGCAAGATGCTGACCGACCCGCCGCCGCACGGTGGCTGGACCGCCTTCGTGGCCGAGGACGCCGGTCGGGTGGTCGGGTGGACGTCCGCCGAACCGACAGGCACGACGGCGGCCGCGGACTTCGGTGACATCAACCTGCTGCACGTACACCCGGACTGGCGGCGGCGCGGCATCGGAACGGCGCTGCTGAAGGCCGCGACCGACCACCTCGGCCCGCTCGGGGTCCGTCGGGTACGCACCATGGCGCAGACCGACTCGCTGGGGTTCGCCAGGCGGCACGGCTTCACGGTCAGCCGCGAGGTCCGCTACTCGGCGCTGGACCTGAACCCGGCACCCGCACTGCCGGTGCCGCCCCCGGGCGTACGCCTCCTACCGATCGCCGACCTCGACCCGCACCTGCTGTACGCGGCGGACGTGGCGTCGGCGGTCGACGAGCCCGGCGACGTACCTGTCGACGCGAAGAGCTACGAGAGCTGGCAGTACGACGTCTGGGACAACCTCGGCCTGGACAAGGCGGCAAGCACCGCCGCCGTGTCCGGTGGCGAGGTGGCCGCGTTCAGTCTCGTGAAGCGGGACGGGGACCGGATGTGGTCGGACTACACCGGCAGCGTGCCGGCGTACCGGGGGCGTGGGCTGGCCCGCCTGGCGAAGACCGCGGCGTTGCACAGGGCCGCCGCTGCCGGCGTACGGATCGCGTACACCTCGAACGACGAGGCGAACGCGCCGATGCTCGCGATCAACGCCCGGCTCGGCTACCGGCCGGTCGCCGCGCAGTGGTCCTGCCTGACCGAGCTGACCTGATCACCCCTCGTCGAAGACCCGGCGGGCCGTGGCCGCCGACCGGTCCTCGCCGGCCGGTCACGATGGCGTCCACCCGCTCGGTGGTGATGTCCCCCTCGACAAGGGTGACCCGCATGTCAGTGCTCCTCGGTCGACTGGCCCAACGACCGGCGGGCCAGCAGGGTCGCGCCGGCGACCGCCGCCGGCATGATCAGCACCGCACCCAGCGGGATGAGGAAGCAGAGGAAGACCGCCACCCCGAAGCCCAGCGCCGCCGGGCGGTCCGCCTTCAGGATCGTCCGCCGCTGCGGCAGCCGCATCCCGCGCCTGTAGAACGGCGCTCCGACCAGCTCCACGGCGAGGAACCAGCCACCGACCGCCGCCCCGATCACCGGGACGACCGTCTGGCCGACCACCGGGATGAAACCGGCGAGGAAGAGCGGGATACCGACGAGCGCGGTGAGCGCCACCAGGCGTACCGAGTCGGCGAGGCTGCGGCGCAGCGACGACCAGAAGGGCACGTCCACCGCCTCGGGGGTGCCGCCGAGCCGCTCCTCCACCCGCTCGGAGATCTTCTCGTAGAAGGGGTCGCCGATGACCAGGGTGACGGCGGTGAAGGTGAGCACGCCGAGCAGGCCACCGAGCCCCAGGAAGGCCAGTCCGGCGATCACCCGGACCAGGCTGCGGCCCGTCTTCGACCAGTCGTCGGCGAACGGGGTGACCAGGGCGGCGAGGTCGTCCACGAAGTACACGAGGGTGGCCAGCGCGGCCAGGAAGAGGACACCGGAGATCAGCGCCGGCACGATGCCGAGCAGCATCAGCCCCGGGCTGCGGACGTACAGGCCGAGCCCGCGCAGGAGCAGCCCCGCACCGGCGAAGAAGCGTCCGACGACTCCGGTGACCGGGCTGGCGACTCTGCTGACATCCACGATCGAGCAGCCTATCGACCGGTGAACCGGTCCGCCGGGTGGAGCCCTAGCAGCGACTCCTCGCGTCCACATCAACCGGTTGGCGGACGTGGATGATCCACCGGGAACGCCGGGGATCATCGCCGACCAGTCGATTCGCCGCCGGGTCACCCCGACAACCCTTGAGGGGTACGAGGACAGCGGCGAAGGGCGGCACGATGTCGGTCATCGAGGTGACCCACCTGAGGAAGCGGTACGGCGATCTGGTCGCCGTGGAGGACGTGTCGTTCACTGTGGAGCCCGGCGAGATCTTCGGCGTCCTGGGCCCGAACGGCGCCGGGAAGACCACCACCGTGGAGTGTGTCGCCGGGCTGCGTGTCCCCGACGGGGGCGGGGTGTCGGTCCTCGGGCTCGACCCCCGCCGGGACGCGGCGCAGCTCCGGCAGCGGGTCGGGGTGCAACTCCAGGAGAGCCAACTGCCGGACCGGCTGCGGGTGGCGGAGGCGCTGGAGCTGTACGCCTCGTTCTACCGCAACCCGGCCGACCCGGCGGCGCTGATCGACAAGCTGGGCCTGGGCGAGAAGCGGAACACCGCGTACAAGAAGCTCTCCGGCGGTCAGAAGCAACGGCTCTCCATCGCGCTGGCCCTGGTCGGCAACCCGGAGATCGCGATCCTCGACGAGCTGACCACCGGGTTGGACCCGCAGGCCCGCCGGGACACCTGGGGTCTCATCGAGCAGGTCCGGGACAGCGGGGTGACGATCGTGCTGGTCACCCACTTCATGGAGGAGGCCGAGCGGCTCTGCGACCGGGTCGCGGTCATCGACAGTGGCCGGGTCGTCGCCCTGGACAGCCCGGCGGGCCTGGTGTCGGCGGTGGCTCCGGAGCAGCGGATCCGGTTCCGGCCGTCGGCGCCGGTCGACGACCAGCTCCTCACCGACCTGCCCGAGGTCTCCGCCGTGCAGCACACCGGCGGCCAGGTGGTGGTGACCGGCACCGGTGACCTGCTGCACGCCGTCACCTCGGTGCTCGCCCGCCACCAGATCGTCGCCGCCGACCTGCGGCTGGAGCAGTCCACCCTCGACGACGCCTTCGTCGAGCTGACCGGGCACCGGCCCGCCGACTGAAGAGGGGCACAGCATGCACGCCTTCCGGCAGATCCTGAGGATCGAGGCGCGGCTCTACCTGCGGGACCTACCGACCCTGCTCACCATCGTGGGGCTGCCCACCCTGATCCTGGTGGTGCTCGGGTTCGTCCCCTCGCTCCGCGAGCCGGATCCGAACTTCGACGGGCAGACCTTCGTCAACTACTTCGCACCGTCACTGCTGGTGGTCACCCTGGCCATGGTGGGGGTGAACACGATGCCGATGGCGATGGCCACCTACCGGGAACGCGGCGTGCTGCGTCGGCTGGCGACCACTCCGGCGCATCCGGCGGCGCTGCTCGCCGCCCAGCTGGTGGTGGCCCTGGCCGCGATCCTGGCAAGCGCGCTGCTGCTCATCGTCGTCGGCCGGTTGGCGTTCGGGGTGCCGTTCCCCCGGCACCCGCTCGGCTTCGCCCTGGCGTTCGTCCTCGGCACTGCGGCGCTGCTGGCACTCGGGCTGCTGGTCGCCGCCGTGGCCCGGACGACGAAGGCCGCTCAGGCCCTGGCCGTGCCACTGTTCCTGCTCACCATGTTCTTCGGCGGGGTCTACCTGCCCCGGTTCCTGCTACCGGACGCCGTGGCGCGGATCGGCGACTACACGCCGCCCGGAGTGCAGGCGCTCCTCGACGCCTGGACCGGCCCGTCGCCGCAGCCGCTGCACCTGGCGATAATGGCGGTGATCGCCGTGGCGGCCGGCGCCAGCGCGGCGAAACTGTTCCGCTGGGAGTGAGCGGAGATGCGATGACCAGCAGCGGTGCCCAAGACCGTCTGACCAGGTGGCGGCAGCACGAGGCGCTCCTCTACCGCGTGGTTCCCTACGGCGGGCTGGCGTTGGGCACCCTGCTGGCCCTCCTCGCACCGGCACCCCACGGCCTCGGAGTGTTGCCCACCCTCGCCGTCGCTGTCGCGGCCGGATGCTGGGTCGCCTGGTTCGTCACCCTGCACCCGGAATGGCAGAGCCGGCGCAAGCCGATGGCGGTCTACTACGCCGGGTTGACCACGTTCAGCGCCGCACTGGTGGCGGCCAGCCCGTGGTACGGCCTCTTCGCCTGGATCGGTTACATCCACGCCTTTCCGGTCCTGCCCAGGCGCTGGCGGATCGCAGGGGTGACAGCCACGGCCGCCCTCATCGCCACCTCCCAGGGCGGTGGCCTGGCGATAGCGATCGCGCACTGGCCGCTCTGGCTGCTGCTGGTGCTCTTCAACCTGGTGGTGGCCGGCTCGGTGAGCTGGTTCGCGATGATCGCCGAACAGGAGGACGCCAAACGCCAACGACTGATGGCGGAACTCGGCGAGGCCAACCGGCAACTCACCGAGACGGTCCGCGAGAACGCCGGGCTGCACGCCCAACTGCTCACCCAGGCACGGGAGGCCGGCGTGCTGGACGAGCGCCAACGGATGGCGCGGGAGATCCACGACACCCTGGCCCAGGGACTGACCGGGATCATCACCCAACTGGAGGCGGCCGAGCAGACCCGCGACCGCTCCGCCGACTGGCGGCGGCACGTCGACAACGCGCTCGCACTGGCCCGGGAGAGCCTCACCGAGGCCCGCCGGTCGGTGCGGGCCGTCCGCCCGGAGACGTTGGAGACGGCCCGGCTGCCGGACGCGCTCGTCGAGCTGGGCGGGCGCTGGTCGGCTCTGAACGGGGTACGGGCCGAGGTCGCCACCACCGGTACGCCCCGACCCCTGCACCCGGAGATCGAGGTGACACTGCTGCGGGCCGCCCAGGAGGCGCTGGCCAACGTGGCCCGGCACGCCGCCGCGTCACGGGTGGGGCTGACCCTGTCGTACATGACTGACGTGGTCACGCTCGACGTCCGTGACGACGGGGCGGGGTTCGACGTCACCGTTCAGCCGACGCCCCGCGAGCCGGGCGGCGGGTACGGGCTGACCGCCATGCGGCAGCGGGTGACCCGGGTCGGTGGCGAGTTGGCTGTCGAATCCGAGCCGGGAGGGGGCACCGCCGTTTCGGCGTCCGTCCCCGCGCTGCCGGGCGGTGCCGGTTGACCGCCCCGATCCGGCTGCTGATCGTCGACGACCATCCGGTGGTGCGGGACGGGTTGCGGGGGATGTTCACCGGCGACCCGGGGTTCGAGGTGGTCGGCGAGGCCGCTGACGGCTCGGAGGCGTTGGCCCTGGTCGCGACGCTGCGGCCGGACGTGGTGCTGATGGACCTGCGGATGCCCGGGATGGACGGGGTGACGGCCATCGGCAGGTTGGCCCGCTCCGGCAACACCGCCCGGGTGCTGGTGCTCACCACGTACGACACGGACGCGGACGTGCTGCCGGCGATCGAGGCCGGTGCCACCGGCTACCTGCTGAAGGACACGCCACGCGAGGAGCTGGTCCGCGCGGTACGGGCCGCCGCCCGGGGCGAGTCGGTGCTCGCGCCGAGTGTCGCCGGCAGGCTGATGGGCCGGCTGCGCGCGCCGGTCGAGGAGCCGCTCAGCCAGCGCGAGCTGGAGGTGCTCACCCTGGTGGCCCGCGGTGCCTCCAACCGGGAGGCGGCGGCTCGGCTGTTCATCAGCGAGGCCACCGTCAAGACGCACCTGCTGCACGTGTACGCCAAGCTCGGGGTCAACGACCGGGCCGCCGCGGTGGCCACCGCGTACGACAGGGGGTTGCTGACCCCCGGCGGTCGGTGAGTGGGGGCCGGGCAGGATGGGCGGGTGCGCGCGTCCCGACTGATCTCCCTGCTGCTGCTGTTGCAGGCGCGCGGGTCGATGACGGCTGGCGAGTTGGCCCGGGAGCTGGAGGTATCCGAGCGCACCGTCTACCGGGACGTGTTGGCGCTCTCCGCGGCCGGGGTGCCGGTGTACGCCGACCGGGGGCGGGCCGGCGGCTACCGACTGCTCGGCGGCTACCGCACCAGGTTGACCGGGTTGACCCGGGACGAGGCGGAGGCGCTCTTCCTCTCCGGCCTGCCCGGTCCGGCCGGTGAGATGGGGCTCGCCGACGCGGTCGCGGGGGCCGAGTTGAAGGTGCTCGCCGCGCTGCCGCCCGCGCTGCGGGACGCCCCCGCGCACGTCGGGCAACGCTTCCACCTGGACGCGCCGGGCTGGTTCCGGGAGGCGGCCCCACCGTCGGGGCTCGGCGAGCTGGCCCGCGCGGTCTGGCGGGACCGGGTGGTACAGGTGCGGTACCGGCGCGGCGAGCGGGAGGTCACCCGGCGGGTCGAGCCGTACGGGCTGGTGCTCAAGAGTGGGGTCTGGTATCTGGTCGGGAGGGTCGGCGGGGACACCCGCACCTACCGGGTGGACCGGGTGACCGGGGTCGAGGTCGGCGAGGACAGCTTCGACCGGGACGAGGACTTCGACCTGGCCGGGTACTGGCGCGAGCAGGCCGGGTCGTTCCTGCGGACCATGCTGCGGGCCGAGGTCACCGTCCGGCTCAGCCCCGCCGGCCTGCGCCAGCTCCGACACCTGGTCGAGGCCCCCTTCGTGTACGACGAGGTGCTCGCCGCCGCCGGCGACCCCGACGAGCAGGGCTGGACGGTCACCCGGCTGCCCGTCGAGTCGGTCGAGGTCGCCTACGCCCAACTGCTGGCGCTGGGGCCTGAGGTGGAGGCGCTCGACCCGCCGGAGCTACGGGAACGGATGGCGGACGCGGCGCGGCGGGCCGCCGCGCGCTATGTCGACCCGGCCCGCCCGTGACGCCTGCGCAGGGTCAGCGGTAGCCGGTGACGTCCGCCGGCCTGCCCGCGTCGACCACCTCGACGATGTACCGGAAACCCTCCGGCTGGCTGCCGTCCACGTCGGTGAACCCGTACACCTTGGACAGCGTGCCCGCGTCGACGGACTGGCCGTTCCAGCGGGCCTTCTCCTCGTCGGCGGCGAGCGCGGCCACCGCGCGGCCCACGAAGGCGGGCGTCTCCGAGATGAGGAAGTTCGGGTCGGTGGCGGCGCCGTCGCGCCAGTTCTCCTCGGTCACGCCGAAGTGCTCCAGCATCGCCTCCGAGCGGATCCAGCCGGGGGTGAGCGCCACGGCCGTGCAGCCGTGCGGCTTCAGCTCGTGGGCCTGGGTGAACGCGAGCCGGTTGACCGAGACCTTGGCCAGGTCGTAGAAGACCGACAGCCGGTAGTTGGCGTCGTTGTACGCCTTGGTGCCGTCGCCCATCTCCACGACCAGCCCGCCGGGCCTGCGGATCAGCAGCGGCAGGGCGAAGTGGCTGGTGATGATGTGCGTGTCGACGGCCAGCCGCAGGGTACGGAAGCCCGCGTCCAGCGGCTGCTCCCAGACCGGCTTGTTCCAGGTGACCAGCGGGTCGCCGCCCCAGATGTCGTTGACCAGCACGTCGAGTCGGCCCTGCTCGGCGTCGATCCGGGCGACCAGCTCGCGGACCTGCTCGGGCACCAGGTGGTCGACCTGGACGGCGATGCCGGTGCCACCGGCCGCGGTGACCAGCTGGGCGGTCTCCTCGATGGTCTCCGGCCGGTCCATCTCCGAGCGGCCGGCGCGGCTGCTGCGACCGGTGGCGTACACGGTGGCACCGGCGGCGCCGAGCTGGACCGCGATCTGTCGACCGGCACCCCGGGTGGCGCCGGCGACGAGCGCGATCTTTCCTGCGAGCGGTTGTGTCATACCTGCGAGGCTGTCAGCGATACCTGACAACCGCCGTCCGAATTCGCGGACCGCTCTGGCGAACCGCGGAAGGGCTCGGCGCTCCATGTAGAGCTGCCCCACAGACGGGGCAGCAGTCGCCTTCCCGCACCGCGCCCCATATTCGAGGCAGCTCGACAGGCACCACTACAGGTATCCGCCGCGCGGCGGCCTCCGCCGTCGACGGGGCATGCCGGTCCGCACCGATTTCGGTGTCGGCCAGCTCCCCCGTGCCTGCGGAGGCCTCGCGTCAGTCCACCAGGCGCACGCGGACCCGTCGGTTGGCCCGACCCTTGCTCTCCACCTTGACGACCTGCACCTTGCCGATCTGCGCGGTGGACGCCACGTGGGTGCCGCCGTCGGCCTGCACGTCGAGTCCGACGATGTCGACGATCCGGACCTCCTGCTCGTCCGGCGGGATGAGGTTGGACTGGGTGCGGATGATGTCCGGCAGTGCCAGCGCCTCGGTGCGCGGCAGCACCCGGGTGGCGACCGAGCGGTCGGCAGCCACCTCGGCGTTGACCAGCTCCTCGATCCGACTCTTGAAGTCGGGCGGGACCTCGGGGAGGTTGAAGTCCATTCGAGCCTCGCCCGGTTCCATCGAGTTTCCGGTCACCAGAGCGCCGAAGTCGCGGAACACGACACCGCAGAGCACGTGCAGGCCGGAGTGCGTACGCATCAGCCGGGTGCGGCGCTCGTCCTCCACCGCGCCGACGACCTCGGTGCCGACCGGCGGCAGCGGGTCACCCTCGGCGGGGATCAGGTACGGGTCGTCGCCCTTGCGGGTGCCGACGATCCGGGTCTGCACGCCCTGCCACAGCAGTACGCCGTGGTCAGGCGGCTGGCCACCGCCGCCCGGGTAGAACGCCGAGCGGTCCAACACGATGCCCTGTTCCGCGTCGGCGTGCAGGACCGTGCAGGTCCACTCGCGCAGTGTCGGGTCGGCGAGGTCCAGCCGGTGCGTCCGGCCATGCTGTGTGACGCCCATGACAGGGCAGGCTACTCGTTGAGGAAGCCGGAGATGCGCTCGCGCAGGTCGGCGCGTTCCGACCAGAGCACGCCCGGCCGGTCGTACACGTGCAGGGTTGTCTGGGGAAGCACGGTGGCGAGCCGTTCGGCGACCTCGACCGGGTGCAGGTCGTCGCCCGCGCACCCGATCACCAGGGCCGGTGCGGTGACCGCCGCCAGGGCGGTGGCGTCGCGCAGCGGCGCCTGATCCGGCAGGGTGGCCAGGCCGTCGGCGAGACCGTCGCGGAGCAGCTGGTCGAGCCGCTGCCGCAGGTACGCCCAGCCGGCCGGGGTGTTGCGCACCGCAGCCGGCAGCTCCAGCGACACGACGTCGGCCACCGCCGAGGCGTCCCCGCTCTCCACCGCCTCGATCAGGTCGGTGACGCGTTCCCGGGCCGCCGGCCCGCGCGGCTCGTCGAGGACGGCGGGCAGGAAGAAGACCAGCTTCTCGAAGCGTTCCGGGCTCTCGGCCAGCAGCCGGCACAGGGCGCCCGCGCCGAGACTCGCCCCGAACGCGCGGTCCGCACTGCCGAGATCCGCGACCGCACGCAGGTCACGCGCCAGGTCCAGGTACGTCCACGGCCCGTCCGGGGCGTCGGAACGGCCGTGCCCGCGGAACTGGAAGAACACCTTGCGACCGGTCACGCCACTGCCGAACGGGCGGGTGGTGGCGATGCCGTTGCCCAGCCCGTGTGCGAACACGGTGACCGGATCACCGGTGCCGGTGACCAGCCGCTCCAGGCGCACGCCGTGCGGGGTGGTGACCAGCTCGGTCTCCGGCTCGGGTATCGCGGGCCGGCCGGTGCGTGGCCCACCGGGGCCGGGACCCCAACTGCGGGGCCCGCTGTCCGGTGGGGGTGGCCAGCGGAAACCTCTCACCAGAACCCTTTGCCGTCACTCAGGTCGCGCAGACCGACCCGGACGTCGAGCAGGTAGATGAGCGCGGCGGCGATGCCGATCAGCCCGAAGAGACTGATCGGACCGAAGCCGAGCAGGGTGAGCACGAGGCAGACCGCCAGGATGGCGATCCAGCCACCCTTGGGCAGCGTCCCGATGGCGGGGAAGGCGTCGGAGCGCTGCGTGACGGCGTGCACCAGCGCGACACCCTGGATGATCAGCGCGAAGACGAGCAGGATCAGCTCGATCACGTAGCGGACTTCGAAGGCGAAGATCGGCGCGGCGTTGGCCATGCCGGCAAGCTTATGTCGACGACCCCGGCTTCGTCCGACAAGGACGCCGCCGGGGTCGTCGACGCGGCGAACTACTCGGCCGCCGGGCGGGTCCGCTTGGTGGCCCGGGGGAGCTTCGCCGACGGGGTCGCGGCGGGCTTGGCGGCCTTCGCCGCGCGGGCGGCCTTCTTGACGGCGGCCGGCTTGGCCTCGGCGATCTCGGCGATCTCGGCCGGGGTCGGCACCTCGGTCGGCGCGGCGGCCTGGGCGTCCGGGGTGGTGGCGGTGCTGGCGACGGCCGGGGTGGTGTCCGGCGTCACGGCCTGGGTGGCCTCGATGTCGGCGTTCACCGTCTCGGCGGCCTCCAGCACGCCGGCGCCGACGACCCGCTCACCGCGGGCGACAAGCGCGCCGTACGCGGCGAACGCCCGCTCCTGTGCGGCCTGGGCGCTCGCGACCACCACTGCGGCGTTGCGGGTCGCGGCGGCGCGCAGCTTGTCCAGGTCGGTGACCTCGCGCAGCTTGGCCAGGTCGGCCGACTCACGGAGCTTGGCCAGGTCCAGCTCGGCCTGCGCCCGGCCGCGCAGGGTCTCGGCGGTCTCGTTGGCGGTACGCAGCGTCTCGGTGGCCTTCTGGCGCAGCTCGAAGCCGGTCAGCACCGCCCGGCCACCCAGGTCGGCGACGACCCGGGTGCCGAGGACGCCGACCACGCTCGGCAGCTTGCGCAGCTGCTCCAGGGCCAACTCCCCGGCGCCGGCGGCGGCGTAGATCGGGGCGGGGATGCGGTTGGTCTTGGGCTCGGTCATGACGTCTCCTCCTCGGCCGCCTCGGCGGCCTTCCGGACCGCCGGACCGGCGGCCTTCTTCTCGGGGGTGTTGGTGCTGCTCGGGGCGGGAGCGGTGCCCGCCTCGGTGACGGCGACCGACTCGAGGACGGCCTCGGTCGGAGTGCCGCCCGCGGTGGTGGGGCCGGTGGCCGCGAGGTTGGCCATGTCGGCCGGCTGGTCGGTGACATCGGTCGGGGTGGTCGTCCCGGCCGGGTCGCCGGTGGCGCTCGCGCCGGCAGTGTCGGCGGCGGCCTGCGCCTCGGCCAGCCGCGCGTTCTCCCGGCGGAACGTCTCGTAGATCTGGGTGAGGGACTGCTTCTGGGCCATCGTCAGGTCGGTGTCCACCGCGATGGCGGCGAGCACACCGTGACCTTCCTTGTCGTCGAGCAGCCCGGCCCGCAGGTACATCGCCGGGGTGGAGACCCGCAGCGCACTGGCAAGTTGTTGGAGGACCTCGGCGCTGGGCTTGCGCAGACCACGTTCGATCTGGCTGAGGTACGGGTTGCTGACCCCCGCCTGCTCGGCGAGCTGCCGCAGCGAGATCTTGGCGTTGCGCCGCAGATCGCGGATGAACCCGCCGACGTCGGGAAGGTCCTTCGGTGTGGCCATGGCACCGACGCTAACCGGGCGCGCTAGCTCCTGCAAGCAAAACGCTAGCCCGAGTTAGCAAGGTCTCAGCATCTCGTTTGCGCCCCGGCTCGTCCGGTCCGTACCGTCGCCCCGTGCACAAGATCACAGTCAACGGAGCGGTTCTCGCGTACGACGAGGCCGGCACCGGCTCACCCGTCGTGCTGCTGCACGCCGGCATCGCCGACCGGCGGATGTGGCGCGGACAGGTCCCGGCCCTCGCCGCCCGGCACCGCGTGATCGTTCCGGACCTGCGCGGGTACGGCGACTCCGAACTCCCCCCGACCCCCTTCGCGCACCACGACGACGTGGCCGGCCTGCTGGACGCGCTCGACCTGCCCCGGGCGGCCCTGGTCGGCTGCTCCTTCGGCGGGTCGGTGGCCATCGACACCGCCCTGGCCCACCCCGACCGGGTGAGCGCGCTCGCGCTGTTCGACACGGCCGTCTCCGGCAACGAGTGGTCCGAAGAGGCGAACGACCTCTGGGACACCCTGGTCGGCGAGGTCGACCCGGACGACTTCGCCGCGGGGGCGGCCGGCGAGGTGCGCTTCTGGGTGATCGGTCCGAGCCGCCAGCCGGCCGAGGTCGACCCCGGGCTGGTCGCGTTCGCGCAGGAGATGGACCAGCGCGCGCTCGCCGCCGAGCTGGCCCTCGGCGCGGTCGAGGTCGGCGAACTGTCCCCGCCCGCGATCGGCCGCCTCGGCGAGCTGCGGATGCCCGTCCTGGTCACCGCCGGCGCCGCGGACGTACCGGACATCAGCCGGCTCGCCGACCGGATCGCCGCCGAGGTCCCCGGCGCGGTACGACTGCCCGACGTGCCGGACGCGGCGCACCTGCTGCCGCTGGAACGCCCGGAGCCGGTCAACGCGGCCCTGCTCGACTTCCTGAGCTGACCGCCGCGCCGGCGCCGCCCCGAGACGCGACCCGCGCGAGGCGGCGGGACCCGCGCCCCGGCCTGCCCGAATGCGCACAGCCAGCACCACGAACGCGCCGCGCCGCGGCGGGGGCCATGCCCCAAACGAGCGATATACCCTCCGGGTCGGATGACCGGCCCGCGCACCACCGACCGGCAGGTGTCACCAGATCGGGCGGACCGCCCCGACCGGAACGCCGCCACCGAAGAGCGGCACCTCGGCGTACTCGGTCAGCACCGGGGCGTCCACTCCGAGCCGGCGCAGCGCGGACACCAGCACCGGCATCCGGGCCCGGTCGGCGCCATCATCGATCTTGAGCGCGACGGCGCCGACGCCCGGCAGCCCCACCGCGAACACGCCCTCGGCACCGACCTTCGCCAGCAGCCCCGGAACGCCGCGCATGAGCCGGGTGTCGTCGGCCCGGGTGCCACCGACGATCTCCGGGTGGGTGCGCATCGCGTCGGCGACCACGCGCGGCGCCGAGCCGGGCTCGGCGTCGACAAGCCGGAGGTACGCCCCGGCCAGGCCGGTCAGCGACACCGCGAGCACCGGGGCGCCGCAGCCGTCCACACCCACCGCCGCCGCCGGCTCGCCGGTGAACTCCTCCACGGTGGCCCGCAGCCCCTGCTGCAACGGGTGCTCCGGCCGCCAGTAGCCGTCCAGCGGCCACCCGGCCGCCTCGCAGGTCAGCAACATGCCGCTGTGCTTGCCGGAGCAGTTCATCTGCACCCGCGTCGGGCCGCCCCCGGCGCGCAGTACCGCCTCCCGGGCCGCCGCACCCGCCGGCAGGTCGGGCGGGCAGTGCAGGGCCGAGGCGTCGAGCCCGGCCCGGGCCAGCAGCGCGTCGACCCCGGCCAGGTGGAAGTCCTCGCCCGCGTGGCTGGCCGACACCAGCGCCACATCGGCCGGGTCGGTCACCGGCAGGCCCGCGCGGAGCATCCCGATCGTCTGCATCGGCTTGCTCGCCGAACGGGGAAAGACCGGCGAGGTCACGTCCCCGGCGGAGGCCACCGGCGCACCGGCGGCGTCCAGCACCACCACCGAGCCGCGGTGCACACCCTCGACGAACCCGGACCGGACCACCTCGGCGAGCGGCGCGCCGCCCTCGTACGTCTTTCCCACGTGCTGGACGGTACCGACGCGCCCGGGGGCACCGGCGGCGGGGTGACCAGGTCGTCCACCGCCCGGGTGACAGGGGCGCCGGACGGCTGCGGCCTTACAGCCCGAGCAGCTCGCGGGCCTCGGTGGTGGTCAGCGGTGGGCGTTGGGCGAGCTGGGCGAAACCGACCGCGCGGGCGACCAGCTGCATGTTGGACTCCACCGGGCGGCCCTTGGCGTACGTCACCGTGTCCTCCATGCCGACGCGCAGGTGCCCACCGGTGGACAGTGCGGCCAACATGACCGGGATCGTGCTGCGGCCGATGCCGGTTGCCGCGAAGGTGGTGCCCTCGGGCAGGTCCCGCAGCATCCGGTGGGCCGCCACCAGCGTCTCGGTGGTGCCCGGCATGCCACCCGGCACACCCATCACGAAGTCGACGTGCACGTGCCCGCCGGCCGGCAGGCCGTACTTGCCGAGCAACCGCTGCAACGCGGACAGGTGGCCGAGGTCGAAGATCTCGTACTCCGGCACGATCCCGCGCTCCTGCATTCGGGTGTGCAGGTCGACGATGAACTCCCAGCGGTTGAGGAAGACGTCGTCGCCGAAGTTGACGGTGCCCATCGTGCAGGAAGCCATGTCGGGGCGGGCGTCGAGCACCGCCAGTCGGGACGCCTCCGGGTCGGTCACCGCCCCGCCCGAGGAGAGCTGCACGATCAGGTCGGTGCCGTCCCGCAGCGCCGCGACCGTCTCGGCCAGCCGGGCCGGGTCGAGGGTGGGCCGTGCCGCCTCGTCGCGGATGTGGACGTGGATCACGGCGGCGCCGAGCGCCTCGCACTCCTTGGCGGTGAGCAGCAGCTCGTCGAGGGTCACCGGCAGCGCCGGCACCTCCGCCTTGGCCGACTCCGCGCCGGTCGGGGCTACCGTGATCAACGTCCCTGTCGTCATGCCGGCGATCCTAGACGGCCCGCTCAGGACGGGTCGATGGCCGCCGCCGTCGCGCCGATCAGCAGGGTGGCGTCGTCCGGAACGTTCCGCTTCAGCACGGCGAGGGCGATCTGACCCAGCTCGTGGTGCAGCACGGCCGTGCCGACGAAGCCCACCGTCCGGCCGTCCAGGGTCACCGGCGTACCGGCCGTCGGCGGCTGGTCGGTGGTCACGCCGTCCAGGTGCAGCAGCACCAGGCGCCGAGGCGGGCGGCCCATGTTGTGCACCCGGGCCACCGTCTCCTGCCCCCGGTAGCAGCCCTTGTCCAGGTGCACCGCGGGGCCGATCAGGTCCACCTCGGCCGGGATGGTCCGGTGGTCGGTGTCCACCCCGAGCCGGGGCCGGCGGGCGGCGACGCGGATCGCCTCGTACGCCCACAGGCCCGCCACCGGCACGCCCGCGCCGCGCAACTCCGCCACCACCTGGTCCATCGCCGAGCGGGGCACCAGCAGGTCCACGCCGAGCGGGCCGCGTCGAGCCCATCCACCGATCGGCAGCGGCCGTACGTCGTACCGAACACTCGCCCGTGGCGGCACGGCGCCGGCGGCGAACTTCGGACCGGGCACCGCGACCAGGTCCGGTTCGGCCAGCCCGGTCACGCCGAGCGTGCCGAGCGCCTCCGGCGCGGCCGGCCCGACCAGCGACAGCAACGCCCGCTCGGCGGTGGCGTCGCGCGGTTCGACCCTGCTGAAGAACCGCATCTTCTCCAGGTAGGCCAGCAGACCCTCGGTCGCGCCGGGCTCGGTGTCCAGCCAGGTGGTCTCCCCGTCCTCGGCCACCAGCGCGTGCTGCTCGACGTGCCCGTGCGGGGAGAGCACCAGCAACTCGGTGCCGTCACCGGCGGCGAGCGCCGTCAGGTGCTGCGAGGTGATCGTGTGCAGCCAGCCGGCGCGTTCCTCCCCCGGCACCGCGATGACGCCCCGGTGCGAACGGTCGACGAGGCCGACCTCGGTGTCCAGGACGCGCTGCTCGCGCAGCGGGTCGCCGTAGTGCGCGGCGACCCCCCGCACCCCGGCCGCGACGTGCGCCGGGTCCGGCTGGTCACGGCTGGCCTCGTCGATGCTCTCGACGGCCACCGCGCCCGCGATGTCGATCATTTCCGATCCCCGTTCTCGCAGCGTGCGCAGACGCCGAAGAGTGACACGTGCCCGATGTCCACCTGGAAACCCCGCTGCGCGGCCAGCTCGTCGCTGAGCGGACGGAACAGCTCCGGATCGACCTCGTCGATCGCGCCGCACTCCCGGCAGACCAGGTGGACGTGCTGGTGTTCACCGGCCGCGTGGTACGTCGGCGAGCCGTGCGAGAGGTGTGTGTGGGTCACCAGGCCGAGCCGTTCCAGCAGCTCCAGCGTGCGGTAGATGGTGGTGATGTTGACGCCGGCGGCGACCTCCCGGACCGCGGTGTGCACCTGCTCCGGTGTGGCGTGCCCCAGATCGAGCACCGCCTGGAGGACGAGCTGCCGCTGCGCTGTCAGCCGCAGCCCACGAGCTCGGAGCATTTCCGCGAGGGAGGATTCGGACACCGTCCGATCATAGTTCGACGATCGCGTCCCCTCCTGCGCGCGACCGACCGCCAGTACGCTCGACCGTCATGGTGACGCCACCCGTCGGGGCCGACCCGACCACCGCGAGCGCCCGGATCGCCGTCCTCGGGCGGGGTCTCATCCCGGCCGACACACCAGTCCTGCGCGGCGACGACCTGGGCGTCCTGCGCGGCGACGGGCTCTTCGAGTCGATGCACCTGCGCCAGGGCCGGCCGTGGCTACGCGACGAGCACCTGGCCCGGCTGACCATGGCCGCCGCCGCCGTCGACCTGGACCTACCCCCCACCGACGTGCTCATCGACCTGCTCGACACGGTGCGTGAGGGCTGGCCGGCACACGTGGAGGGCGCGCTGCGGCTGGTCTGCACGCGGGGTGCGGAGGCCGGCGGCCCACCGACCGTCTACGCCACGCTGACCGAGGTGCCGGCGTCGTCCCGGGCGGCCCGGCGGACCGGGATCACCGTGGCCGTCCTTCCGCTGGGGGTGCCCGCCGACGCGCGTACCGGCCTGGACTGGCTGCCGGCGGGCATCAAGTCCACCTCGTACGCCGTCAACAGCGCCGCCCGCCGCTGGGCGCGCCGGGCCGGTGTCGACGACGTGCTCTGGGTCTCCTCCGACGGGTACGCCCTGGAGGGACCCATCGCCAACGTGGTGTGGCTCACCGGGGACACGCTCTGCACGGTGCCGGCCACCACCACCGGCATCCTGCCCGGCACGACCGTCGCCTGGCTGCTCGCCCACGCCGGCGAACTGGGTTTGGACGCAGCCGAACGGATGGTCACGCCCGCGGAGCTGCACGCCGCCGACGGGGTCTGGTTCAGCTCGTCGGTCCGCGGGCTCAGCGAGGTCCGGATGCTGGACGGGGTGCGTCGGGACCCCTGCCCGCGCACCCCCGCCCTGCACGCCCTACTGGGCTTTCCCGTCGACTGAGCCTCAGCCACCGACCCGGACGAGCCGGGCGGACAGGTGCGGGCTGAGCGGGTGACCCATCGCCGCCATCTCCTGCGCGTACAGCAACGCACCCTCGACGATGCCGAAGAGCCGGTGCCCCCCGGTGACCTCCTTGGCGGTCGGCGACCGCACCACCGCGTCGGTGGCGAACTCGACCTGGGTGCCGGTGCGCTTGCCCAGGTGCAGCTCCATCACACCGGTGGGGGTCGTGATCAGGGCCTCCAGCTCGTCGGTGGCCCGGCCGTCCACCATGACCGGCCGCCACCAGCCGACCTCACGCCCGGCGGGACGAACCGGCCGGCTCTGCTCGTCGAGGAGCCAGGCACGGGACTCGTAGTGCAGGAACGGCCGGCCGTCGTGGCTGATCCGGATCTCCTGCGCGTAGTCGAAATCCTCGATGGTGGGGAAACCGCCCTTGCCCCGGCCCCGCCAGAGACCGATGTACGGCAGCAGACCGTCAAGCGCCGGGTGCAGCTTCGGCCCGACCCGCAGGTCGTGGCTCTCCTCGTACGGGTACTCCTCGACCGGCGGCGCGTTCAACCACGGCGGCTGCAACGGGTTCTCGTCGCTCACCAGCGTCCTCTCGATATGCGTACGGCCAGGTAGACCAGGCCACCGGCGAGCCCGCCCAGGCCGGCGACCAGCAGGCTGACGAACCCGATCTCGGTAACCATCCCGGCCATCTTATGCTGGCTCCCATGGCCCGCACTCTCGTCGTCAAGGCCACTGCGGGGGCGGACGCCCCGGAGCGGTGCGCGCAGGCGTTCACGGTCGCCGCGACGGCGGTCGCGGCCGGTGCCGACGTGTCGCTCTGGTTGACCGGGGAGTCGACCTGGTTCGCGCTGCCCGGTCGCGCGCAGGAGTTCGAGTTGCCGCACTCCGCGCCGCTGGCCGAGCTGCTGCACGTCGTCCTGACCAGTGGTCGGGTGACCGCCTGCACCCAGTGCGCGGCCCGACGGGAGATCGGCCCGGACGACGTCCTGCCGGGCGTACGGATCGCGGGCGCCGCGGCCTTCGTCGAGGAGGCGCTGGCCGAGGGTGCGCAGGCCCTCGTCTACTGACCTCCGGGGCCGCCCGGCCCAACGGACGGGCGGAGTGCGGATACCGACCCGACAACTCCGACAGCTGCCTACGATTCGGATGTGACCGAGGCGACGGAGAGATTCTTCGAATCACTGCCGGCCCGCGCCCCCGCCGTTCTGCGCGGACTGGCCGACGGAACCCTCCAGATCGACCTCGGCACCGGCAACCAGACCGAGCACTGGCTGGTCCGGATGCGACCGGGCGCGGTGGACGTCAGCCGGAACCGGGGACCGGCCGACGCCATCTGGTACAGCAGCGCCGAGTTGTTCGACCGACTGATCGCCGGCAAGGCCCAGGGGATCGCTGCGGTGCTGCGCAACGAGAGCACGTTCAGCGGAAACGTGGTGCTCTTCCTGGCCTTCCGGCGGTTCTTCCCGGACCCGCCGGGCACCCGCGACCCCCGCGAGGTGGCCCGTAGGACAGCCGGGCGGCTGGGGTGAAGGAACTCGTCAGCATCCTGGACGGCAACACCTTCATGGTGAGCGACCGGCGGGGGGACATCGAGCCGTCCTACGACCTGCCCACCGGGTTGTTCTCCTTCGACACCCGCTTCCTGTCCAGATGGGTGCTCACCCTCGACGGCGAACGGCTGCACTCGCTCTCCATCGACGCCGGCGAGTCGTACCGGACCAGGTTCTTCCTGGCGCCCGGCGAGCCCACCCACTACCTGGACGCCAAGGCGTCGGTGATCCGCAACCGGGCGATCGTGGGCAGCTTCGAGGAGGAGCTGACCGTCCTCAACCACTCCGGCGAGGAGGTGGAGTACACCGTCCGGATCGAGATGGCCGCCGACTTCGCCGACCTGTTCGAGATCAAGCACGCGCGACAGAAGCGGGGCCGCACGACGGTCACGGTCAGCGACAACGAGCTGCGGCTGGTCTACCGGCGGGAGGCGTTCCACCGGGAGACGGTGATCCGGTCCACGGCGCCGGCGCAGGTCGACGCCGCCGGGATGACCTTCCGGATCCGGATCGGCCGCAACAGCGAGTGGACCACCAGGCTGCACGCGTCCACCATCGTCTACGGGGCGCGCGGTGAGGACATCCGCGCCACCCTGCCGTACGCCGGCAGCCGCAGCGCCGACGCCATCCGCGCCGAACAGCAGGAGCTGATCGACCGGGCGCCCAAGCTCGGGTGCGACTGCCAGCCGCTGGCCGGGGCGTACCGGCGCAGCCTCAACGACCTGGCAGCGCTGCGCTACGAGTCGATCGCCCTGGGCGTACGACTGATCGCCGCCGGGCTGCCCTGGTTCATGACCCTGTTCGGCCGGGACAGCATCATCACCTCGTTGCAGGTGGTGCCGTTCCTGCCGGAACTGATCCCGCCGACCATCCTGATGCTCGCCGGCCTCCAGGGGCACCGGGTGGACGACTTCCGGGACGAGGAGCCCGGCAAGATCCTGCACGAGCTGCGGTACGGGGAGACCGCCGGTTTCGAGGAGCAACCCCACTCGCCGTACTACGGTTCGGCCGACTCGACCCCGCTGTTCATCATCCTGATCGACGAGTACGAGCGGTGGACCGGCGACGCCACGCTGGTCAAGAGGCTGGAGCCGCAGGTGCGGTCGGCGCTGGAGTGGATCGACACGTACGGGGACCTGCTCGGCACCGGCTACCTCTGGTACCAGACCCGAAACCCGGAGTCCGGCCTGCAGAACCAGTGCTGGAAGGATTCCTGGGACGGCATCTCGTACGCCGACGGCCGGATGCCCGGCTTCCCCCGGGCCACCTGCGAGCTACAGGGCTACGCGTACGACGCGAAGGTCCGCGCTGCCCGGCTGGCCCGCACCTTCTGGAACGACCCGGAGTTCGCCGCCCGGCTGGAACGGGAGGCCGCCGAGCTGAAGCGGCGGTTCAACCACGACTTCTGGATCGCCGACCGGGAGTACTACGCGCTCGCCCTTGACGCCGACGGCCGGCAGGTCGACGCCCTGACGTCGAACATCGGGCACCTGCTGTGGAGCGGCATCGTCGACGAGTCGCGGGCCGGGAAGGTGGTCGAGCACCTGCTCGGGCCGCGGTTGTTCTCCGGGTGGGGGGTGCGGACCCTCGCCGAGGACGCGGGACGGTACAACCCGATCGGCTACCACGTGGGCACCGTGTGGCCGTTCGACAACTCGATCATCGCGTGGGGGTTGTGGCGGTACGGCTTCCGGAACGAGGCGGGACTGATCTGCGAGACGATGCTCGATGCGTCCCGCTACTTCGACGGGCGGCTGCCGGAGGCGTTCGCCGGGTACCCGCGCGACCTCACCGAATACCCGGTGGAGTATCCGACGGCGTGCAGCCCGCAGGCCTGGTCGACCGGCACTCCGCTGCTGCTGCTGCGGGTGATGCTCGGGTTGGAGCCGCAGGGCGAGCACCTGATCATCGATCCGGCGGTACCGCCGGGCATGGGCCGGGTGGAGCTGCTGGACATCCCCGGCCGCTGGGGGCGGGTCGACGCGCTGGGACGCAGCCGTGAGCCGCAGGACGAGCAGGGCGGCTGACCGGAGGACCGTCCCGCTCAGCCCGGGCAGCCGACGGTGGCGCTCAGCCGGGAGGCGTCCGGGGTGAGGTCGGCCAGCACGGTGACCGTCCCGGCGCGGTACGCGTACACCTGCTGGTTGTCGAGCAGCGCGGCGCCGCCGGCCAGCGGCGCGAGCGCAGCCGCCGAGGTGGTGGGGCCGGCGGCGGAGCGCGCGGTACGGGCCGTCGCGCCACCGGGGCAGGGTGCGGTGACGATCTCCGGCGCGGCCCCGGCCGGCTGGCCGAGCGCTCGCAGCGCGGCGGCCAGGGCGGCGACCTCGCCGCCGTCGCCGGTGGCCGGCGGCGCGGTGTAACCCGAGCCGACCGGCCGGCACCCGGTGTCGACGGTCAACCGGACCCGGTCGTCCCCGGTCGGTCGGCCCGCCACGGCGACGAACTCACCGGCGTCGGCGTACAGCTCGGGGCCGTCGGGACCGGAGGCGACGTCGGCGCGCCAGCTCGCCGGCAGTCGCTCGGCGATCCCGGTCAGCACGGACCGTTCGGTGCCGTCGGGCGCGAGGACGCCGACCTCACGCCGCAGCCGGGCGCCGTCGGCGAACGGGGTGACCCGGCAGCCCGCGGCGATGCGTGCCGGGCCGAGTTCCAGCAGCGCGGAGGCGCCCACCGCACGGGCCAGCTCGCCGACCGCCCGGTCCACCACCGGCCCGGCCTGGTCCAGGGTGCGCTGCTCCCGGACGGTGGGTGGGTCGTCGCGGACCGACGTCCAGGTGAGCGCGGCCAGCAGCACGGCCCACAGGACGGTCGCGGCCAGCAGCCACCGCCGCCACCGCCGGGCGGGTGCCGGCGCGGCGGGACCGGTCGACGAAACGCTTCCCGTCTGGACAGCACCGCTCACCGGGCCATGGTGTCACGGGCGGTCCCGCCCTCCGGCGGCGGTCGGGAGGGGGCGGTGGGGCCGGCGGTCAGGCGCGGCCCGCCGGCGGGTCGAGCCGGTAGCCGACGCCCCGCACGGTGTGCACCCGGGGCCCGCCCGGCAGGCTCCGCAGCCTGTGCCGCAATCGCCTGATCGCGGAGTGCAGGATGGCGCTGTCACCCGGGTAGGCGTCGCTCCAGACGGAGGCGAAGAGCTGTTCGTGGCTCCACACCACGAGCGGCGGGCCGATCAGTCGGGCGAGCAGCTCCCGCTCGGTGCGGGCCAGCGGGAGCGGGTCGCCACGCCAGGTGACCTGCTGACCGGGCCGGTCGACGACCAGCTCGCCCCAGCTGACCGGCCCCGGCGGCACCGTCGGCGACCCGCTTGCCGCGACGGCACCGGCTGGCTCGGGGAACAGCATCGTGCGCAGCTCGGTGAGGTCGGCGCAGCTCACCACCGGACCGACGCCGTCGAGTTGGCGGACCACCCGCTCCCGCACCGAGACGTCCGCGCTGACGCACACGACGATCGGGACCTCCGCGCCGCCTCCACCCGTGAATTCCACCAAATGATAGTGACGCATGCCGATGGATTTCGGGGTCCGACCCCGCTGCGGGATCACGTGTCGTCACTGACCAGGTACCGACCGACGTTAACCATTCGGCACCGGGTGGACGCGCGGTGCGCGTACGGGCCCCGAACCGATCGGGAGCCATGACGTGGGGAGGAAAAGAGTGTTCCGACCATCAGCCACACGGTCCGCCCTCTGGCGGGTCGCCCTGGCGTGCACCGCCGTCGGGCTGGGCCTCAGCGCCCAACCGGCGGTCGCCGCGCAACCCCGGCCCACGCCGGCCCGCGCCAGCGTGGACCACCGCCTGCTCAGACAGTTGGGTACGACGGGCAGCGGCACCTTCCTGGTCTACCTGCGCGACACCGCGCCGGTCGCCCGGACCGCCCGGCTACGCGACCCCGACGACCGGGCCCGGGAGGTGCACCGACTGCTCACCACCACCGCCACGCGCACCCAGAAGGGCCTGCGTGACCTGTTGACGGCCCGCCGCGCACCGCACACCGCCTACTGGATCGCCAACGCCGTACGGGTGACCGGCGACCGGGCGTTGGCCGACGAGATCGCCAGACGACCCGAGGTCGCCCGGATCGAGGCCACCCGCAGCTACCCGCTGCTGCGGCCGAGACCCGCCACCGCCAGCCGCGCCCGCACCAGCGGCGCCGAATGGGGGCTCACCAACATCAACGCGCCGCAGGTGTGGAACGAGTTCGGCGACCGCGGCGAGGGCGTGGTCGTCGCCACCATCGACAGCGGCGTCCAGTACGACCACCCCGCGCTGGTCGGCACGTACCGGGGGAACCTGGGCGGCGGCACCTTCGACCACGACCACAACTGGTACGACCCGGCCGGCATCTGCCCGAGCGGCGCGCCCTGCGACAACAACGACCACGGCACCCACACGATGGGCACGATCGTCGGCGACGACGGCGCCGGCAACCAGATCGGCGTCGCACCCGGCGCGAGATGGATCGCCGCGAAGGGCTGCGAGGCCGCCTCCTGCACGGACGCCTCCCTGCTCGCCGCCGGCCAGTGGGTGCTGGCACCGACCGACATGCACGGGCGCGACCCCCGCCCGGACCTGCGCCCCGACATCGTGAACAACTCCTGGGGCGGGGCCGGCGGCGACCCGTGGTTCCAGCAGACCATCGCGGCCTGGCGGGCGGCCGGCATGTTCCCCGTCTTCTCCGCTGGCAACGACGGCCCGGCCTGCGGCAGCGCCGGCTCCCCCGGCGACAACGCCAACGCGTACGCCGTCGGCTCGTACGACGCGCAGAACGCCATCTCCGACTTCTCCGGCCGGGGCGACGCCACCGACCCCCGGGCCCACAAGCCCGACATCTCCGCCCCGGGCAGCGACGTACGGTCAAGCGTCCCCGGCAACGGCTACGCCGCCTTCGACGGCACCTCGATGGCCGCACCGCACGTCTCCGGCACGGTCGCGCTCGTCTGGTCGGCGGCACCCGGTCTGAAGGGCGACGTCGCCGCCACCGAGGAGTTGCTGGACCGCACCGCCCGCGACGTCGACGCCACCGCCTGCGGGGGCACCGCCGCCGACAACAACGTCTTCGGCGAGGGGCGGCTCGACGCGTACGCGGCGGTACGCGCCGCGCCGCGCGGGCCGGTCGGACGGGTCGTCGGCACGGTGACGGCGGCCGGCGACCCGATCGGTGGCGCGACCGTCGGCGACGGCACCCGCAGCGTCACCACGGGCGCGGACGGCAGGTACGCGCTCACCGTTCCGGCCGGCGAGACCACCCTCAGCGTCAGCAGGTACGGCTACGCCGGGCAGTCGGCCACCGTCACCGTCGCCGAGGGCGGGGCGGTCACCCGCGACTTCGCCCTGGCGGCGAGCCCGTCGGTCACCGTCAGCGGCCGGGTCAGCGACGGTTCGGGGCACGGTTGGCCGCTCTACGCCCGCATCGAGGTCGCCGGTCGACCCGGCCCGCCGGTCCACACCGACCCGGCCACCGGTCGGTACTCGTTCACCGTGGCGGGCAACGCCACCTACCGGCTCACCGTGACCGCCCGCTACCCGGGCTACCGGACCGTCACCCGTGACGTGGTGACCGGCGCCGGGGCGGCGACTGCCGACATCGCGGTGCCCGTCGAGTCGGACTGCACGGCGGCCGGCTACACCGGCAGCTTCGCCTCGCCCCGCCTGGACGAGGGCTTCGACGAGACCGACTCGCCGCCCGGCTGGACTGTGCGCGACCGCACCGGGGACGGCGGCTGGAGCTTCACCGACCCCGGGCGACGGGGCAACCTCACCGGCGGCAGCGGCGCCTTCGCGATCGTCGACAGCGACCGGCTGGGCTCCGACCGGACCCAGGACACCGACCTGGTCACCCCGACTGTCGACCTGAGCGGGGCACCGGCACCGGTGCTGCGTTTCCGCAGCGACTGGCGGGCCGTCGGCGTCACCGACACGGCCGACGTGGACGTCTCCACCGACGGCGGTGGCACCTGGACCACCGTCTGGCACCAGACCGGCAGCAGACGCGGGCCACGGATCGAGGAGGTGCCGCTGGACCCGGCGGCCGGCGCCCGCGACGTTCGGGTCCGGTTCCGCTTCCAGGGCACGTTCGCCTGGTGGTGGCAGGTCGACGACGTCCAGGTGGTCAACCGCGACTGCGCGCCCACACCCGGCGGGCTGCTGCTCGGGGTGACCACCGACCGCAACACCGGCACACCGCTCAACGGGGTCACCGTCACCAGCACCGACCGGACGCAGGACCGGGGAGTGTCGGCGGCGACACCCGACGACCCGAACCTGCCGGACGGCTTCTACTGGCTCTTCTCCGCGTCGACCGGGGCGCACCGGTTCACCGCCACCAGAACCCCGTACCGGGCGGCGACGGCGATGGCGACTGTCGCACCGGACGACGCCCGCCGCACGGACCTCGCGCTGTCCGCCGGTCGCCTCACCGTCACGACCTCCGACGTCAGGGCGTACCAGCCGTACGGCAGCACCCGCACCACGAAGGTGACGGTACGCAACGCCGGCACCGCCCCGGCCACCGTGAACCTGGTGGAGCGCGACGGCCGGTTCGACCTGCTGTCCCGCGCCGGCGCGCCACTGCGGGAACAGACGATGAAGGGGATCAGCAGGACCCGCACCGGCGCCACGTACGGTCCGGCGGGCACCGACGGCGCCCCACGGGCGGCGGAAGCCTGGGCCGAGATCCCCGACCTGCCAGCGGCTGTCTTCGACAACGCGGCGGCCAACCTGGACGGCAGCATCTATTCGGTGGGCGGCGGTGGCGGCTCCGGCCTGGAACGCAGGGCCTGGCGGTACGACCCCGTCGTCGGCGTGTGGTCCGCGCTGCCCGACCTGCCGACCGCCCGGTCCAGGCCGGTCGCGGCGGCCGTGGGCGGCAGGCTGTACGTGCTCGGCGGCTGGGGCGCCGACGACGCCACCGTCGCCTCGGTGGACGTGTACGACCCGGGCGCGGGCACCTGGTCCACGGTGGCCGGTGCGACCAACCCGTTCCCGGCGGCGGCGGCCGGACAGGCCGTCGTCGGAGGCAGGATCTACCTGGTCGGCGGATGCCTCGACAGTGACTGCACCGACTCCGACCGGCTGGTCGTGTTCGACCCGGCGACCGGCACCTTCCGCACCGGCGCCGCCTACCCGCACCCGGTGTCCTGGCTCTCCTGCGGCGGGATCGGCAGTGCCCTGTACTGCGCCGGCGGCACGGGCAGCACCGAACACACCGACGCGTACCGGTACGACCCGGCGGCGGACGCCTGGAGCCCGCTGCCGAACCTGCCGCTGGAACTGTGGGGCTCGCAGTACACGGCCGCCGGCGGCATGCTGGTGCTGGCCGGCGGAGTCACCGCCGCGTCCACGACGGTGACCAACCGGACCATCGCGTACGACCCGGTCGCCGGCGCCTGGCGGGACCTGCCGAACGTCGGGTTCGGCCGGTACCGGGGCGCCGCCGCCTGCGGCGCGTACAAGATCGGCGGTTCGCCCTCGCCCTTCGTGGGTTCGGCGGACAGCGAGCGGCTGGACGACCTGGGCCTCTGCGCCGGGGAGGCCGACCTTCAGTGGCTGGCCACCGCACCGAACGCCTTCACCCTGGCACCGGGCACGGCCCGGACGGTGACCATCACGCTGAGCGCCACCGAGGCGGCGGGCGTCGTCCAGCCGGGCACCTACTCGGGCACGCTGGGCATCGCGGCGGACACCCCCTACCGGGTTCCCGCCGTCGCGGTGACGATGAACGTGTCACCGCCTGCCAGCTGGGGCCGCCTCCAGGGCACCGTCACCGGGGTGACCTGCGGCGGAGCGCGCACCGGGGTTCCCGCGACGGTACGCGTCAACCGGGCGGGCACGAGCACCGGCCACACGCTGACGGCGGACGCCCAGGGCAGGTACGCCTGGTGGCTGCCGAAGGGCCGCTACGAGGTGATCGTGGGCAAGGACAGCTGGGTGCCGCAGGTGCGGCGTACCCGGATCGAGGCGGGCATGGTGGACACCGTCGACTTCACCCTCGACCCGGCCTCGTCCTGCCGCGCCACCGGCCTCTGAACCTCCTCGGACACGACCGGGCCGGTCACCCCGCGTGGGGTGACCGGCCCGGTCGATCAGAGCAGTGGGTCAGGCGACGGTGACGGTGACCTCGTTGATGCCCCGGCCGGCGGTGACGGCGGTGTCGCCGTTGCCGTGCCGGGACAACGCCCGCAGGGTCCAGGAACCCGGTGCGGCGAAGAACCGGAACTGGCCGGCGGCCGACGTGACCACCTCGGCCGTGAACTCACCTGTCGAGTCGAGCAGCCGGACGTACGCGCCGGCCACGACCTCGTCCGCCGCCGAGCGGACGATGCCGGTGATGACTGTTTCCTTCTCCAGGTCCAGGCTGGCCGGCAGTGGGGCGGCCTGGTCGGGTGCGGCGCAGCCCGCAGCGGTGGGTGCGGTCATGGCGATCAGGCCTCCCCGGGTTCGTCGCCGAGCGCGACCGGCACGCCGACGAGCGAGCCGTACTCGGTCCAGGAACCGTCGTAGTTCTTGACGTTGCGGTGACCGAGCAGCTCCTGGAGCACGAACCAGGTGTGCGAGGAGCGCTCACCGATCCGGCAGTACGCGATGGTCTCCTTACCGTCGTCGAGCCCCGCGTCGCCGTAGATCTTGCGCAGCTCGTCGTCGGACCGGAAGGTGCCGTCCTCGTTCGCCGCCTTGGACCACGGGACGCTGATCGCGGTGGGGATGTGACCGGCCCGCTGCGCCTGCTCCTGCGGCAGGTGCGCGGGGGCGAGCAGTCGACCGGCGAACTCGTCGGGGCTGCGCACGTCGACCAGGTTCTTGGTGCCGATCGCGGCGACGACCTCGTCGCGGAAGGCCCGGATGGACGTGTCGGGCTCCTGCGCCACGTACTGGGTCGCCGGGCGGGCCACCGCGTCGGTCACCAGCGGGCGGGCGTCCAGCTCCCACTTCTTGCGGCCGCCGTCGAGCAGCTTGACGTCGCGGTGGCCGTAGAGCTTGAAGTACCAGTACGCGTACGCGGCGAACCAGTTGTTGTTGCCGCCGTACAGGATGACGGTGTCGTCGTTGCTGATGCCCCGCTCGGAGAGCAGCGCCTCGAACTGGGACTTGTTGACGAAGTCCCGACGGACCTGGTCCTGGAGGTCGGTCTTCCAGTCGATCTTGATGGCGCCGGCGATGTGGCCGGTCTCGTAGGCCGAGGTGTCCTCGTCGACCTCGACGAAGACGACGCCCGGGGCGTCGAGGTTCTTCTCGGCCCACTCGGCCGAGACGAGTGCGGTGTCGCGACTCATCGAATCACTCCCTGGTGAGGATGGATGGTGAGCCAGCGCGTGAGTATCGATGGGTGTAACTGTCGCACCACGCGCGGGACCCAGCGGAAGGACGGGATCACGGGTTCGTGCGACGGCGCCGCTGCCGGGCGTTCGATGGGATCACCGGAGGGTACGAGAACCCTGCGTGCCGGTGGCCGCCGATCAGGCGGCCGAAGACAGCCCCGCCGTCAGATGACGGGGCGACACAGGCAGGTGGCCACGCGGCACAGGTCGACCGCGCGCCGTTTGGTGAGGTGAGTCCCCATGGTCACGGAGCCTACCAGCCAGTGACCAGGCTGCCACTGAGCCGACCACCATCCGGGAATCGCCAGGGTCACCGGCGATTCCCTGTCCCACCGGTCAGGTGACGGAGTTGATCGGCACGTTCTTCGCGTCGGCGGTGACCGCCAGGCCCTCGGGCAGCGGCCGGACCTCCCGCACCACCAGTTGGAACGGCAGGTCGGGCAGCGGCACGTCGATCGAGATGTCCTTGGCGAAGTTGTTCAACACGGTGCGGGCCAACGGCAGGTTCGGCAGACCAGCGGCGTCCAGGTTGTTGAACCGCAGAGCGACCGCGCCGTTCTTGCCCACCGTCACGTCGGCGGTGCCGCTCACCGTGAACTTCTGACCGAGGACGTCGACCGGGGCGGTGACGGCGAGCTTGCCGCCCTGCTCCCCCAGGGTCAGTCCGGGCCGGTTCAACAACGCGACGAGACTGTCGTAGCTGATCGTGCCGGTGCCGTTCACGGTGTCCGCGACGACGTCGCCCTGGCCGGTGCGAAGCGTGTCCAGGGAGGCCCGCACGTTACGCGCGTCGACATCCAGCACCGGCAGCCGTACGGCATCGCCCTCGACCGACGCCTGCACGTCCCGCAGCTTGATGGTGATCCGCTCGTAACGGCCGTCGAGCACCTGCGTCAGGAACGGCGTCCCACCGACCTGCACCTCGGGTTCGGCGGACTGCGCGCCCTGCTTGGTGACCTCCTGGCTGACCCGCTTGGCGATCTCCCTCTCGGCCACACCGACCGCCACCCGGTCCGCCACCACCAGCAGCCCTGCCACCACGAGGAGCAGGACGACCAGGCCGATGAGCAGCTTGCGACCGCGCCGTCGGGGCCGGACCTCGTCCGCCGGATAGTCCTCGGCCACGCCGCCTCCTGTCTCCGCCCGCCGCGCTGCGACGGGGCGTCCGTACCGGTGCCGCAGGGCGGCGCACCCGTAGGTACCCGACCGGCTCCGGGCTCAACCGTGGCTCAGAGGAAGAGCATGCACATGGCGTACGCGGCCGGTGCGGCCAGCGCGAAGCCACCGAGCGGGCCCTGCATGTGCCGGGCGACCCACATGGTGGGCGGTTCGCCGGCCATCAGCCGACCCGCCTCCGCGTACCCGACGGCGAGGTCGGTGAGCACGGCGGTGACCGCCGCGACCAGGCCGATCACCGCGGCCCGGGTGGGCGTGAAGGGCGCCACCAGATAGCCACCGAGCAGCGCGCTGATCAACGTACCGACCATTGCCCCCGCGACGACGCCGGCGGCGCCCCGGGGCACCTGCGGGGCCAGCCGGGGCCAGGGCAGCACGGCGTCGGTGAGCCGGGCGACGGTGAGCGCGACCCCGCTCGCGGTCAGGCAGACAGTGATCGCCTGGGTGCCGGCCGGGATCCGGCTGAGCACGATCAGGGTGCCGAAGGCCACCACCCCGACGACGATGAGCAGCGTGGCGCCGAGCGAGTCGGTGACCCGGACCCGGTCGACCCTGCGAACCAGCTGACCGAGCACGGCGGCCAGGAAACCACCGGCCGCCAGGTAGCCCAGCGGGGCCAGCCCGGCGACGTCGGTCCGCACCGCGGCCACGTCGGCGAGAGCGGCGACCACCGCGCTGATGCCAGCGACCAGCAGCAGGGCAGGTGGGCGCATGGCCATCGCCCAGGCGAGCACGAACAACAACTGGACGCCGAAGACGATGAAGGCGAACGGCAGCCGGTGGCCGGGGCCGGACGTCTGCGCGCCGAGCACCAGGCCGACACCGAGCAGCGCCGCGAAGCCGGCGATGGTCAGCGCCAGCGGGCGGCGCACCTCGACCGGGGGTACGACCTCCTCCTCCGGCTCGTCGATGTCGTCCTCGGAGCGACGGGCGGGCTCGCCGGAACGACGGGCACGGCGGGGACCACCCCGTTCACGGCGTTCACCGTCGGCGACGGCCGGACCGGTGCGCGGCGCGGGCGGTTGGCCACGGGTCGGTGCGGTCGGGCCCGGACGAGGCCCGTCGGGCCACGTTTCGCGGCCGGCGTCCGGCGAGGTGGAGGGAAACACGCCCCGATCGTGCCAGACCGGGCCGCCGATGCGGCGGTCAAGGGTTTCCGCAACGTTAAAACCTGGGCCACGATCAGGGGCAAGCTAGACAAACGGGAAATGGCCTGAAGGCACAGCCGAGGCGATCGGTTACGCTCGACGCGTTACCCGCCCGTCAGCGACGCCGGGACCACGCAATTTCTCAGCGCACTCCTTCGTGAGTGTGACTGGTCGCGTGCGGCCATGCGCCGCCGGGACGGAGGTGATCGTGGAGATCCTGCTGCTGGTGACCGCACGCGCAGGGGAACCATCCGCTGTGCTGCCGGCACTCGACCTGCTGCCGCACTCGGTCCGCACCGCACCACGCGACGTTCGCACCCTGGTCGCCGGGCCCAGCCCCGACGCGGTGCTGGTGGACGCGCGGTCGGAGCTGAGCGAGGCACGGGCGACCTGCCGGATGCTGCACGCCACCGGGCTCGGGGTGCCGCTCGTGGCGGTGGTGACCGAGGCCGGCCTGATCGCGCTCAACGCCGACTGGGGCGTCGACGACGTCATCCTCGCCTCGGCCGGGCCGGCCGAGGTGGAGGCACGGCTGCGGCTGGCGGTGGGCCGGCTGAGCAACGCGACGGCCGGTGCCGGCGGTTCGATCCGCGCGGGCGAGTTGAGCATCGACCCGGACACGTACGCCGCCAAGCTCAAGGGACGCCCGCTCGACCTCACCTACAAGGAGTTCGAGCTGTTGAAGTTCCTGGCGCAGCACCCGGGCCGGGTGTTCACCCGGGACCAGCTGCTGCGTGAGGTCTGGGGCTACGACTACTTCGGCGGCACCCGCACGGTGGACGTGCACGTGCGGCGACTGCGCGCCAAGCTCGGCTCGGAGTACGAGTCGATGATCGGCACGGTCCGCCAGGTGGGCTACAAGTTCGTCGTCCCGCCGTCGCGGTCGCTGCCGGAGACGGAGCACGCACCGCTGCCCGTCTGACCTGTCGCTCAACCTCCCAGCTGGGAGGATTCCCCGTATGCCCCATTTGCGCATCTCGTCGGTTCTATTCTGACTGCCGGGTTTGTCAGCAAAGGGGGGCCGACGGTGCGCGCAGAGACCACGGGGGCGATGGGCCGGCGTGACCGGTCGGCGGGGTGCAGGTCGTGACGCGGGTCAACCCGACCGTCCGGGCGGCCGGAATCGTGGCACTGGTGGTGACGGCCCTGCTCGGCTCGGCGTACGTGCTGGGCCGCAGCCTCATCCCCGACCAGCCACAGCAGCGCAAGACGACCGGGGTCACCACCAACGCCGACGGACCGTACTACGCCGACCAGCCCACCGAGGCCACGCCGAGCGCAGCGCCGAGCGCAGCGCCGAGCGCAGCGCCGAGCGCCGCACCGACCGCCGGCCGGAGCGCCGGACCCACCGAGGCCGGGCAGGACGGATCGGGACGGGACGCCGGGGGCGGCCAACTGTTCGGCGCGCACACCAGCACCGGTACGCCCCGCCTGGCGTTGACCTTCGACGACGGGCCGGACCCGCGCTACACCCCGCAGGTGCTCGCCATGCTGCGCGAGTTCGACGTCAAGGCGACCTTCTGCGTGGTGGGTGAGAACGCCCAGGACCACCCCGACCTGATCCAGGCGATCGTGGACGGCGGGCACACCCTGTGCAACCACTCCTGGCACCACGACGTCACCCTCGGCAACCGTTCGGCCGACATGATCCGCGCCGACCTGCTGCGTACCAACGAGGCGATCCGCGCGGCGGTGCCGGACGCGCCGATCGTCTGGTACCGCCAGCCCGGCGGCGCCTGGACCTATCCCGTGGTGTCGGTGGCTCAGCAGCTCGGCATGACCCCGCTGCACTGGTCGGTGGACCCGCAGGACTGGGACCTCCCCGGCGCGAGCAAGATCGCCGCGACGGTGACCAGCCAGGCCGAACCGGGATCGGTGGTGCTGCTGCACGACGCCGGTGGAGACCGGCAGGGCACCATGGACGCGCTGCGGCGGATCCTGCCCGACCTGACCGCGCGGTTCGAGCTGGAGGCCCTGCCCACCGACCCGACGTGAGCCCCCAACGGACCGCAGAGGCCCACCTCTTTCCTCGGCGACCCTCCGAGGGGCCCCGGACACAACGGATACGGTGACGGGATGAGCAGCGCGGAGCCGACCAGCGACCAGGTGACCCGGAGCGACCGACTGGCCCCGGCGGAGATCGCCGACGTGCTGGCCCTGGCGAGCGCCGCGGGCGACACCGACGGCGCCGACCCGCTCGACGAGCACGTGCTGCTCCGACTGCGCGACCCCGACGCCCCCGCCGTGCACCTGGTCGCCCGCGCCGACGACGGCACCCTCACCGGGTACGCGCACCTGGACACCACCGACCCGGTGGACGGGATCGGGGTGGAACTCGTGGTGCACCCCGCGTACCGGCGGCACGGCACCGGGCGGGGGCTCGCCCGGGGCGTCCTTGCCTCGGCCACCGGGCCACTACGGGCGTGGGCGCACGGCGACCACCCCTCGGCCGCCGCACTCGCCGTCGACCTCGGGTTCACCCGCGCCCGGGTGCTCTGGCAGTTGCGCCGACCACTGGCCACCCCGCTGGGCGAGCCACGCCTGCCGGACGGGGTGACGCTGCGCGCGTACCGGCCCGGGGCGGACGACGCGGCCTGGCTGGCCCTCAACTCGCGGGCCTTCGCAGAACACCCCGAGCAGGGGCGGTGGACCTCGGACGACCTGCGGGTCCGCCTGGCCGAGCCGTGGTTCGACCCGGCGGGCTTCCTGCTCGCCGAGGAGACCGCCACAGGCCGGCTGCTCGGATTCCACTGGACCAAGGTGCACGAGCGACCGGGATCGGCCCGCATCGGCGAGGTGTACGTGGTGGGCGTGGAGCCGACCGCGCACGGCGGCGGGCTCGGTCGGGCGCTGACCACCGCCGGCCTGGCGTACCTGCGGGACAAGCGGGGCCTGGACCGGGTGATGCTCTACGTGGACGAATCGAACACCGGGGCCGTCGCGCTGTACGAGCGGCTGGGCTTCGCCCGCTGGTCCGCGCACATCAACTACCACCTCGGCTGAGCGGCAACGGGCACTGAAGTGCCCCGGTTCACTTGACGGACAACTCACCCTCAGCGAGCGGTCACCTCAGCGGCCGTACGTGTTCACCTCGCGTTCACTCGTGACCGGCGAACCGGCTACCTGGCACTTCTAACTTTCGTGTCAGCCGGTCAGTGCCGGTCCTCGGGCCCCGGTATCGGGGCGCCAAGTCAGACGCGAAGGGAAACCCCTCAGGTGAAGCTCCAGCGGTACGGCACTATTGCCTGCCTCGCTCTCGCCGCGACGCTCGGCCTCAGTGCATGCGGCTCGGACAACAACGAGCCCGCCTCCGGCGCAACTGCTTCGGGCTCGACCGCCGCGGTCGACTGCGCAACCGGCACGCTGAACGCCCAGGGCTCGTCGGCGCAGAAGAACGCCATGGCCGAGTGGATCAAGGCGTACCAGCAGAAGTGCACCGGCACCACGATCAACTACGAGCCGACCGGCTCGGGCGCCGGCATCCAGGCCTTCATCGCCGGGACCGCCGACTTCGCCGGCTCCGACTCCGCGCTCAAGCCGGAGGAGCAGCCGCAGGCCGACGCCAAGTGCGCCGGCGGCAAGGCCATCCACCTGCCGATGGTGGTCGGCCCGGTGGCCGTCGCCTACAACGTCAGCGGCGTGGACAACCTCCAGCTCAAGCCGGCCACCCTGGCGAAGATCTTCGCCGGCAAGGTGACCAAGTGGGACGACGCGGCGATCAAGGCCGACAACCCGGACGCCAAGCTCCCGGCGACCACCATCCAGACCGTCCACCGCTCGGACGAGTCGGGCACCACCGACAACTTCACCAACTACCTCTCCAAGACCGCCGAGGCGGACTGGACGCTGGGCAAGGCCAAGGCGTGGAAGGCCCCGGGCGGCACCGGCGCCAAGGGCTCGGACGGCGTGGCCAGCTCGGTCAAGGGCGCGGACGGCTCCATCGGCTACATGGAGTGGTCGTTCGCCGAGAACGCCGGCCTGAAGATGGCCAAGATCGGTAACGGCAACGGCGAGTTCGCCGCGCTGACCGCCGAGGCGGCCGGCAAGACCATCGCCGGTGCGGCGATCGAGGGCCAGGGCGACGACCTCAAGCTGAAGATCGACTACAACACCAAGGAGGCCGGGGCCTACCCGATCGTCCTGGCGACGTACGAGATCGTCTGCAGCAAGGGCCTCGCGGCCGACAAGTTGAAGCTGGTCAAGGGTCTGCTGGGCTACGCCGCCAGCGCCGAGGGCCAGAACTCGCTTACCGACCTGGGCTACGCCCCGCTGCCGGAGACGGTCCGCACCAAGGTCGAGACCGCGGTCAAGAACCTCTCCTGACCCGACCCCACCACCTCCGCAACCGAATCGAGCGAGCAGATGGGTGAAACCCCTCACCGCTCGGCCGACGCCGGCACCGGCGGGACGCGCGTGACCCAGAGTCACGAGTGGCCCGCCGGTGCCTCGGCGCGTGTGGCCGAGGCACCAGTCAGCACCCGTTCCCCGGGCGGCGCCGGGCTGGGCGGCGGCGGCGCGCTGCCCCGCAGCCGAAAGTTCGGCGCCGAGCGGGCCTTCCACGGTCTCACCCTGGCCGCCGGAACCGCCGTCCTGGTCATCATCGCCGCCATCGCGATCTTCCTGATCGCCAAGGCGGCGCCGGCACTGCGCGCCAACACCGAGAACTTCTGGTCCTACGAGGGCTGGTCCCCCAACGAGACAGCGCCCAAGTTCGGCATCGGCACGCTCGCCTTCGGCACCGTGCTCAGCTCGGCGTTGGCGCTGCTCCTCGCGGTGCCGGTGGCTCTCGGCATCGCGCTCTACCTCTCGCACTACGCGCCCCGCCGGCTGGGCACCGCGCTCGGCTTCCTGGTCGACCTGCTCGCCGCCGTGCCGAGCGTGGTCTTCGGACTCTGGGGGCGGGACATCTTCGTCAACCCGGTCCGGGACTTCTCGGCCTGGCTGAACGAGTACTTCGGCTGGATCCCGATCTTCGGCGGCGACGGACCGTTCGGTAAGTCGATCATGCTCGGTGCCCTGGTGCTCGCGATCATGGTGTTGCCGATCATCACCTCGCTCTCCCGTGAGGTGTTCCTCCAGACACCGACCGCGAACGAGGAGGCCGCCCTCGCCCTGGGCGCCACCCGCTGGGAGATGCTGCGCACCGCGGTACTCCCCTACGGCCGCCCCGGCATCATCGCCGCGGTGATGCTCGGCCTCGGCCGCGCGCTCGGCGAGACCATCGCCCTGGCCATGACCCTCGGCATCACCTTCGGCATCTCGTTCAACCTCATCCAGAACGGCGGCAACACCATCGCCGCCAACATCGCCAACGCGTTCGGCGAGGCGAACGAGACCGGCCGTGGCGCGCTGATCGCCTCCGGCCTGGTGCTGTTCACCATCACGCTGATCGTCAACATCACGGCGCGGGCGATCATCTACCGCCGCCGGGAGTTCACGGAGTCGGCCGCATGACCACAACCGTCACCTCCCACCGCACCCGCCCACCGGCCCAGCCCGCTTCGCTGCGGGGCCGGCGGCTGCCCTGGTACGCCGCACCGGCCATCGCCGTCGCGGCCCTGGCGCTCTCCGCGGTGGTCGTCTACGGCACCGACATCGGCGGCCCGGTCCTCGTGGCCGTCCTCGGTGCGGTGCTCTACCTGGTCGGGCTCTTCGCCGCGGCCAACGCGGTCGAGGGGCGCCGGTCGGCCCGCAACCGCACCTGGAGCGCACTGATCCACTCCGCGTTCGTGCTGGCGGTGCTGCCGCTCGTCTCGGTGGTCTGGACGCTGGTCAGCAAGGGCGCCCAGCGGCTCGACCTCAACTTCTTCCAGACCTCGATGAACAACATCGGGGCGCGGGACGCCAACGGCGGCGCGTACCACGCCATCGTCGGCACGCTGGAACAGGTCGGCATCGCCACCCTGATCACGGTGCCGCTCGGCGTCCTCTGCGCGATCTACATCGTCGAGTACGGGCGCGGCAAGTTCGCCTTCTCGATCCGGTTCTTCGTGGACGTGATGACAGGCATCCCGTCGATCGTCTCCGGCCTCTTCGTGCTGGCGTTCTGGGTGCTGATCGTGTCGCCGTGGTTCAACGACGGCCGGCCCAGCTTCTCCGGCTTCGCCGCCGCGCTCGCGCTGAGCGTGCTCATGCTGCCCACCATCGTCCGGTCCACCGAGGAGATGCTCCGCCTCGTCCCGGCCCCACTGCGCGAAGGCGCGTACGCGCTCGGCGTACCCAAATGGAAGACCATCCTGCGGGTGGTCCTGCCGACGGCACTGCCCGGCATCGTCACCGGCGTCATGCTCGCCATCGCCCGCGCGGCCGGCGAGACCGCGCCGGTGCTGCTGGTCGCCGGCGGCGGCGCCGCGATCAACACCAACCCCTTCGAGAACAACCAGTCGTCGCTGTCCCTCTTCGTCTACCAGCAGGCCGGTGACGCGTCGAGGTACGCGCCGGCACGGGCGTGGACGGCGGCTCTCACCCTGGTCGCCCTCGTGCTCATCCTGACGATCGCGGCGAAGCTGCTGGCCCGTCGCAACCGGCTCAGCCGATGAACCCCGGAGGTACCACCACCATGGCCAAGCGAGTCTCCGCCTCGAACGTCACCGCCTACTACGGCGGCTTCAAGGCGATCGAGAACATCAACCTGACCGTCGAGCCGAAGACCGTCACCGCCCTGATCGGGCCGTCCGGTTGCGGCAAGTCCACGTTCCTGCGCTCGATCAACCGGATGCACGAGGTGCTGCCGGGTGCCCGCGTCGAGGGCAGCCTGACCATCGACGACCAGGACGTCTACGACCGGGACGTGGACGTCACCGCCGTCCGACGCATGATCGGCATGGTCTTCCAGCGGCCGAACCCGTTCCCCACCATGAGCATCTTCGAGAACGTGGTGGCCGGGCTGAAGCTCAACGGCGTCCGCAAGAAGTCGATCCTGGACGAGGCCGCCGAGAAGGCCCTGCGCTCGGCGAACCTGTGGGACGAGGTCAAGGACCGGCTCGGCAAGCCCGGCGCGGGCCTCTCCGGCGGCCAGCAGCAGCGGCTCTGCATCGCCCGGACCATCGCGGTCGAGCCCCAGGTCGTCCTGATGGACGAGCCGTGCTCAGCCCTGGACCCGATCTCCACCCTGGCGATCGAGGACCTGATGTTCCAGCTCAAGGACAAATTCACGATCATCATCGTGACCCACAACATGCAGCAGGCCGCCCGGGTCTCGGACCGGACCGCCTTCTTCTCCATCGAGAAGACCGGCGACCCGGGCCGCCTGATCGAGTACGACAACACTCAGAAGATCTTCAGCAACCCGAGCGTGAAGAAGACCGAGGACTACATCACCGGCCGCTTCGGCTGAGCCGACCACGTCCGGTCACCCGGCGCCCCGCCTCCCCGGCGTGGGCGCCGGTGCCATATCCGCCGCCGACACCGCGCCGCGTCGTGCGGCCGCGTCGCCCCACCGCGTCGTGTGGCCGGGCCATCCCGCGGCGGACACACCAAGATCGCACTTGAACATGGAAGTAGTGGCTTCCTCCGAGCGACCACACCACTACTTCCTGGATCGAGCACGATCTGGCGGTGGCGGTGGCGGTGGCGGTGGCGGTGGCGGTGTGGCGGTGTGGCGGGCATCGAGGGCGGGCAAACAGCGACCGCCGGGCGGGGCGGGACTGCGGCAGAGCGCGCGGGCTCAGCCCAGGACAAAGCGGGGTTCGCCGTCCGGGGGCAGGTCGAGGCGTGGGGTGACCGGGGTGGCGGCGTCCCGCTCGGCTGCCGCACGGGCCACCCCGGCGAGGTCGCCGGCCGCCGCCACCTGGGCGAGCGTGACCAGGGTCGGCGGCAGCATGGTCAGTTCGCCGGCCCGCGCCCGGGCCAGCGCGTCGGACGGCCGGATCCACAGGGTGTGGTCGGCCTCGCCGGAGACGTCGCGGGTCCGTTGTCCGGCGGGCAGGAGGGCTACGAAGAAGTACGTGTCGAAGCGGCGCGGCTCGAACTCGGGGGTGATCCAGCGGCTCCACGGCAGCAGCAGGTCCGACCGCAGGGTGAGGTGACGGTCGGCGAGTAGCGCCGCGAAGCCGAGCCGGCGCCCCTCCAGGTCCTGCCGGGCGGTCTCCCAGTCGTCGCCGCTGACGTCGCCGACCACTGTCGCCTCGTCGGGGCCGGCGAGCAGCACACCGGCCTCCTCGAAGACCTCCCGGGCGGCGGCGCAGACGACCGCCTGGGCGGCGTCCGGGGCGACCCCGAGCTGTTCCGCCCATTCGGTAGGTGTCGGGCCGGCCCAGTCCAGGTGTGCCTCCGAGTCGGAGCGGTCGACCCCTCCGCCGGGGAAGGCGTACATCCCGCCGAAGGTCATGGCGGCGACCCGGCGGATGACGTACACCTCGAAGTCGGTGTCGGTCGGACGCAGCAGGAGCACGGTGGCCGCGACGCGGGGCACCGCCGGTGTGCCGCCCTCGGCCTGGAACCGGCGGGCGTGCTCGACCAGGGCGGCCGGGGCGGCGAAGCCGTCACTGTCGATCGTCATGCCGCGAGCGTAGTTCCCCGCCCCGCCGACGTCGGCCCGCCGGGGTGCCGCTCGACGGTCGGCCGCTGCGCGGGGCGGCACGGGTACGCCAGGTCCCGACGGGTGAGCTGGGCGTCGACCGGGCGGCGGGCAGTTCACCCGGCTCGGCTAGCGTGCCGGTCATGACTCGTTGGGGCATCCTGGCCACCGGCCACATCGCCAGCCGTTTCGCCGAAGACCTCCGGCTGGTGCCGGACGCGGAGCTCGTCGCGGTCGGGTCACGGACCGCCGACAGCGCGCGGCGGTTCGCCGACACGTACGGCGCGGAGCGGGCGTACGGCTCCTGGGTGGAGCTGGCGGCCGACCCGGAGGTCGACGTCATCTACGTGGCGACGCCGCACGCCGCACATCACGAGGCGGCGATGACCTGCCTGACCGCCGGGCGTGCGGTGCTGTTGGAGAAGCCGTTCACCCTGGACCTGGCGACCAGCGCCGAGCTGGTCGACACGGCCCGCGCCGCCGGGGTCTTCCTCATGGAGGCCATGTGGATGCGGACCAACCCGCTCATCCAGCGGGCGGTCCAGCTCATCGCGGACGGGGCGATCGGCACGGTGATCGGGGTGCAGGCCGATTTCGGGGTGGCCGGCCCGTTCCCGCCGGAGCACCGGATGCGCAACCCGGCGCTGGGTGGGGGTGCCCTGCTCGACCTGGGGATCTATCCGATCAGCCTGGCCCACCTGCTGCTCGGGATGCCGCAGCACGTCCGGTCCTGGGCGCGGCTCGGCCCGGAGGGCACCGACGAGAACACCGGGATCCTGTTCGGCTACGACACCGGTGCGTTGGCGGCGCTGAGCTGCGGCATGGTGGGGGCGACCAAGCTGTCGGCCTCGATCACCGGCAGTACGGGCCGGATCGAGCTGCCGGAGCCGTTCTTCCGGCCAGGGTCGCTGACCCTGCACCGGGCCGGCGCCGAGCCGGAGACGATCGTCGCGGAGGGGGCCGGCAACGGCTACCAGTACGAGGCGATCGAGGTGCAGCGTTGCCTGGCCGCCGGGCTGACCGAGAGCCCGCTGGTGCCGCACACCACGACCCTCGAGGTGATGGGCCTGCTGGACACGATCCGCGAGCAGATCGGTGTGCGCTACGAGTGACGTCGAAGGCCCCCGGTCGAGACCGGGGGCCTACGTCTTGGCGGGGTCGGTCAGCCGAAGAGCGGCCGGACCAGCAGGTAGGTCACGCAGGCGATCAGCGCCGCGGCCGGGAACGTGATGATCCAGGCGATCACGATGTTGCCGGCGACGTTCCAGCGGACCGCGGAGAGTCGTTTGGTCGCGCCCACACCCATGATCGCCGAGGTGATCGTGTGGGTCGTGGAGATCGGCGCCTTGAGTACCAGGGCGTTGAAGTAGAGCACCGCGCTGGCCACCGTCTCGGCGGCGAAGCCCTCCGGCGGCCCGAGGTCGATGATCTTGCGACCGAGGGTACGGATGATCCGCCACCCACCGGCGTACGTGCCGAGGGCCAGCATCGTCGCCGACGTCCAGAACACCCAGCCCGGGATGTGCGTCTTGCTCTCCTGGAAACCGCCGGTGTACAGCGCCAGCACCACGATGCCCATGGTCTTGGCGGCGTCCTGCATGCCGTGGCCGACGGACATGGCGGCCGCCGAGGCGGTCTGCGCCCACCGGAAACCCCGGTTGAGCTTGCCCGGCTGCCCCTTGCGGAACAGCCAGAGGATGGCGAGCATCAGCAGGTAGCCGAGGGTGAGACCGACGATGGGCGAGAGCACCATCGGCAGCAGCACCTTCTCGCCGATGTTGCCCCACTGCACGAGTCCGCCGGTGGACAGCAGGGTCGCGCCGACCAGGCCACCGAAGAGCGCGTGCGAGGACGACGAGGGCAGACCGAAGTACCAGGTGATCAGGTTCCAGGCGATCGCGCCGAGCACCCCGGCGAAGACCACGCCGAGGCTGCTCACCCCCGTCGGGAGGGTCACCAGGCCGTCGCCGACGGTCTTGGCGACACCGGCGCCGAAGTGGGCGCCGACGAAGTTGCCGACCGCCGCGAGCCCGAGGGCGATCCGGGGGGTCAGCGCCCGGGTGGAGACGCTTGTGGCGATCGCGTTGGCGGCGTCGTGGAAGCCGTTGGTGTAGTCGAACGCCAGGGCCACCGCGATCACCGCCAGTACGGCGATGAGTTCAGGGGACACCGGCTCAGGACTCCTTGACGGCGATGGTCTCGACGGTGTTGGCGACGTGCTCGAAGGCGTCGCAGGCGGCCTCCAGCTCGTCGGCGACCTCCTTCATCTTCAGCACCGTCAACGCGTCGTACTCACCGGAGAAGAGGCGGACGAGCAGCTGCCGGTTGATTCGGTCGCCCTCGTTCTCCAGCCGGTTGCACTCGATCCAGTAGTCCTCGAGGTCCTTCATCGACTTCAGTCGCGGCATCGCCTCGGCGGTCAGCTTGGCCTGCTGGTCGAGCACGTTGACCATCTCGTGCAGCTCGCGGGGCAGCGCGGGCAGCTCGGTCAGCCCGTACAGGTAGAGCAGGTCGCCGACCGCCTCGAGGTGGTCCATCACGTCGTCCAGCAGCGAGCCGAGCCGGTAGATGTCCTCCCGGTCGAACGGCGTGATGAACGTCGAGTTGATCTTCTTGTACAGGTCGTGGGTGATCTGGTCGCTGTCGTGCTCGACCTCGGTCAGCCGCTCGCTGACCGACTGCACGTCGACGCCGGGCAGGGCCAGCTCGTTCAGCAGCGCGGTGCCCCGGACCAGGTTCTGCGCGGCCCTGGTGAAGAGCTCGTAGAAGGCGCCCTCGGTGGGGCGGAAGGAAAACTTCACAGCACAGACCTCGTCGCGTCGGTGGAAGGGTGGCGGCACCCGTTGGGCACCCGCCCGGTGAATGCTAGGAAACGGCCGAACCACGAATTCGTCGGCCCACCCCTGGCCAAGCCACATTCACCGGTCGTTCACCTGCCGTTCATCTCGGGCGTCCCATCCGCCCCCGCTCCCCCAGCACGCAGCCGCTCCCGCTCGTGGGCCACATCGAAATCGGCAGCCGGATACCCCAGATCAAGCGTGTCGAACGTCTCTCGCAGCAGGTGGGCCACCGCCCAGTCCCGATACCACTTGCGGTCCGCCGGCACCACGAACCAGGGCGCGGCGTCCGTGGCGCACCGGCTCAGGGCCTCGGCGTACGCGGCCTGGTAGTCGTCCCAGCGGGCTCGGGCGTCGACGTCCGACGGGTTGTACTTCCAGTGCTTGCGCGGGTCGGTGAGCCGTCCCAGCAGGCGTTCGCCCTGCTCGGCGTACGAGATGTGCAGCATCACCTTCACCAGCGTCACGCCGTCCTCGGTCAGCTCCCGCTCGAAGGAGTTGATCTCGTCGTAGCGGGCTCGCCAGGTGGCCTCCGGCACCAGCGACCCGACCCGGGCGATCAGCACGTCCTCGTAGTGCGACCGGTTGAACATCCCGACGTACCCGGCCGGCGGCAGCGCGCGGCGGATCCGCCACAGGAAGTCGTGTCGCAGCTCCTGCGGGGTCGGCGGGCCGAACGAGCGGATGTGCAGGCCCAGCGGGTTCATCGCGCCCGCCACCCGCTTGATCGTGCCGTCCTTGCCACCGCAGTCCATCGCTTGGAGCACCAGCAGCACCCGGTGCGCCGGCCGCTCCGAGCCGGCCTGGGCCATCGCGAAGAGCATCTCCTGCTGCCGGGCCAGCTCCTCACCGACCAGCTCCACCTGCTCCCGCGCCCAGGTCTTGCGGCGGCCGCCGTCCATCTCCGCCACCGGCAGGCCGGGCGTGGACCGGGGATCGATCGCGTCGAGATCCACCGGAGCGGTGACCCGCAGCAGTTCCCGTACTCCACCGCCGTCCGGCGCCACGATCCGCGGTTCCTGGGATGTGCTCATTCACGGATCATCGCCCACCTCCGGGCCATCCGCCCGCCGAGAGCCGCACGGCCGGGCAGTACGGGGCAGCCCCCGCCTCGACATGGCGGGAGGATGGACGCTCAGGGGCACCGGCCGGGAGGTGGTGGGTTCGTGCGGGACCTGGCGACGGAGTTCGAGGCCGAGCGGGGCCGCCTGCTCGCGGTGGCCCGCCGGATGCTCGGCAACCGCAGCGAGGCCGAGGACGCGGTGCAGGAGACCTGGCTGCGCTACGCGGGGGCACTCGCCGACCCGGCGGCCCGCGCCGAGATCCGCGACCTGTCCGCGTGGCTGACCACCGCGTGCGCCCGGATCTGCCTCGACGTGCTCCGCTCGGCGCGCGTCCGGCGCGAGGCGTACCCCGGGCAGTGGCTTCCGGAGCCGGAGGTACGCCCGACCGACAGTCGGCCGGCACCGGACGGGTACGCCCCCGACCCGGCGGAGCGGGCGGTGCGCGCCGACCAGGTCGGCACGGCGCTGCTGGTGGTGCTGGAGCGGCTCGCGCCGGAGCAGCGGGTCGCCCTCGTCCTGCACGACGTGTTCGCGGTGCCGTTCGCCGGCGTCGCCGACGTGCTCGGCACGACCGAGGCCGCGGCCCGGCAGCTCGCCTCCCGGGCGCGGCGGGCGCTGACCGCTCCGGACGCGCCCCGGCACAGCGCCGGCCCGGCCGAGCAGCGGCGCGTGCTCGAGGCGTTCATCGCGGCCACCGAGTCCGGCGAGCTGGACGCGCTGCTGCGGGTGCTCGCGCCGGACGTGGTCCTGCTCGGCGACTCGGGCGGGCACTTCCCGGCGGCCCGTCGACCGGTGGTCGGCGCGGACGCGGTGGGCCGCTTCACGCTGGGGCTTTTCGGCCGTGCCGGCCGGTACTCCCAGCGGGTGCTGTCCCGGCCGGTGCTGGTCGACGGCGTGCTGGGCCTGCAGATGGAGACGGTGCACAGCGACGGGCGGCCCATCCGCCTGGTCACCGCGTTCGCCGTGGACCAGGGACGGGTCACGGGCATCTTCAACCAGCTCAACCCGGAGAAACTGACCGACCTGCCCCCGCTGGGCGACGACGACACCTGGCCGCCGCGCTGGTGACCCGGGCGCCGGCTCAGACCACCAGCGCCAGCCATTTGCGGTACGAGGTGGCGAACGGTTCGCTGCCGTCGCCGAGCGCCCCGTACAGCCACCGGGCCGCCGCCTCGGCCTCGACCACCACGTCCTGCGGGTAGCCGAAGCGTTCCCGGTGCTCGGCGAACTCGTCCTCGTCGAGCAGCTCGACCAGGCCGGTGGCCCGGCGGCGCACGACGTCCAGGTCCAGGTCGATGAGGTGGACCGTGTCGTCGGACTCCCAGCGGGCCGGGGTGGCGATGTCGCAGTAGACCTCGCTGGTGCGCGGCGGCGGGTTGAACATGCACGTCCACCACGCGTGGTGCGGCACCAGCAGGACAAACGGGATCTTCTCCACCGAGGGCCGGCCGTGGTAGACCGACTCGGTGCCGAACGGGACACCCAGCCAGACGCCGAGATCGTCCTCGGCGAGCCGGCGGGCCGGGTAGTCACGGTGGGCGCTGCCGTCGTACTTGCGGTAGATCACTCGGACCACGTCGCTCGGCATGATTCGCACCCTAACCGATACTGCCCACGCGTCGTAGCGCGGCCGTAACGGGACGGCACCGGCCACCGGGGCGTACGGGGTGGGTCCGCGCCACGCGGCGGATGGGCGCGGCCCGTGTCGGCGGCGGCGGGTACCGTCGCACGGTGACTCCGCCCCGCACCGCCACCGGTTCCGCCTCCCCGTCGGCCCGTGCCGGGAGCCGGCGGCGGGGTGCCCGGCCCAGCGGCACGGACCTGCTCGCGGCGGCCGTCGGCGCGGTTCCCGGCGGCGCGGCACGCCCCGGGCAGCAGCAGATGACCACCGCGATCGAAGAGTGCGTGACCAGTGGCGAGCACCTGCTCGTCCAGGCCGGCACCGGCACCGGCAAGTCGCTCGCGTACCTCGCGCCCGCGCTCACCGTGGACGGCCCGGTGGTCGTGTCCACCGCCACCCTGGCGTTGCAGTCCCAGCTCGTCGACCACGACCTGCCCCGGCTGGCCGACGCGGTCGAGCCGCTGCTGGGCCGCCGGCCCACCTTCGCGGTGCTCAAGGGCCGACACCACTACCTCTGCCTGGCCCGCCTGGACAACTCCACCGAGGAGGAGCCGGAGGACACCCTCTTCGACGCCCCGGCCACCCGCCCCGGCGGCGGCACCAAGTGGCTCGGCGAGGCGGGCCGGCTGGGCAAACAGATCGAACGGGTACGCGACTGGGCCGACAAGACAGCCACCGGCGACCGCGACGAGCTGGACCCGGGCGTCGACGACCAGGCCTGGCGGCTGGTGTCGATGCCGGCCCGGGAGTGCGTCGGCGCGACCCGCTGCCCGTTCGGGCAGGAGTGTTTCGCCGAGGCGTCCCGGGCTCGGGCCCGCGAGGCCGACATCGTGGTGACCAACCACAGCCTGCTCGCGGTCGACATGCTCGCCGACCGGCACATCGTGCCGCCGCACAAGCTGCTCATCGTGGACGAGGCGCACGAGCTCGCCGACCGGGTCTCCTCGGCGGCGCAGGCGGAACTCGTGCCGGAGCTGATCGACCGGACCACCCGGCGGGCTCGTACGCTGCTGCGGCCGGAGACCGCCGAGGCGCTCACCGCCGCCGGCGACGCCCTCGCGGTCGGACTGGCCGAGGCACCGGCCGGGCGGCTCACCGCCGGGCTGCCGGCGCCGCTGCGGGAGGCGTGCACGCTGCTCGACGCGGCCACCCGCAGCGCGCTGGACGCGATCGGCGACGTCAAGTCCGACGATCCGGACCCGGTCCGCAAGCAGCAGGCCAAGGCCGCCCTGGACGACCTCTCCAGCACGGCACAGCGGTTGCTGGAGGAGGCCGAGCACGACGTGGCCTGGGTGGAGAAGAACGACAGCGGCAACCGGCGGGCCCTGGTGGTCGCGCCCCTGTCGGTGGCTGGCACCCTCGCCACCCACCTGTACGACGAACGCACCGTCGTCGCCACCTCGGCGACCCTGGCGCTCGGTGGACGCTTCGACACGGTGGCCCGCGCCCTCGGCCTGGACGCGCCGCCGGTCCCGGCGTCGCCGGCCGCCGCCGCGCAGGCCGCCCGCACCGGCGCCGGCCGCCCGGCCGCCGAGACACCGGGCCGCCGGCTGGCCGACGCCGCCGCCATCCCGGCGACCGAGGGCCCGGGCTGGCGGTCGCTCGACGTGGGCTCGCCGTTCGACTACGCCCGGCAGGGCATCCTGTACGTCGCCGCGCACCTGCCCCGACCCAGCGTCTCCGGCCTGCCCGAGGCCGCCGGGGAGGAGCTGATCGGGCTGGTCGAGGCGCTCGGTGGTCGTACCCTCGGGCTCTTCTCCTCCCGGCGGGCCGCGCAGCAGGCGGCGGAGCTGCTGCGCGCACGGACCGACCTGCCGGTGCTGCTGCAGGGCGAGGAAGCGCTGCCACTGCTGGTCCGCCGGTTCCGGGAAGAGCGGTCCAGCTGCCTGTTCGGGGTGATGTCGCTCTGGCAGGGGGTGGACGTGCCGGGCGACGCCTGCCAGCTCGTGGTCATCGACCGGCTGCCCTTCCCCCGACCCGACGAGCCCCTGGCCGCGGCCCGCGCGGCAGCCGTGGACGCGGGCGGCGGTTCGGGTTTCGCGGCGGTCAGCGTGCCGATCGCGGCGGTGCGGCTGGCCCAGGGGGTGGGGCGGCTGATCCGGGCGACCGGCGACCGGGGGGTCGTCGCCGTACTGGACTCGCGGCTGGAGACCGCCCGCGGATACGGGCCCTTCCTGCGTCGTTCGCTGCCACCGTTCTGGTACACGACCCGCCCCGAGGTGGCCCGCGGCGCCCTGGAACGCCTGGCCAAGTCCTGACCCAACCCTGCGGCCTGCGCCCCGCCACCTGCGCCCCGCGCCCCGCGCAGAAACAAGGAAGTAGTGGCCTCCTCCACGGGATGAGGCCACTACTTCCAGGATCGAGCACGATCTTGCGGCGGCAGGACCCGCCCCGGCAGGACGCGCGCCGGGGTCAGGGGGCCTGGGTCAGGGTGCCTGGGCGGCGACCACCACGGCGTCCGGCGGGGTGTCCGGGACGGTACGCGCGCCAAGCCGCCGTACCGCCGTGTTCAGCACGGCGATCAGGGGGACCGAGACCAGGGCGCCGGTGATGCCGGCGAGCACCACACCGGCGGCGATACCGATGATCACCGCGAGCGGGTGCAGGGCGACCGCCCGTCCCATGATCAGTGGCTGGAGCACGTGCCCCTCGACCTGCTGCACACCGATCACGGCACCCAGGATGATCAGCGCGGTGACCGGGCCGCTGTCGACGAGCGCCACCAGCACGGCCACGCCGCCGGAGAGCGCCGCGCCGACGATCGGGATGAACGCGCCGAGGAAGACCAGCGCGGCAAGCGGGAAGGCGAACGGCACGTCGAAGATGACGAGGAAGATGCCGATGCCGACCGCGTCGATGAAGGCGACCAGCACGGTCGCCCGGACGTACGCGCCGAGCGTCTGCCAGGAGGCGCGGCCCGCGTCGTCGACCTTCCACCGGGCGGCCACCGGCAGCAGCCGGACCAGGAAGCGCCAGATGCGGTTGCCGTCGCGCAGGAAGAAGAACGTCGCGAAGAGCACCAGGATGGTGCCGGTCAACACCTCGGCCAGCGTCGCGGCCGTACTCAGCGCTCCACTTGTGAACTTCGAGGTGTTGTCGTTGATCCAGGCCTGCGCCTCGTCGATGTAGCGGTTGAGCTGGGTGTCGGAGAGGTGCAGCGGGCCGGTCTTGAGCCAGTCCTGGATCTGCCGGACGCCCTCCGAGGACTTCTCGCTCAGCTCCGGTACGCCCCGGATGAACTCGTTGACCACCAGGGTGAGCGTGCCGATCACCGCCGCCAGGCCGCCAACCAGCACGACCGCGGTGGCCATCGACCGGGGCAGTCGAGCGCGCAACAGCCAGCCCACAGCCGGTGCGAGCAGCGCCGAGAGCAGCAGCGCGATGGCCAGCGGAATGATCACGATCTTGATGGTGCCGACGATCCGCAGCAGGGCCCAGGCCACCACGCCGATCACGATCAACCGCCAGCACCAGGCGGCGGCGATGCGTAGTCCGTGCGGCACGTCGGCGTCGTCGCGGCTGGAGGTGGAGGTGTGCAGGTCCACCGGAGGCTCCGCGCCGATCACCATGGCGCTCGGTGGCGCGCTCGGCCCCGGCACCGAGGGTGAGGCCACCCGCGCCGGCTCCGGAACCTCCTTCGGAGGGTCCTGGTCGGCGCGAACCGTCTCCCGGCTCGACTGGTAGGCGCGGCGGAGCCGCCCGCGTATCCGCTCGAAGCGGCTCAAGCGCACCTCCTGGCAGAAAGAATGGGTCCGCCCACGTCGACAGGTCGGACAGCATACGTCCGTTCCCGACACCGTAGGGCAGTTCCGCCACACATTGCCCCCACGACCTCAGGCGTAACCACCGGCGGCCGGCCGTGGGCGACACGGTAGCGTCTGCGTCGTGACCGCCGACCAGGATCTCGACGCCGGCCTGCCGATCCGCCTCCTGCACGACCGCGTGCTGGTACGGATGGAGGGCGGCGAGGGCGAGCGCCGATCCACCGCGGGCATCGTCATCCCGGCGACCGCCGCGGTGGGCAAACGCCTCGCCTGGGCCACCGCCGTCGGGGTGGGGCCGAACGTCCGCGCCATCGTCTCCGGCGACCGGGTGCTCTTCGACCCGGACGACCGCTCCGAGGTCGAGTTGCACGGCCGCGGCTACGTGCTGCTGCGCGAACGGGACGTGCACGCGGTGGCCGCCGAGCGGATCGAGAACGACTCCACCGGCCTGTACCTGTAGCGCCCCTCCTCCCCACCACGCGCCGTTTGCCGCGCCGCACGACGGGAAGCCATCCGGCGACCGTGGCCCTGGGGAGGGACGATGCCGGTATTCGTGAAGAAGCTGCTGACCTGGGGCGGCGTCGCGTTCCTGATCTACTTCATGGCATTCCGGCCCGACGGCGCCGCGCAGATGTTCAAGGCGATCGGGGCGGCGCTCGTCGCGATGGCCCAGGGCCTCGGTGACTTCCTGACCACCCTGATGACCTGAGCCGACCGCCGGTCAGTGCTGGCCGGGCGTCCACGGCGGCCGTGGACCGGGCCAGCCGTGCGGCGCGTACCCCACCGGAGGCGCGGGCGGCGCGGGAGCCAGGACCACCGGGATCGGCACGACCGGCTCGTCCGGGGCGTCCACCGGCCGCCGCGTGCCGTCCGGGAAGCGCAGGTGGTAGCGGCTGCCGTCCCAGACCCCCACCGGAGCCTGCGGGTCCCGACCCACGAAGAACGACCGGTACGCCCCGATCGCCTCCAGCAACTCCCGCTCCTCCCGGGCCGACCGTTCCTGGTCGGCGGGCTTGCGGTCCAGGCCGCGCAGCGTCCCGTCGCGCAGCAGCGCCAGCCGGGTCGCCGCGAACTGGTAGCTGCGCATCGCTCGCAGGCCGGCGTCCCCGCCGACCCGGCGGGCCCAACTGCGGGCCGCGTGCCGACGCCCGAGACTGCTCAGCGCGGCCACCTCGGGCGGGGTCAACCAGCCGGCGCGTACGTAGTCCGGCAGCGTCCGTTCGGTGAGCCGCCCCTCCCAGGCGCGCAGCCACACCGCGAGCCCCACCATGCCGAAGAAGACCGGCACCATGAGGCCGAGGAAGCCGTACAACATGATGATCGCCTCGCCGGTTGCCTGCGTCAGTGTGGGCAGCAGGTTCCAGGTGCCGTGCAGCATCATCGCCAGCAGCAGACCGGCGACCGGCGCCAGCACCCGGACCCGGCGGTCCGCCGTGCGCGCCGCGACACCGAGCCCCACACCGGTCATCGAGGTGAACAGCGGATGGGCGAACCCGAACAGCAGGATCCGCACGATGAAGATGGCGATGACCTGCTGGGTGCCGGTCGCCGGGCCGTACCGGTCGGCGCCCGCCGCGTAGCCGTACCCGCCCAGGTAGAGGATGTTCTCCACCATGGCGAAGCCGACCGCGGAGAGCCCGCAGTAGACCAGCCCGTCGGTGATCCCGGACCACTCCCGGCGGCGGAACACCAGCAGCAGGATCGGGCCGAGCGCCTTGGTCAGCTCCTCGATGAACGGCGCCACGAGCACGCCGGTGAGCGCGGCCGGCAACCCCCAGTCGGCGAAGCGGCCGGCGGCGAACTCGTTCACGGTGAGCGAGGCGGCCGTGGAGACGAACGCCCCCCAGGCGAAACAGAAGATCAGGTATTTCAGGGGTTCCGGTTCGTACCGGTCCAGCCAGAGGAAGCAGGCGACGAGCACCGGCACCGGCAGGATGGCGGCCACCACCCCGATGAGCAGCGCCCGTACGCCGAGCGACTGGCCGAGGGTGAAGACCATGAACACCGCGCACGCGGCGATGAAGAGCACCACCCCGGCCAGCACCAGGAACCGCCGCCAGCCGAGCCGGCGCAGCGGCATCCGTGGTGCCTCGCCGGCGGGCGGAGCCGCGGGCGCGGACGGCGACGACGGCAGGGGTGAACCGGGCGGGGTGTCGGCCATGCGGTCAGCGTAGCCATCAGTCGCCGGCTGGTCCGGTCGCATCGGCAGCCGCTATGCTGCCGGGCAGGTCACGAGCGCCAGCGTCAAGCCCCGGCTTGCTGGCCGGCAACCCTCGTCGAGTTCGCGGTGGGGTGCCCCGGGTGATGACCGGGCCCAGCCCGATCGGCGTGCTGGGCAAGCGCGGACCCCGTCCCGATGCCGCACCCGGGGTCCCTGACCCCGGAGGTTCCGGCGTGTCCGTCACTCTCGTACCCTCGCTGCCCGCCCTGCCCACGGCGGCGCCCGCGCCACTCGACGTGCTCGGCGTGCCCGGCGAGATCAATCTGGACTACGCGGCCAGCGCGCCGTGCGCGCGCGCCGCGGCCGACGCGGTGACCGAGCTGCTGCCCTGGTACGCGAGCGTGCACCGGGGCGCGGGAGCGCTGTCGCGGCGCTGCACGCTGGCCTACGAGCAGGCCCGGCAGACGATCGGTGACTTCTTCGGCGCCCGCGCCGACGACCACGTGATTTTCACCCGGAACACCACGGACGCGCTCAACCTGCTGGGCCGGTCGGTGCCCGTCGGCACCACGGTGGTCACGTTCGCCGGCGAGCACCACGCGAACCTGCTGCCCTGGCCGCGCGGCTCGGTACGGCTGCCGGTGCCCGCCGACCCCGCCGGGGCGGTACGCGCCCTCGCCGCCGCGCTGGCCGAGCTGCGCCGCGACAGCAACCCGGCGCTGCCGGTGCTGGTGTCGGTCACCGGGGCCAGCAATGTGACGGGTGAGCGTTGGCCGGTCGCGGAGCTGGCCCGGGTGGCCCACCGGCACGGTGCCCGGATCGCGGTGGACGCCGCGCAACTCGCCCCGCACGAACCGGTCGACCTGCTCGCGCTCGACGTGGACTACCTGGCCGTGTCGGGCCACAAGCTGTACGCCCCGTTCGGCGCGGGTGTGCTGATCGGCCGTGCGGACTGGCTGGACGCGGCCCCGCCGTACCTGGCCGGTGGTGGAGCCACCAGCCGGGTCGGCTCGGCCACCCACGACGTCACCTGGGCGACCGGACCGGCGCGGCACGAGGGCGGCACCCCGAACCTGTTCGGCGCGGTGGCGCTGGCGGCGGTCTGTGCGGCGCTGGCCGGGGCGGACCGGTCCGCGCTGTCGGCTCGTGAGCAGGCGTTGCTGGCTCGACTGCGTACCGGCGTCGCCGCTCTGCCGCACGTGGTGGAGCTGCGCACCTTCGGTCCGGACGCGCCCCGGGTCGGGATCGTCTCGTTCGTGGTCGCCGGGTGGGACTCCGCCGAGGTGGCCGCCCGGTTGGCGGCGCGACACCGGATCGGCGTACGCGACGGGTTGTTCTGTGCCCACCCGCTGGCCCGGCGGCTGCTCGCCGAGGCGGCCGGGCGCAGCGGCCGACGGGACCTGCCGTCCACCGCGCTGCGGGCAAGTATCGGCCTGGGCAGCACCGTCGACGAGGTGGACCGGCTGCTCGCCGCGCTCGCCGAGCTGGCCTGAGTTCAGCCGACGGGCGGGGCGGTCGGCGGTTTCGCCGCCTCGCCCGGCTCGGCCGACTCACCGATGGGCCGCTCCTGCTCGCCGAACGCGGTGCGGATCCACCGGTTCGCCTCCTCCTGCTCGATTCCGGAGGCGACCAGCAGGTCGCTGGCCGTGGTGCGGATCTGGGCGATGACCACGCTGCCGGAGAAGCCGACCCCCGCGCCGTACGCCCGGCCGGCCTCGCTGACCGCGCGCAGGGACCGCTCCCGGGCCTTCTCGGGTGTCTCGCCGGCGGCGAACTCGTGCTTGAGCAGCCGGACCGCCTCGGCGAGGTGCCCGATCGCGTCCGCCATCGGTTCGGGCATCGGCTCGTCGTCCTCGATCAGGGTGACGGACCTGCGGATCAGCGTGCCGCTGTTGCGCATCGCCCGGTCGATGGGGTCGGCCGCCTCCGCGTAGTGGGTCAGTTCGTCGCGGCGGTGCCAGCGGGCCGGGGACAGCGTGGCGGTCTCCTTCGCCCCCTCGATCGCCTCGGCGAGCGTGGCCAGTTCCTCCTTGTTGTCGCGTAGCCGCTCCAGCGCCCGCTGGACGGTCGCGCGGTCCCGGGTGCGCAGCCCGTCCGCTGTGGTGTCGAGTTGCGCGGCGAGCAGGTCCAACGCCGGACGGGCCGCCCGGTTGATCACCCGTAGCGGGTTGAGCGGCAGCAGGACAGCGGTCACCAGCAGCGCGATCCCACCGCCGAGGAACGCGTCGACGAAGCGCGGAATCTCCAGATCCTGGGTGGAGGGGCTCAGCGTCACGATCAGGACCGCCGTGGCCGCCGCCTGGATGACGATGGCGACGCTGGCCCCGGCGAAGATGGTGAGCAGGATGGCGACGGTGACCACCAGGCCGAGCTGCCACGCCCCGGTGCCCAGCAGATAGATCAGGAAGTCGCCGACGGCCACCCCGACGGCCACCCCGATGATCAGTTCCATGGTCCGGCGGAACCGCTGGCCCACCGACGCGGCCAGGGTGCCGACCGCGGAGATCGGCGCGAAGACCGGCTGCGGGTTGCCGAGCAGCCGGTGCGAGACGAAGTACGCCAGCCCTGCCGCGAGCCCGGCCTGCACGGCCAGTCCGCCGGCCATGCGTACCCGGTGCAGGCGGTCGTGCAGGGTGGCCCGACCGCGATGGCGCAGCTCCTCGGTGGCCTCGGCGATCCGGGCGCCGTCGATGTCCACCAGCCCGTCGCGCAGCGCGGTACGCCGCACCATCGGTGGTCGCTTGTCCCGGGCCACGGCCATGGGCGCGACTACCCGTGGCGGGGCCGCTGAATCCTCCCGTCCGGCGCGTCGCGGGCGGATGCGACAGAATCGGGCGGTGGTTGATCTGCTGGACCGGTGGCGGGCGGCGGCCCACGCTGCCGGCGCGCGGCCCGGGCCGGCGGTGACGCGGGCCGGGGAGCAGCTGCTCGCCAGGTGGCGGGAGCCGCAGCGGCACTACCACACGGTCACCCACCTGGGGGCCGTCCTGGACGTGGTGGACCGGCACGCCGACCTGGCCGGCCGGGTCGACCTGGTGCGGCTCGCCGCCTGGTGCCACGACGCCGTCTACGACCCGCGGGCCGCCGGCGACGCCAACGAACGGGACAGCGCCGCGCTCGCCACAGGCGTGCTCACCGGGCTCGGGGTGCCGGCGTCCGCGGTGGCCGAGGTGCACCGCCTGGTGCTGCTCACCGCCGGGCACGCGGTGACACCGGGGGACCGCGACGGCGCGCTGCTCTGCGACGCGGACCTCGCCGTGCTGGCCACGCCACCCGAGGTGTACGACCGCTACGCGGCGGCCGTCCGACGGGAGTACGCGCACGTGCCGGAGCCGGCCTTCCGGGCCGGGCGGGCGGCGGTGTTGACGGGTCTGCTGGCCCTGCCCGCGCTGTTCCGGCTACCGCCACTGGCCGGCCGATGGGAGCGTCCCGCCCGGGACAACCTGCGCCGCGAGCTGGCCGCGCTCACCGACCCACCGGCGCGGGCCGACTGACCAGGTGCTTCGGGCGGCGCAGGCCGGCGTCGCGGAGCAACCGGACCAGCTCCCGGCTCGGCACCACCCGCGCGCCGAGCCACACCGCCGCCGCGAACCGGTCGGCGGGAATGTCGTAGTGGTCCCGGTCGAAGCCGCGCCGGGGCGCGCCCAGTGCCTCGGCGAAGGCGTGCAGCTCGGCGTACGAGACGTCGCTGATCAGGTGTGACCAGAGACGTCCACGCCACGGCCAGGCAGGCCGGTCCAGGTAGAGCATGACGCCCAAGCTATCCCGCGCAGTCGATCATGTTGATGATCGGCGGCCGGCGACCTAGCCTCGGCTGCATGGCCCCCACCGGACTCCTCGACGACCTGCGCGCCGCGCTCGGCGAGAACGCCGTGCTCACCGACCCGGACCTGCTGCGCATGCACCAGCGGGACGAGGCGGACCTCTGCGCCGCCGGCACCCCGCTGGTGGTGACCCGCCCCCGCACCACCGAGCAGGTCGTCGCGGTGGTCCGGGCGGCGGCCCGACACGGCGTACCCCTGGTGCCGCAGGGCGCTCGGACCGGGCTGGCCGGCGCGGCCAACGCGGTGGACGGCGCGGTGGTGCTCAGCACCGTCGCGATGGACGAGATCCGCGAGATCGACCCGGTGAGCCGGATCGCGGTGGTCCAGCCCGGGGTGGTCAACGCGACGCTTGCGGGGGCGGTGGCCAAGCAGGGGCTGTGGTATCCGCCGGACCCCGGCTCGTGGGAGTCGTCCACGATCGGCGGCAACGTGTCCACCAACGCCGGCGGCATGTGCTGCGTCAAGTACGGCGTGACCACCGAGTACGTGCTCGGCCTGGAGGTCGTGCTCGCCTCGGGTGAGGTGCTGCGCACCGGCCGGCGTACCGCCAAGGGGGTTGCCGGCTACGACCTGACCCGGCTCTTCGTCGGCTCGGAGGGCACCCTCGGCGTGATCACCGAGGTGACCGTGGCGCTGCGGCCCGCCCCGGCCGAGTCGCTGACCATGGTGGCGGTGTTCCCGTCCACGGCGGCGGCCGGCGCGGCGGTGGCCGAGATCGCCGCCCGAGGGCTGACACCCAGCCTGCTGGAACTGCTGGACCAGACCCACCTGCGGGCGATCGAGGCGTACCAGCCGATGGGGTTGCGGACCGACGCGCACGCCCTGCTGCTCGCCGCCGCGGACACCGGCACCCGGGCGGCGGACGACCTGGCCGGCCTGGCGGAGGTGTGCGAGGCGGCCGGCGCCGACGAGGTGTACGCGGCCACCGACGCGGTGGAGGCGGCCGCGTTGTTGCAGGCCCGGCGGCTGGCGCACCCGGCAATGGAGAAGTTCGCCGCCGACGCGTACCCGGGCGGCAACGGCGGTCTGGTGATCGACGACGTGGCGGTGCCGCGTGGTTCGCTCGCCGCCCTGCTGGACGGGGTGTCCCGGATCGCGGTGGAGTGCGAGGTGCCGATCGGCGTGGTGGGGCATGCCGGGGACGGCAACATGCACCCGAACATCGTGGTCGACCGGGCCGACCCGGCGAGCGTGGAGCGGGGCCGGCGGGCGTTCGACGAGATCATGCGGCTCGGCCTGGACCTGGGCGGCACCTGCACCGGTGAGCACGGGGTGGGGCTGCTCAAGCGGGACTGGCTGGCCCGGGAGATCGGGCCGGTCGGCGTCCGCGTGCACCAGGCGATCAAGTCGGCGCTGGACCCGGACGGTCTGCTCAATCCGGGCAAGGTGCTCTGAACCGGCTCGGGGTCAGCCGATGACCTCGGCCGGGGTCGCCTGGGTGAGCAGCAGCAGGATCTCCCCGGCGACGACCGGTCGTTCCTCACCCGGGCAGTCCTGTGAGGTGATCAGCCCGGTGGACGTGAGCAGGCTCGAGGTCAGCGCGTCGATGCAGGTCGCCCGGTACCGCCGGACCTGATCGGTCTCCTCGGCCAGCCTCGGGTCGGCCAGCAGCACCTGGAGCCGTTCGGTCTGCTCGGGGGCGAGCGTGCCACGGGAGGTGACCCCGTCGCCGGCGCAGTCCAGGCACTGCCAGGCACCCGTGCGCTCCACGCTCAGGGTGCGCAGCGGGCCGTCGGTGCCGAGCCGCTGGAGCAGGCTGACCTGACCCGCCGCGACGGTGGTGGGGACCTCGGGAAGCGGCCCGCCGGCCGCCGAGCCCACCGGTGGCGGTGCCTGCGGTGTCACACCGGCGTCCCGTTCGAACAGCGAGCAGCCGGTCAGGGTGACGGCGAGCGCCGCAACGAGGAGGGAGCCGAGCAGACGGGGGCGCGCGCGGTACAGCACGCGCGGAACCTACCCCACCGTAGGTAGCGTCCGAAACCACCATCCGGGCTGGTATCGATGGTTACCCATTGGTAACGTCACTTTTCGGTCATCGGGTGGTGGGTCGCAGCGTCGCCTGATCGTCCTCACCACGGTCGGCCGCGTACCCCCGGACGTCCGGGGCGCCGAGACGGGCCTGGTCCGCGGTCGCGTCGTCCGGCATCAACTGGGACTGCCGCTCGGCCAGCACCCGGGCGCGGTAGTGCTCCACCTCGCGCAGCCGCGTGTCCGCGTCCCAACCCAGCACCGCACCCATCAACTCGGCGGCGTGCTCCGCCGACTCCAGGCCCCGGTGCGTCGTCTCGAAGGAGATCCGGGTCCGCCGGGTCAGCACGTCCTCCAGATGCAACGCGCCCTCGGCCCGCGCCGCGTACGCGACCTCCGCCGCCAGGTACTCCGGAGCACCGGCCAGCGGGGAGGCGAGCAGTGGATCGGCGTCGATCAGCGCCAGCAGGTCCAGCGTGAGGGTGCCGTACCGCTCCAGCAGATGCTCCAACACGCCCACCGGCACGCCGTGCCGCCGGGCCAGGTCCGCCCGGTCCCGCCACATGGCCGGGTACCCGTCCGCGCCCAACAACGGCAGATCGGCGGTACGCGACGGGCGGGCGCCACCCAGCCGGCGGGCGGCCCGGTCGACCACGTCCGAGGCCATCACCCGGTACGTCGTGTACTTGCCACCGGCGACCAGCAGCAACCCGAGCATCGGCTCGAAGACGGCGTGCTCGCGGGACAGCTTCGAGGTGGAGTCGGCCTCGCCGGCCAGCAGTGGCCGCAGGCCGGCGTACACGCCCTCGATGTCGGCGGTGGTCAACGGCCGCTCCAGCACCGTGTTGACCTGCTGCAACAGGTAGTCGATGTCGCGGGCCGACGCGGACGGGTGGGACCGGTCCAGCCGCCAGTCGGTGTCCGTCGTACCGATGATCCAGTGCCCGCCCCACGGGATGACGAAGAGCACCGAACTGGCCGTACGCAGGATGAGCCCGGTCTCGCCGGTGATCGCCGAGCGGGGCACCACCAGGTGCACGCCCTTCGACGCGCGGACCCGGACGCCGGGCCGCAGGCCCACGTCGTTGAGCATCCGCGACATGTCGTCGCTCCACACGCCCGTGGCGGCGATGACCGTCCGGGCCTGCACCTCGAACTCGGCATCCGGTGAGCCGGCCGGCGCCTCCAGGTCACGGACCCGGACACCGGTGACCTCCCGCGCCTGCCGGATCAGCCCCACCGCACGGGCGCTGCTCACCACCGTGGCGCCGAGGCTGGCCGCCGTACGGGCCAGGGTCACCACCAGACGGGCGTCGTCGACCTGACCGTCGTAGTAGCGGATCGCGCCGGCCAGCGCGTCGGCCCGCAGGCTCGGGAAGATGCGCCGGGCACCCTCGCGGGTGAGGTGCCGGTGCAGCGGCATGCCCCGACCGCCACCGAAGAGCCCGGCGAAGGCGTCGTAGGCGGCCACGCCGGCCCCGTAGTACGAGCGGCGCAAGAGTCGCGCGGGCAGGTCCCGCAGCCCTCGACCGGCCGGCAGCGGCACCAGGAACGGCACCGGGCGGACCAGGTGCGGCGCGAGCCGGGTGGCCAGCAGGCCGCGTTCGGTGAGCGCCTCGTGGACCAGGTGGAACTCCAGCTGCTCCAGGTAGCGCAGACCGCCGTGGATGAGCTTGCTGGACCGGCTGGAGGTGCCGGCCGCCAGGTCACGCGCCTCGACCAGGGCCACCTTCAGCCCTCGGGACGCCGCGTCCAGGGCGGCACCGGCACCGGTCACTCCACCCCCGATGACCAGCACGTCGAAGCGCTCGGCGCGCAGTCGGCGCAGGTCGGCGGCACGACGCACCGGCGAGAGCTGCCCGGCGACGGATCGGGAGATGTTGGGATCTCGCACCCGTCCACCGTATCCGCCGTGGGGAGCGTGTCGACATGCGCCGCCCGCCCCGTACTGTGCGAGTCATGCAGGTCGGCTCCCCGTCACCCGCTGGTCAACCGCTGCCTCACCAGCCGCCACCGCGCCCGGCCAGCCCATGGCCGGTGGTCGCGGCCGTGCTGGTCGGCGCCTGGATCGTCGCGGTCACCGTGGCCACCCAGACCGGTGGCTGGCTCACCGACCAGGTGCTGCTGAGCTTCGGACGGGACCGGGTCGGCTGGCTCTGGCCGGTGCTGGGCGTCACCACGGTCGTCCTGGTGGGCACGCCCGCGCTGCTGCTGGCCGTGCTGCCCCGATCGGCGCCGGTGCGGGCCACCGGACGGGTGTGGCTCGCCGCCGCTCTCACTCTCGGGGTGCTCACCCTGCTGCGGATCGTGCCGCAGGTGCACCACGAGGCGTACCTCGCCGCGCTGGCCGCCGTGGCGGCACTCGCCACGCTCGCCGCGACCCGGTGGGCGCGCCGCCCCGCCGGCACCCGCGACCCCGCCACGCCCGACGGCCCCACGCCCGACGGCCCCACGCCCCACGGCCCCACGCCCCACGGCCCCACGCCCCACGGCCCCACGCCCCACGGCCCCACGCCCCACGGCCCCACGCCGCACGCCGACGCGGCGCAGGCTGGCGCGGCGCAGGCTGGCGCGGCGCAGGCCGGCACGGCGGACGCCGACGCACCGCAAGCCGGCGGCGGTCCCGAGCCGGCCGGGCGACGGTCCCGGCGACCCGGTGCGGTGCCACTGCTCGCCGTCGCCGCCGGGCTGGCCCTGCTGCTGCCCTGGGCCTGGCTGGGCGCGCTCGGCGGTCTGTTGGAGACCGTGCTCGCGCTGCTGGCCGCCTCCGCGATCGGCAGGCTGGCCGCCGCGCTGCTCGACGCGCCCCTCTGGTCCACCTTCGCGGTCGGCCGGCCACCCCGGCCGGCCCGCCTGGTGCTGGTGGGCGGCCTGGTGGCCGGGGTGGCGCTGGTGCTGCTCGCGGCGGGCACCGGCCAGTCCGGCGCCCAGCTACCCGCGCTGCTGACCCTGCCGCCGGCGGGCTTCACACTCGCCGCTCTCTGGGCCGCCACCTGGCGGTCCACCGCCGACCCGGAGGGCGCGGCGCGCGCCGGCCGGACGGCGACCGGCTGGCTGGTGGGACTGGGCGTACTCGGCCCGCTGGCGTTCACCGACCCGGAGGAGATCAGCCTGCTGCTGGTCGGCACCCGCGACGTGCCGTTCTGGGTGGCGGCCGCCGCCGGCGCCGGGCTCGCCGTGGCGGTCGCCGTCGCCATCGGGTACGCGGTCCTGCTGGCGCGGCAGTCGGCGCGCACCCCGAGCCGTCGGGTGGCCGCGATCGCCGCGGTGGTGCTGCTCGTGACGTTCGGCCTGGTGGACGTCGGCCCAGGGCAGCCCGGTCTGTACGGCGAGCGGCTGCTGGTGGTGCTGCGTGAGCAGGCCGACCTGACCGGTCTGCCGGCCGGCGCACCGGGCCGGGCCGGCCGGGACGCCCGGGCGACGGAGGTCTACCGGCGGCTGGTGGACACCGCCGAACGCAGCCAGGGGGACCTGCGCCGCGACCTGCGCCGGCTGGGGCTCGACCCGGTGTCGTACTACCTGGTCAACGCGGTCGAGGTGGACGGCGGCCCGGGGCTGCGGGCATGGCTCGCGCGCCGGTCGGAGGTTGCCCGGGTGCTGGTCAGCCAACGCCTGCGACCCCTGCCCGCGCCGGCCGGGCAGACCCGGGGCACCGCGCCCGCGCCCACCGGTCCGGAGTGGAACATCCGCCAGCTCGGCGCCGACCGGGTGTGGTCGCAGCTCGGGGTGACCGGCACGGGCATCGTCGTGGGCAGCTCGGACTCCGGGGTGGACGGCGTCCACCCGGCGCTGCGGGCGGGGTTCCGCGGTGGCGACGACTCCTGGTACGACCCGTGGAACGGCACCCGGTCCCCCACCGACAAGGGCGGGCACGGCACCCACACGGTGGGCAGCGCGGTCGGCCGGGACGGGATCGGTGTGGCGCCGGACGCCCAGTGGGTGGGCTGCGTCAACCTGGACCGCAACCTGGGCAGCCCCGGGCACTATCTGGACTGCCTCCAGTTCATGCTGGCCCCCTTCCCGGCCGGCGGGGACCCCTTCACCGACGGCCGGCCGGACCGCGCCCCGCAGGTGTTGACGAACTCGTGGGGCTGCCCGCCGATCGAGGGCTGTGACCAGAGGGTCCTGCGACCGGCCACCGCCGCGCTGGACGCCGCCGGGATCTTCGTGGTCGCCGCCGCCGGCAACACCGGCCCGTGGTGCGGGTCGATCGAGGACCCGCCCGCGCCGTACCCGGACGTGCTGACCGTCGGCGCGGTGGACGCGCAGCGGCGGGTGGCCGAGTTCTCCTCGCGCGGGCCGGTGGCCGGTGGTGTGGTCAAGCCGGACGTGTTGGCGCCGGGCGTGGGTGTGGTGTCGGCGATGCCGGGCGGCGGGTACGGCGTCCTGGACGGCACGTCGATGGCGTCGCCCCAGGTGGCCGGGGTGGTGGCGTTGATGTGGTCGGCGAATCCGGCGCTGGTCGGCGACCTGGCGCGGACGCGGCAGATCCTGCGGGACACCGCGACGCCTGCCGTGCCGACCTACCGTTCCCGCAATCGGGCGGACGCCTGCGGCAACCCGGCGAACGTGACGGGGGCCGGGCAGGTGGACGCCCTCGCCGCCGTCCGCGCCGCCCAGGGGTGATCTAGGGTCGCGACCATGGACGCCGAGATCACCATCACCGAGCTGACTCCCGACCTGGTCCCCGCCGTGGTGGGGCTCTGCGAGCGCGCACTCGACCTGGCTGAGGACGCCGCCGAGGCGGCCGCCATCGTCGACGTGCTCTGGCCCCGCGCCGCCGCCGACCGACAGGTGGTCGGGCTGGGTGCCCGGCGGGGAGCCGATCTGGTCGGGGTGCTGCTCTGCTCGGTGTCGCCGACCGACCCGGGAGTCGGGCACGTGGACCTGGTCGCGGTACTGCCGGACGAGCGGCGCCGGGGAGTGGGGCGGGCGCTGCTCGCGCGGGCCGAGGCGGTGCTCGCCGAGCGCGGGGTGTCCGAGGTACTGCTCGCCGGGAACCCGCCGTACTACGCGTGGCCGGGCATCGACGTGCGGTACACGCCCGCGGTCTGCGCCGCCCTGGCGCTGGGCTACCGGCAGGACCGGACGGCCTGGAACATGACGGCCGACCTGTCGTACGACGCTTCGTTGGCGTTGCGGTCCACCGAGGCGGCCGAGCGGCGGCTGGCCGAGCGGGGCATCACGGTACGGCGGGCGGAGCCGGCGGACCTGCCGGCGTTGACCGCTTTCGCCCGGGCCACCTTCGGCGGGACGTGGGACGGGGAGGTGGCCGGTTCGGTGGGCCGTACGGGCGCCGGCTGTCACCTGGCGGAGCGGGACGGGGAGCTGCTCGGGTTCGCCGCGTACGGGTCGTCGCGGCCGAGCTGGTTCGGGCCGATGGGCACCGCTCCGGCGGCGGAGGGCTCCGGGATCGGCGGGGTGCTGCTGCGTCGCTGTCTGCGCGACCAGCGGGCGGCGGGGCTGGATCGGGCGCAGATCGGCTGGGTGGGGCCGGTGCCGTTCTACTCGGGCAGCGCGGGCGCGCGGATCGAGCGGGTCTTCTTTCTGTACCGGCGGACCCTACCAGCGGCATAAGTGGGCAAATGGGGCATTGATTCATTCGCCCGCATCGCCCATCGACCGCCCCCTACCGTTTCGGTAGAGGAGGCAGCCATGACCACGGATGACGACCAGACCGAGGACGGCCCGCCGATCACCTGGAAACCGGTCAGCGACCTGCCCGGCCAACTGCCGTTCGACCGGCTCGACTACGGCGACGCCGAGCAACTGGCCGAGATGACCACCGACGGCGAGCCGGTGGTCGAGGAGCCGCAGGAGATGGTGGACGCCCCGATCCAACTGCTTCCGCCGTACGACCGGGCGCAGAAGAGGCGTAACCAGCGCCCACTGCCCACCTGACGACGAACGGGGCGGACTGCGTCAGCGGTCCGCCCCGTTCGGTGTGTCGGAACTGGACTCAGAAGTCCATGTCCCCGCCACCCGGGCCAGCCGGGGCAGCCGGGGTCTTCTCCGGCTTGTCCGCGACGACGGCCTCGGTGGTGAGGAAGAGCGCCGCGATGGAAGCGGCGTTCTGCAGCGCCGACCGGGTCACCTTGGCCGGGTCGATGATGCCCGCGGCCAGCAGGTCGACGTACTCGCCGTTGGCGGCGTTGAGGCCGTGACCCGCTTCGAGGTTACGGACCTTCTCCACCACGACGCCGCCCTCGAGGCCGGCGTTGACGGCGATCTGCCGCAGCGGGGCGTCGAGCGCGACCTTGACGATGTTGGCACCGGTGGCCTCGTCGCCGACCAGGTCCAGCTTGTCGAAGGCGGTCTTGCCGGCCTGCACCAGCGCGACGCCACCACCCGGGACGATGCCCTCCTCGACGGCGGCCTTCGCGTTGCGAACGGCGTCCTCGATGCGGTGCTTGCGCTCCTTGAGCTCGACCTCGGTGGCCGCGCCGACCTTGATGACCGCAACGCCGCCGGCCAGCTTGGCCAGCCGCTCCTGCAGCTTCTCGCGGTCGTAGTCGGAGTCGCTCTTGTCGATCTCGGCCCGGATCTGGTTGACCCGACCCTGGATCTGGTCGGCGTCGCCGGCACCGTCGACGATGGTGGTCTCGTCCTTGGTCACCACGACCTTGCGGGCGCGGCCCAGCATGTCGAGGCCGACGGCGTCAAGCTTGAGGCCGACCTCCTCGCTGATGACCTGACCACCGGTGAGGATGGCGATGTCGGCGAGCATGGCCTTGCGGCGGTCACCGAAGCCAGGCGCCTTGACGGCGACCGACTTGAAGGTGCCCCGGACCTTGTTGACGACCAGGGTGGCCAGGGCCTCGCCCTCGATGTCCTCGGCGATGATCAGCAGGGACTTGCCCGACTGCATGACCTTCTCCAGGATCGGGAGCAGGTCCTTGACCGACGAGATCTTGCTGTTGACGATCAGGAGGTAGGGGTCGTCGAAGACGGCCTCCATGCGCTCCGGGTCGGTCATGAAGTAGGCCGAGATGTAGCCCTTGTCGAAGCGCATACCCTCGGTGAGCTCCAGCTCGAGCCCGAAGGTGTTGCTCTCCTCGACGGTGATGACGCCTTCCTTGCCGACCTTGTCCATCGCCTCGGCGATGATCTCGCCGACGGTGCTGTCGCCAGCGGAGATGGAGGCGGTGGAGGCGATCTGCTCCTTGGTCTCGACGTCCTTGGCGAGCTTGGACAGCTCCTCCGAGACGCTCGCGACCGCGGCCTCGATGCCCCGCTTCAGGGCCATCGGGTTGGCGCCGGCAGCCACGTTGCGCAGGCCCTCGCGAACCAGGGCCTGGGCCAGGACGGTCGCCGTCGTCGTGCCGTCACCGGCGACGTCGTCGGTCTTCTTGGCGACCTCCTTGACCAGCTCGGCGCCGATCTTCTCGTACGGGTCCTCGAGCTCGATCTCCTTGGCGATGCTCACACCATCGTTGGTGATGGTGGGGGCACCCCACTTCTTCTCGAGCACGACGTTGCGGCCCTTGGGGCCGAGGGTCACCTTTACGGCGTCGGCGAGCTGGTTCATGCCCCGCTCGAGGCCGCGGCGCGCCTCTTCGTCGAACGCGATCATCTTGGCCATACGGCGTTGTCCTCCTGGACACTCACGGGCCACCCGAGATGTGTGCCCCGGATGGGCCGCCTGGTGTACGCACCTTGGGACGTCGCCACCTGGCGACGACGACGTCCTTCGGCCGGGCCGGATAGCCCGCGACGACCGGCCATGTGCCGCCCCGGCGTCTCCACGCCGGTGCAACCTGGCCCCACCGTCCCGACCATTGGCACTCACGGTATGCGAGTGCCAATGACTTGTTTAGCACTCTCCCCTGCCGAGTGCAAGCACGATGGTGCGGCTCAGCCGAGTTCCGCAGCCAGTCCGGTGCTGTTCACCGGCGCCTCATGCGACCGCTGCTCGGCGTACGTGACCAGCAGACCGATCAACTGGGCGAGGTGCGCCGGCAGTGCCAGCACGGCCGAGAGGGCGATCACCGCGACGATGCCGATCGCCGTGTCCGGCGACGAGAGCGGGTCCGTACCCAGCGGGACGGAGAGGATCGACTCCAGCACCGACGGGATCACAGTGGCGACGATCACCACCGCGACGACAAGCGCCACCCGACCGAGCAGCAGACCGAGCCGGTCGTGGAACATCCGGAACGACCGCCCGATCGGGTTCTGCCGCTCGAACAGGTAGACCGGGCCGGCCATGCTCAACGCCAGGGTCAGGTAGATGCCCGGCAGCACGCAGAAGCAGACGCCTACCCCGATCAGCAGACTGATCAGCAGCGACCAGCCCCACAGCCCGAGCGCCCGCCGTACGCCGTACCGCAGCGCCGGTCCCAGCTCGACGGCCTCCCCCGCCGCCTGGCGGGTGATCACCCAACTGCCGGCGGCCCAGCCGACGGCCTGCACCAGCCCGATCAGCAGGCTGCCGCCGACCAGGACGGAGAGCAGAGCCACCAGGTCGGTGACGAACGTGTCCGGCAGGCTGGACGGGGATTCAGACTGCACCTCCCAGCGGGCCGACGGGTCCACACCGAGGGAGATCACCGAGAGCACGGCTGCCGGCGCCACCTGGGTGAGCAGCATGATTGGCACCAGCAGCCGCCAACCCCTGCGCAGCGCCGCCCCACACCTGGCGGACCAGCCACCGAGACCGGCGCCTGGCGGTGTGACCAGGGGGTCGTTCGGGTCGTAGCCGTGACCCGGCGGGTACCAGCCGACCGGGGGCCCCGGATACCACGACTGGCCCGGGTAGGGGTCGGCGCCCGGCGGGTAGCCGCCGGTGGGCGGGAACACCCACTGCGCGGGCGCCGCGGGCGTACCCCAGCCGCCCTGGGCGGGATCCCAGCCCGGCGGCGGACCGGCCGGGCCGCCGGTTGCGCCCGGGTCGGACGGGCCCGGCTCCCCCGGCCCGGGAGGCGGGGTGGGCGGGGGCGGCTGGTCGGTCATGAACCCTCCTCAGCATCGGCTGGAACGGTTCACGATCTTCCCGGCTGCGTGCTCGTAGCGCAGCCCCCGACGCGCGGAAAATCAGATGACGCGTACGTGCTCGGCCTGGGGGCCCTTCTGACCCTGGGCGACCTCGAACTCCACCCGCTGGCCGTCGTCCAACGCCTTGTAGCCGTCCATCTCGATCGCGGAGAAGTGGACGAACACGTCCTGACCGCCGTCGACGGCGATGAAGCCGTAGCCCTTCTCGGCGTTGAACCACTTCACGGTGCCCTGTGCCACGGTGCACTTCCTCACTCTGCGCGGCGTTCCTGCCCCGGCGCGCGGCATGGCCGAGCGCGCGGACCACCGTCCGGCGATCGATGACGGCCGCTGAAACGGGTGACCGAAATCGCACGCTACACGAGGAGTGACGGCCGCGCACGACCACAAATCGGGCATATTCCAGGGGGTGTCGGTGCGGGCGGCGAGCCCGGGTTGCCGATCAGAGGATCCACGTCCGTGATTGCGACCAAAAACCGTTTCCAGCCCTGTGATAGGCATGCGGCATGACCACCGACACGGGCTCACCGGCCCTGCGGCAGGCGCAGATCCGCCGGGTCCGGCCGGAGGACGCCGCCCGGATGCGGGCGCTGCGCCTGGAGATGCTCGCCGACGCGCCGCTGGCCTTCCTGGAGACGATCGCCGACGCGGCCGCCCGCTCCCACGCCGAGTACGCGGCCCGGGTGGCGTACACCTCGCGTGGCACGGAGACGGCGCAGTTCGTGGCCGATCCGGGTGGCCGGTTCGTCGGACACGCCGGTGGCACGGTGGCACCCCGCGAGGCGGGACTGACAGTCATCTACGCGGTCTACGTCACGCCAGCGTGGCGGGGCAGCGGCCTGCTCGGCGAACTGGTCGACGAGGTGGCCGCCTGGTCGAGGGCGTGCGGCCGGCCGGAACTGCTGCTGGAGGTGGTGGTCGGCAACGACCGCGCCTACCGCGCCTACCAGCGGCTGGGCTTCGAGGACACCGGTGTACGGGTCCCCCACCCCACGGTCCCAGCCCTGACCGAGCTCCAGATGCGCCGCCCCGCCTAGGACCCCGTCCCACGGCAGAACCCTGGTGATGCCCACAAGAGCCGGCGCGCCACCGTGCCCACGAAGGGTTTCCGGGGCAGCCCGACCCGCGCGGGGATCAAGCCTGACCGCCCGGAGCGGGTCGGGCTGCCCCGGAAACCCCAACCGCACCTACACGTGCCGCCGAGACTGGACGATCCGGAAGCGGTTGGCCACGTAGGCGCCATCGGTCAACGCCGAGTTGGCCGCCGCGTTCGCGCCGCTGCCGTGGAAGTCGGAGAACGCCGCCGACTGGTTCACGAACACCCCGCCGGTGAGGTTGCAGGACAGGTGCACCCCGACCTCGACCGCGACCGCCTCGGTGGCGTCCAGCACCGCCTCGTCCGTGGAGTAGACCCCGGCGGTGAGCGCGCCCTTCTCGCCGACCGTCCGGCGCAGCAACTCCAGGCTGTGCGCGGTGGAGTCGGTGGCGATGGCGAAGGAGATCGGCCCGAACCACTCCCGGCCGTACGTCTCCGCGTCGTCCGCCGCCAGCTTCACGATCGTCGGGGTACGCACCACCGCGTCGGCGTACGACGGGTGCGCGACGGTCCGCGACTCGAGGACCGGCTCGCCGACCTTGGTCACCTCGGCCAGCCGCTCCAGCACCCCGTCGTTGACGATGGCGCCGGTCAACTCCACACCCCGGGCCGGGTCGGCGGTGAGCTTGCCGACCGCCGCGGCGATCCCCCCGGCCACCTCGTCGAAGCTCTTGTGCCCCTGGTCGGTCTCGATGCCACCGGCCGGGATGAGGATGTTCTGCGAGGTGGTGCACATCTGCCCGCTGTAGAGGGTCAGCGTGAAGCCGAGGTTGCGGCACATGCCGGCGAAGTCGTCGGTGGAGTCGATCACCACCGTGTTCAGACCGGCCTTCTCGGTGTAGACCGACGCCTGCCGGGCGTGCGTCTCCAGCCAGTCGCCGTACTCGGTGGAGCCCGTGAAGTCGACGATCTTGACGGAGCGGTGCAGGGCCAGGTCGCTTGCGAGCTTCTCACCTGGCGCCTCGGCCGCAAGCAGGATCAGGTTCGGGTCGAAGCCGGCCTCGGCGAGCACCTCCCGGGCGTACTTCACGGTGACGGCCAGGGGCAGCACCGCGCGCGGGTGCGGCTTGACGATCACCGGGTTGCCGGTGACCAGCGAGGCGAACAGCCCCGGGTACGAGTTCCAGGTCGGGAAGGTGTTGCAGCCGATCACCAGCGCCACCCCACGCGGCACCACGTGGAACGTCTTGGTCATCCGCAGCGGGTCACCCTTGCCGGCGGCCTTCTCCCAGCCGGCCGTCCCCGGGTGCCGGGTCATCTCGGCGTACGCGTACGCCAGCGCCTCCAACGCCCGGTCCAGTGCGTGCGCGCCGCCGGCCTGGAAGGCCATCACGAACGCCTGCCCACTGGTGAACTGCACCGCGTTGGCCAGCTCGAAGATGTGCTTGTGCAGCCGGTCGAGGATCTCCAGGCAGACACCCACCCGGGCCTGCGGGCCGGCGTCACGCCAGGCCGGCAGCGCGGCGGAGGCGGCGCGGATCAGCTCGTCGGTGCCGGCGTGCGGGTAGCGCACCGCCAGCTCCACCCCGAACGGGCTCGCCTCGGTGGCGACCCGTGCGCCGGCGCCCGGCTGGTCGAGGGGGAAGTCGCCACCGAGGTACGCCTCGAAGGCGGCCTTACCGTCGGCGGCGGCGGTCTCGCCGTACACCCGGGGGCTGGGGGATTCGGGATACGCGGACCAGTAGCCCCGCTCCGTGATCGCGGTCAGCGCACGGTTGAGGGTGTCGGCGTGCCTGTCGTACAGGGGATGCGGGGTCTCCGTCATGCCCGCCATCATGCCTGAGTCAGGTCCGTGAGCAGTAGCGCCGATCCTCGTCAGAGGGTGAGCTGCCAGTCGGTCCAGGCGTCCACCGGGCGGAAGCCGAGCTGCTCGTTGATCGCCACCATGTAACTGTTGCTGGCCGCGTTGAAGGTGTCGATGACGCGTACCGCCGGCTCGTGGGTGAGTAGGTGGTGCAGGTTCTCCGCCTTGGCGACGAGACCGAGCCGGTGCCCCCGGTGGGCCGGGTCGACGATGGTGATCTGCTGGTAGGCGTGCCAGTCGGCGGTGGCACCGACGTCGAGCAGGGTCCAGGCGACCAGCCGCCCGGACTCCTCGTGCCGCATCCCGAGGTGGTAGCGCCGCCGGCCACGGGCGTCAAGCGCCCGTTCGTTGCCCCGGATGCGTTCGGCGTCCACGTGCTCCGGCTCCCACTGCACGTCGCCCATCGGCGCGTCCATCAGCAGCCGGCCGTCGAGGTAGGCGATGTCCGCGACGTACTCCTGCGGGGTGGAGCCCTGCCAGCAGACCGACCGGTAGCCCTCGGCGCGCGGGGTGGCCTCGGCGAGCGCCGCCCGCAGCGCCAGCCGGTCGATGTCGGCGACCGCGAGACGCCGACGCACCTCGGCAAGTGCGGGCTTGGCTCCGTTCGCGGCCGCGAACGCGTCGCCCGCGATGCTTCGGGCCGGCCCGTCGGGCAGCGCGGAGACGGCCATCGCCACCACCCTCTTGCGTCCGTGCTCGCGGAGCAGGCGTACCCCGTACTCGTGCAGGGCCCGGCCGACGCCCCGGCGCCGCAGCTCCGGATGCACAACCAGATCGGCGGTGGCGTTCTCGGTGTTGTCGAGGGAGGGCAGGCCCAGCTCGAGGTAGCCGGCCGGTACGCCGTCGAGTCGGGCCAGCGCCCAGAGCGACTCGGTGCCGGGCATCGGGGTGTGGAACAGCGCATCGAAGCGGCGCCGGCAGAACGGCGGGAGGTCCGGCAGGTCGGCGGCGCCTGCCGCCGCGCCGATCCGGTACGCCTCGTCGACCGCTGCCCGGTCGGCGCCGTCGAACGACGCGATCGTGATGCTCATGCCGCTGAGCGTGCACCTCGCAAAAGCGATCGGGCCAGCGAATTAATCGCTGGCCCGATCGGACGTGGTCGGGAGGGACACTCGCACAACGCCTCCGGCGTTGGGTCGCAAGAACTTCAAAAGTCTTCGGCGAAATGCCCTCCCGCACGGAGCATCTTGCGCCGTCCGGTTCCTGTCGTCAAGTCCGTAGCGGTGGGTTTTCCACACTCACAGCGAAATCCCAGTTACCCGGCGGATCGCCCAGGCGGGACCGGTCAGCCGAGGAGGCCGGCGTCCCGGGCGGCGCGCAGCGAGGGCTTGATGTGGTGGGTCGGCCCGACCTGGCCGGCCACCGCGTCGATGGTCTTGAGGCCCTCGCCGGTGTTGAACACCACGGTCTCCGCCGTCGGGTCGAGCCGACCGGACTCGACCAGCTTGCGGAGGACCGCCACGGTGACCCCGCCCGCGGTCTCGGCGAAGACACCCGTGGTGCGGGCCAGGTCGCGGATGCCGGCGCGGATCTCGTCGTCGTCGACGTACTCCATCCAGCCGCCGGTGCGGCGGACCGCCTCCAGGGCGTAGAGGCCCGCCGCCGGGTCCCCGATGTTCAGCGACTTGGCGATGCCTGTGGGCTTGACCGGGGTGATCGTGTCGGTGTCGGCGTGCAGGGCGGTGGCGATCGGGTTGCAGCCGGCCGACTGCGCACCGAAGACCTTCCAGCCGCCGGCCGGCGCCTCGACCAGGCCGATCTCGACCAGCTCGGAGAACGCCTTGTCGATCTTGGTGAGCAGTTCGCCGCTGGCCATCGGGATGACCACCTGGGCGGGGATCCGCCAGCCGAGCTGCTCGGCCACCTCGTAGCCGAGGGTCTTGGAACCCTCCGCGTAGTACGGACGGACGTTGACGTTGACGAACGCGGTGTCCTCGAACTCGTCGGTCTCCACCAGCTCGCCGCAGAGCCGGTTGACGTCGTCGTACGAGCCGTCGATGGCGACCAGCTCGCCGCCGTAGACGGCGGTGGTGATGACCTTGCCCTGCTCCAGGTCACTGGGGATGAAGACCACCGACGGCACCCCGGCGCGGGCGGCGTGCGCGGCCACCGAGTTGGCCAGGTTTCCGGTCGACGCGCAGGCGAACCGGGTGAAGCCGAGCGCCTTCGCGGCGGTCAACGCCACCGAGACGACCCGGTCCTTGAACGAGTGGGTGGGGTTGGCGCTGTCGTCCTTGACCCAGAGCGGCGCGGTGATGCCCAGGTCGGCGGCGAGGTGCGGGGCCGCCACCAGCGGGGTCAGCCCCGGGTCGAGGGTGACCCGGGTGGCCGGGTCCTGGCCGGCGGGCAGCAGTGCCGCGTAACGCCAGATGTTGTTCGGACCGGCTTCGATCTGCTCCCGGGTGACCGTGGCGAGGGCGGCGGTGTCGTAGTCGACCTCCAGCGGGCCGAAACACTCGTAGCAGGCGTGCTGGGCGGCGAGCGGGTAGCGGGCCGAACAGGCGCGGCAGACCAGGGCGCGGGCGGGGCTGGCGGAGGTGTCGATACCGGGGGCGGCGAGCGTCGACGTCATGTCGAGGGTCCTCTCATCTTTCCCCGCATCGCACGGTGCGGCGGGGACGGAATTGGCACCTGCCCCGCATGTCGCTCAGCGGTGAGCGCGCGGGGTGGTTGCCGGGGCGTCGTCGGGCCGTATCCCTCAGCCCCTCTGGATGAGGTATGCAGTTGTGCCGTCGAGTCTAGGCAACGTTGCCGGTGGCCTCCACCAGGCGTCCCAGGGAGTGGGTCAGCGGGCGCTCACCGCCATGGAGTCGACCACCGCGATCGGGTCGGTGACGGCGGTCGGTTGCGGCAGGGTCGACGGGCGGGTCCGCGCCCTGGTGGAGAGGTTCGCGGCGATCAGCGCGGCGATGGTGATCGCCGCACCGACCAGCTCGACCGGATCGGGCCGGTAGCCACGTGCGATCTGCACGGCGAACGTGGTCACCGGTACCAGGTTCATGAACAGCGCGGCGTTGGCGGCGCCGAGCCGCTGCACACCGGTGTTCCAGGCCAGGACGGCGATCACGGCGCCCACGACGACGGCGTACGCCAACTGCGGGGCGACCGCCACCAGGTCGGCGGCGGCCGGCGCGTGCTGCCAGCCGACGGCGTCGGCGCCGATGCTCGCGGCGAGCATGGCGGCGGTGCCGGAGATCGCGGTGAGCGTCGTGAAGCGCAGCGGCGACCACTCACCGAACCTGCTGGCCCCGTGGGTGTAGATGCCCCAGCCGAGCACCGCGCCGATCATCATCAGGCCGCCGAGGCCGAACTGGCCGAGCCCGGCCAGGCTGCCGCGGGTGATCACCAGGCCGACGCCGAGGAGCGCCACCAGGGAGAGTGCCAGCAGGAGGGGCTTGGGGCGTACGCCGTCGCGGACCCAGCGGACCAGTTGCGTGATCACCGGGGTGGTCGCCACGAACAGGGCGATCTGCTGCGGGGCGGCGTGTTCGAGGGCCAGGCTGGTGAGCAGGTTGAACCCGGCGAACCCGACGACGCCGAGCACCACCACCTCGACCGCTCGGCCGCCGTGGCGCAGCGCGCCGGCACCCTCGCGGAGCAGCAGCACGCCGACCAGGACGAGGGCGGCCAGCAGGTAGCGGGCGGTGGTGAGGTTGAGGGGGTCGACCCGGGTCAGCGCGCTGGCCAGGACGGGGAACATCACTCCCCAGCCGACCACGGCGAGAAGCGGGTACGCGGTGGCACGGGATCGCATCGTCAGCTCCAATGTTCGAGTATCGTCGAACCAACGAAACCGACCCTAGGAGCTTGTTCGACAATTGTCGAACAACGGTTACACTGGTCACATGGAGCCGCACGAACCCGACCTGACAGCCGTACCGGTCACCGCCGTGCTGGCCGCACTCGCGGACGACGTGCGGTTGCAGATGGTCCGGGCGCTCGCGGAGAGCGGCGAGGCCGCCTGCGGCACCCTCGACTTCGGCGTCTCCAAGGCGACCCGCAGCCACCACCTGAGGGTGCTGCGCGAGGCGGGCCTGACCCGCACCCGGGCCGCCGGCACCAGCCGCTACGTGCGGCTCCGCCGCGACGAGCTGGACAGGCTCTACCCGGGCCTGCTGGACGCGGTCCTCACCCCACGCCCGCCGGCCTGACGTCGCACCCTCGGCTCTGGGGCTGAGCCGTCGACGACCCCACGAGGGCGTCGCTCCCGCCCGGGCGCGGCGCCGGAGCCGCCTCGTCGAGGCTCCGACGCCGCGCGGACAGGGGTGCGGTCAGACGGACACCGGGCTGGGCTCGGCCACCGACGGCGAGGACGCCTCGCCGCGGCTGCGGAAGAGCAGCGCGTCGAGCGCCCACGGGCCCGAACCGAGTGCGGCGACCAGCAGGAACGACCAGCAGAAGAGCGCTGCCTGCTCACCGCCGTTGCGCAGCGGGAGCAGGCCGTCGGGCTGGTGCACGACGAAGTAGGCGTACGCCATCGAGCCGGAGGCGAGGAGCGCTGAGGGTCGGGTGAAGAGCCCGACCAGCACCAGCGCGCCGCAGACGAGCTGGATGAGGGCGGCCCACCAGCCCGGCCAGGTGCCGAGCGGTACCGCCTTGCCGGTCATCGGGTTGCCGCCGAACAACCCGAAGACCGAGGACAGGCCGTGCAGTGTGAACAGCAGTCCGATCACGATGCGGAACAGGGACAGGATCGGCCCGCCGAGCCGAGAGACGTTCATGGAGACCTCCATAGATGGACATCGATGCCTACCTATGATGGGGCATGGAACCGGCAGCGGTCACAACTTCTTTGCTGGTGGGAAAATCCCCGGTCGAAACATGTCAGGGTCAGACCCTGGGCGACGAGCGGCCTCAGCGGTGCGCCACCCGGGCCGCCACCGTGGGAGCGCTCCCGGGATGACGGTACAGCCTGTCACGCGGCCCGTACAGCCTGTCGAGCTGCCCCGGAGGTGGGGCAGTTGGTCGAGCCGCGAAGAGATGCTGCGGCCGCAGATCACGAGCGATGTCGCAAACGATTCAGCTCCACCGGCGCACCAGGTTGTCCCGCCAGCCGGCCGGGGGCAGCGCCGCCCCGGATCTGGGGCAGCTCTACAGGTCCCGAGCAGCGGACGGCAGGTCGGCACCCGGGCGAGCTGCGAGGGGCCGGGCAGCGGTGGAACGCCTCCGTAGGCGAGGATCGGCAAATGATCACGCGAGCACTGCGACGGGCCAGCGCAGCGGTCGCGGCGGCTCTCCTGCTCGCCGCCTGCACCGTCGACGAACATCGGGACGCGGGCGGGGACCCCACGGGCCCTCCGCCGACACCGCCGAGCCCCACCCCGTCGGCCAGCGTCGAGCCGGTGGCCGAATGCCCGGAGTCCGGCGTTCGGATCCGGTCCACCGGAGGGGATGCGGCGATGGGGTTGCGCGCCCTCGGCCTGGAACTGGTCAACTGCGGTGACCGCCTCTACCAGCTCAACGGGTACCCGGTGGTGTGGGTCCTGAACGAGCAGCGCAAACCGATCATTCTGCGGGTCTTCAACGGCGCGAAGGAGATCACGTCGGGCTTCGACCAGCCACCGCAGCAGGTCACGTTGAAAGCCGGTGAGCGGGCCACCGCCGTGGTGCTGTGGCGGAACCTGGTCACCGATCCGACGGTGGTGGCGACCGACGGGGCGTACCTGACAGTGGCGCCCGCCGCCGGCCAGCCGGCCCAGGACGTCGACCCGGACGGCCCGATCGACGTGGGCAACACCGGGCGGATCGGCGTGAGCGCCTGGCGGAAGGCTACGACGTGATGTCCTTGCGGGTGAACCGCCAGAACGCCAACCCCCAGAACAGCGTGGCGTAGCTGATCGCGGAGATGCAGCCGCGTACCACGTCGTCGGTCTGCACCGGGGTGGAGAGCAGCCCCAGCCAGGCGGTGCTGAAGTGGGTGGGCAGGAAGTCCCGCAGCGCGCCCAGGGCGGTGATCTGGTCGAGGATGCTCGACAGGATCCACAGGAGCACGGCACCGCCGACCGCGCCGAGCGCGGCGTCCGTCGTCACCGACAGCAGGAAGGCCAGCCCGGCCACCACCAGGAGTACGACAGCCAGGTAGCCCAGCACCGCCAGCAACCGGAGCAGCCCCTCGGTCGGCTCCAGTTCGGCGGCGACAGTGCTGCGCAGCGGCGACCAGCCGTAGCGCAGCGTGCCGGCGACAAGTGCCGTACCGGCCAGCAGCAGCAGGGCCAGACCCGAGTACGCGAGCGCGACAACCAGCTTCACCGTCAACAGCCGGGCCCGGGGCACCGGGACGGCCAGCAGGTAACGCAGGCTCCCCCAGCTCGCCTCGCTCGCCACCGTGTCGCCGCAGAACAGCGCGACGACCACCACCAGCAGGAACGACGCCGACACGAAGATCGAGAAGAGGGTGAAGTTGAGGCCGCCGGAGGTGGCCAGGTCGACCAGGCTGGAGAACTCGTTGTTGCCGTTGTCGTCGTCGCCGCCGGAGTTGAACTGGAACGCGATCAGGATGATCAGCGGCAGCAGCACCATGAAACCGAGCGCCAGCTGGGTCCGCCGCCGGGACGCCTGCCGGCGGAACTCCGCGCTGAACGGCATGGTGGCCGACGGCCGGTAGCCACGGGCCTCACCCGCGTCAGTAACAACCATCACCGGTCACCGCTTCCCCGAGAGTTCTCGCCCACCAGGGCGAGGAACGCGTCCTCCAGGCGCCGCCGGGGCACCACCCGGTCCACCCCGATGCCGGCGCGCACCAGCTCGGCCACCACCTCGCTGCGGGCCGTGCCGTTGGTGTCGACCACCAGCTGGCCGTCGCTCTCCGGCAGGACCCGGACGCCGTGCAGCCGGTCCAGCACCGCCCGCGCGGCGACCGGGTCGGAGACGTCGAACAGCACGCTCGGCGACTCGCCCACGATCTCCTCCACCGGCCCGGACGCCACGATCCGGCCCTTGTTGACCACCACCGCGTGCGTACAGGTCTGCTCCACCTCGGCCAGCAGGTGGCTGGAGACCAGCACCGCCCGGCCGTCCGTGGCGTAGCGCTGGAGCACCCGGCGCATCTCGGCGATCTGCGGCGGGTCGAGCCCGTCGGTCGGCTCGTCGAGTACCAGCAGCTCGGGAAGGCCGAGCATGGCCTGGGCGATGGCGAGGCGTTGGCGCATGCCGTGGCTGTAGTTCTTGATTTTCCGGTGCACCGAGTCGCCCAGCCCGGCGATCTCCAGCGCCGCGTCGAAGTGCGCGTCCTCCCACGGCCGCCCGGTGGCCCGCCAGTACGCCTTCAGGTTGTCCAGACCCGACAGGTGCGGCAGGAAACCCGGCCCCTCCACCAGCGCACCGATCCGGGACAGCACCGGCGAGCCGGGCACCAGCCGCCGACCGAAGACGTAGATCTCGCCGGCGGTCGGCTGGGTCAGCCCCATCAGCACCCGCAGGGTGGTGGTCTTGCCGGCGCCGTTCGGCCCGAGCAGACCCACCACCTGACCGGGGTGCACCTCGAAGTCCACGTTCGACACCGCGACGAAGCCGTCCGCGTACTCCTTGCGCAGTGCGCGCACGGCCAGCGGCGTGTCCGCGTACTCCGGATGCACCGAGCGGTCCTGGCGGCGGTGCCGGCGGCGGACCACGGCGACGACCACGACGAGCCCGATCGCGATGGCGGCGAGCAGGCCGGCGAGCACCCAGCGCCAGACCGTCGCCGTGGTGGGAATGGGCTCGCCGGCGACCGTGGGCAGACTGACCGCGCCGTCCGCCGCCACCGTGTAGACGGTGGGCGCGGCCGGCGTGGTGTACGCCTGGTCCGAGGTGGCCACCACCAGCCGCAGCCGGTGCCCGGCCTCCACCCGGCGGACGATCCCGGGCAGCGTCACGGTGACCGGGCGGGCGTCCTGCACCCGCTGCGGCAGGCCGGTGAGCCGGATCGGGGCGACCAGGCCGTTCGGCAGAGTGGCAGCGCCGTCCTTGTCGACGTCGTAGAGCTTGACGAAGAGCACCGCCTCGCCGGTCGGCGACGCGGCCCGCAGGCTAACGGTGGGCGCACCGGCGACGTCCACCGCCTCGGTCAGCGGCGTCGACTCGAAGCGGGCGTGCTGACCGGGCACGTCCCCGGCCACCCCGCCGAGCAGCGAGGTGAGCCCGCCCGCGAACGGGATGGACGAGATGGCGGCCGGGTTGCCGTTCGGTGGGTTCGCGATCGACTGCGCGGGACCGGCGACCGCCACCTCCCGGCGGCTGGTGCCGGCCAGACCCGGATAGTCGGCGCGCCGGAAGCCGGTGGCGACAAGCCCCCGGTCGAGCGCGTCGAAGCCGGCGATCCGCGACCAGGTGAAGTCGTCGCCGGGCGCGTCGCCCTCGCCCTTGACGTAGTGGTCGAGCCACTGGACGGTCAGGAACTTCACCCGGTCCGAGTCCGAGCGGGGGCCGGCGCCGCCGTCGTGCCCGCCGGTGAACCAGGCGACCCGTACCGGGGTGCCGGCGGCGGCGATGCCCTTCGCGTTGGTGTCCGCCTCGCCGAGGGGGAAGAGGGTGTCCGCCTCGCCCTGCACCAGCAGGGTCGGAGCCTTGATCTTGTTCAGTACGCCCGCCGGGCTGGAGCGGCGCAGCAGGTCCACGGCGGCCTGGTCGGCCTGGCCGGTGGTGGCGATCCGCAGGTACGCGGCGCACACGTCGGCGGCGAACCGCCCGCAGGACGGGTCGGCGGCACCCGTGGGAGCGCCGCCGGGGCCGGTGCCAGGGCCGGCACCCGGGCCGGGGCTGGGCGGCCCGGCCGACGCCGGCGCACCCTCCGGCTGGGCGGCGGTCACACCTGACAGTCCGGCCGGGCCGGTGCCCACGTTGCCGCCCCCGCCGAAGAAGAGGCCGGCCCAGCCCTTCTTGAACACGCCCTCGGTCGGCGCGCCACCGGTGCTCTCCGGCAGGAACGCCCGGGACAGGTCGTTCCAGGTGATCATGGGGACGATCGCGTCGACCCGCGGGTCCTGGGCGGCCAGCAGCAACGCGAGCCCGCCGCCGTACGAGCCACCGACCACGCCGACCTTCGGATCGCCGGCCGCATCGGTGCGCACCTCCGGCCGGGCGGCAAGCCAGTCCAGCAGCCGCTCGGCGTCGCGCACCTCGTAATCCGGGTTGTCCAGGTGGATCTCGCCGCCGCTGCGGCCGAAGCCCCGCGCGGTCCAGGTCAGCACCGCGTAGCCGCGCCCGGCGAACTCCTCCGCGTCCGAGCGCACCGACTCCTTGGTGCCACCGAACCCGTGCGCCAACAGCACGGCCGGCACCTTCCGCCCCGGCGACGCGTCGTCCGGCAGGTAGAAGGTGGTGTCCAGGTCCACCGGCTGGTCGCCGGCCGGCCCGGACCGGACGGTGAGCATCGCGCTCTCGGTGCGTACACCCGAACCCTGCGGCCACACCGCCCAGGTCACGGCGGCCGCGAGCAGCACGACGACGACTGTCGCGGCGATCGCACGGCGGCGGGTGGGCAGGGCACGCCGGATCCACGCGGCCGGCGACGGCGATCTCATGCGGCACACGGTACGGCGCGCAGCCTGAGCGTTGGCTGAGATCCGCCGTACGTCTGTCCGGTTGCTCCGATCGGTGATCCGCAACGGTGCGACCGCGCATCGTCGGACGCGGCCCAGTGAGTTGAGTTCGGATCCTGTGAATTCCGATCTTCCTCAGATATCCCCCTCGATCCCTTCATGTCACACCCATCGACAGAACGCAGCGTGTTGTCAACCAGGACGAACCGTCACGTCGCCCTTACTGACGCAAAGCCGACTCGCCGACACCGGTCCGGACCACCGAGGTTCGATTAGTTTTCCGGTCCGGTGCACGGGACCCATCGGCGAAACCCACCGTGCCGCCCCCAGCCCGACGCCGGAGGAGACACACCATGGCAGTCCCCGCACCGCGGGCCCGTCGACGGCACTCCACACTGGGCCGACTGCTACCGCTGCTTCTCGTCGCGGCGCTGCTGGCACCTGTGGGTCTGCTCCTCACCCAGACCTGGCAGCACACCGGCGACGACCGGGACCTGGCCGCCCGGGAACGACTCGGCGTGCAGTACCTGCGCGCCCTCGCCCCGGTCACCGACGCGCTGGTGGACGCCCAGTCCGGCGCGGTCAGTGGCCGCCCCGCCTCCCGTGACGCGCTCACCCGGGCGGTCGACGAGGCCGCGGCGGTGGACGCCCGGATCGGCGTCGAACTCCGCAGCCAGGAACGCTGGGCCGGGCTGCGGGCCAAACTGGAGGCGCTGCGGGTCCGCGGTCCCGCCGACCCGGAGGCCGCCTTCACCGCGTACAGCGAGGCGACCGACCTGCTGCTGGCCCTGCACCGCAAGGTCCGGGAGAGTTCCGGGCTGGTGCGCGACCCCGTCGCGGACTCGTTCTTCCTTCAGGACAGCGCCGGCCAGGAACTGCCCGAGGCGGTGGTCGGCGCCGGCCGGCTCACCGACCTGGGCACCCTCGTGGCCCGCCGGCCGGCCGCCCAGCAGCCCCGCGGCCTGCTCGAACTGACCGCGCTACGGGTGTCCGCCCTGGCCCCCGCCTCCGACGTCGTCGACAACCTCAGGTCCGCCGTGGACGGCTCGGAGAGCACCGACCTGGGCGCCAACGTGCTGACCCCGCTCGACAACTACCAGCGCTCGGTGGAGGCGCTTGCCGCGTACTCCCTGCCCTCCGGCGAGTCCGCGCCACTGGACGCGGGTCGGCTCGGTGCCGCCGGGCTCAACGCGCACACCGCCGCCCGGCAGCTCCAGCCGGTCATCCTCGCCGAGCTGGACGCCCTGCTGGCCGACCGGATCGACGACCTGGACCGGGACCGCTGGCTGATCGTCGGCGCCGTGGTGGTCTTCGTGCTGCTGGCCGGCTGGCTGGCCGCGCTGCTGATCGCCGCAGACCGTCGGGCCCGCCGCCGCGCCGCCACGCCCACCGCCGGCGCCCCCGGCCCCGACGAACCAGCGGCGGCGGACAGCTGGCAGCCACCGACCGGCGTGGGACGACCCAGCGACCAGCGGGCGCTGCAACCGGTCAGCGCCGCCCGCGAACCGGAAGCCACTCCGTGGGGGCCGTTCGATGCTGCTCGCTAGGCTCCGGATCCGCGGCAAGCTCGCGCTGCTCGTGGTGATCCCACTGCTCAGCATGGTCGGCCTCGCCGTGCCCGTGGTGCTCGAACGGGTGACCGCGGCGCAGCGCGCCGGCGACATCACCGACCGGGTACGCCTCGCCAGCCGGGTCGGCAGCCTCGTCCAGGACCTCCAGCAGGAACGCATCCTCTCCGTCGGCTTCCTGCTCGGCCGGGTCGAACGCGCCGAGGTGATCCGCAAGTCCGCCGACGTGGACGACCGGGTGGCCGACCTGCGGGCCGCCGGTGGCGCGGCGCTGACCGACCAGGTCGACCGCGCCCTGAACACGGTGTCCAGCCTCGACGACATCCGCACCGCCGTGCTCGGCCGGGCCGCCAACCCCGGCCAGGTGGTGAGCGCGTACGGCCCGGTCAACATGGGGATCATCGCGTCGCTGCGGCTGATGGTCGGCGTGGACACCGACACGTTGCCCGGCCGTCAGGTGCTCGCCCTGGACGGCCTGCTGCGCGCCGACGAGGGCCTGGCCGCCTGCGCCACCCTCAGCCTGCTGGTCAAGGCGGTCGGCACCCCGGACACCACAGCCGGCTACGTGGCGTGCATCGCCGCGCTCCAGGTCGACAACCAGCGCTTCCGCAGCCTCATCACCCCCGAACAGCTCAAGGTGTCCCAGCTCAACGACGCCGCCGTGGCCGCGCGTACCAGCCCCGACTTCCTGGTCACCAGCGCCCGGGACCCGGCCCGCGCGGTCCGGGACGTACCCATGGACGCGCTCTTCCCCGCCGTACGCACGATGATCCGGCTCGGCCAGTTCGTCGAGAAGAAGCTCGTCGCCGACGTACTCGCCGAGGTCACCGCCGAGCAGCGACGGGCACTGACCGCCGCGTACCTGGTCGGCGCGGCGGCGGCGCTGATCCTGGCGTTGGTGGTGCTGCTCAGCGCGGCGGTCGCGCGTACGGTGGCCCGCCCGTTGACCCAGCTCACCCGCTCCGCCGACCGGGTCGCCCGGGTCGCCGAGGCGGAACTGGTACGGGTCACCGACGACGAGACCGAGAGCGCCCAGCAGGTCCGGTTGGAGCCGGTGGACATCCGGGCCAACGACGAGATCGGCGACCTGGCCCGGGCCTTCGACCGGGTGCAGAGCACCGCCGCCCAGCTCGTCGAACGGCAGGTCGTCGGCCGGCGCAACGTGGCGCAGATGTTCGGCCACGTCGGGCGGCGTACCCAGAACCTGGTGGGCCGGCAGATCGCGCTGATCGACCGGCTGGAGCAGCAGGAGGCCGACCCAGGTCGGCTGGAACACCTGTACCGGCTCGACCACATCTCCAGCCGGCTGCGGCGCAACGCCGGAAGCCTCGTGGTGCTCTCCGGGTCGGCCGGCGCGGACGCGCACACCGCACCGGTGCCGTTGGCCGACGTCGTCCGGCTGGCGCTGGGTGAGATTGAGGACTACACCCGGGTGGAGGTGCGGGTGCCGGCCGGGGTGTCGGCCGCGCCGGCGGTGGTCGGCGACCTCGTCCTGGCGCTTGCCGAGCTGATGGAGAACGCCACGGTCTTCTCCCCGCCGCACACCCGGGTGCTGGTGACCGGTGAGACGTCCGGGCTGGGCGCCCGGATCACCGTCGTGGACCACGGCATCGGCATGTCCGAGCAGCGGCTGGCCGAGGAGAACGCCCGGCTCACCCGCCGCGAACGCCTCGACCTCGCGCCGACCGAGGTGCTCGGCCTGTTCGTGGTGGGCCGGTTGGCCCGCCGGCACGGCTGGGAGGTCAGCCTGACCGCCACGCCGGGCGGCGGGGTGAGCGCCCAGGTGGACATCCCGTCGGTGTCGCTGGTGCTGCGACGCGCGGACCCGGTCGGCGCCGTCGTGGCCCGGGTCGCGGTGCCCGACCGGCGTACGACGCCGCCCCCCGAGCGCGGCACGCCGGCCCTCGCGGTGGCGGCCACCGCCGCCGTCCATCTCGACTCGGACCTGCTCAGCCGGGCGACCCGCAGCCTGGAGTCCGGCCCGTCCTGGGACGCGTTCGGCACCAGCACCGACCAGGCGGAGCCCGCCGAGCCGACGCCGCCGCGCCCCGAGCCCTCGGGTGCGCCGGCCAACCCCCGGATCCGACAGCGGGTCCCCGGGGCAAGCCTGACCGCCACCACCAACCCCACGAAGCCGGTGGACGCCACCACCGCCGACCCGGCGGCGGCCCGCGCGCTCGTCGAGGCCTTCCAGTCCGGCGTACGCCGGGCCGAACGCGGCGGTCCGACCGCTCCCGACCGGCCCCTGCTCAGTCGACGGGTCCCCGGCGCGAACCTGACCGTCACCCCGCCCGGTCCGCCGGCCAGCACACACCTCGGCGACCCGGCCGAGGTGCGCCAGCTCATCACCGAGTTCGAGGAGGGCGTCGCCCGTGCTCTCCGCGACGTCAGCCCCGACCACCGGAACGAAGAAGGATCATCACGGTGACCAGCCCCTTTGTGCACGACAACGTCGACCACCAGAACCCCACCGGCACGGCCGGTGATCTCAGCCCGGAGGCACGCACCTTCAACTGGCTGCTGGACTCCTTCACCTCCAGCACCGCCGGGGTGCTCGAGGCGATCGCGGTCTCCTCGGACGGGCTGCTGATGGCCATGTCGGCGATCAAGGACCGGTCCAACGCGGAGCGACTCGCCGCCGTGGTCTCCGGCATGACCAGCCTCGCCGGCGGCGCGGCCAGCTGGTACGCGCTGGGCGGCCTGAACCGGGTGATCGTCGACATGGCCGACGGCTACCTGTTGATCAGCGCGATCAGCAGCGGTTCCGTGCTCGGCGTGGTCGCCGACCGGTCGGCGAACCTGGGCACCGTGGCGTACGAGATGACCCTCTTCGCCGGGCGGGCCGGAAACGCCCTCACCCCGCGGCTGATCGTCGAACTGAAGAACGCCGTCCAGCAGTGACCCCCGACGTCGCTGGCGAGGAACCGGACCCGGAACCCGGGGCACGGATCCGCCCCTACCTGCGTACGCCCCCGCCCGGGGACGCCGCGCCGGCGGCGACGACGCAGCCCGAGCCCACCGGTGGCCGGCCGGCCGCCCCCCGGCCGTTCGTGCTCACCTCCGGACGGGTCACCGGCGCCGATCCGGCGATCGGCCTGGAGACGCAGGTGACCGTACGCGCCGAGAGCGGTTGGTGGACCGGCACGCAGGATGCGCTGTTGGCACCGGAACACCACGCGATCATCGCGCTCTGCGCCGAGCCGATCTCGGTGGCGGAGTTGTCGGCCCGGACCCGGCTGCACTTCGGTGTGACCCGGGTCCTGGTCGGTGACCTGCGGGCCGCCGGGCACCTGGACGTACACGTCACCGACTCCGACGAAGCGTACGACCCCGACCTCATCCTGCGAGTGATTGATGGACTCCGTGCGATCTCCTGAATGGCCGGTCGCCCCGCTGGGGGGTCCCGCCGGCAACAGCGCCACCGCCCGGTACGGCATGCCGCCGGCCACCGGCCCCCTGCTCGGACGCGCCGGCCAGCCGGCGGCCGCACCGCCGCCGTACCGACCGCCGGCCGGCGGTGACGGGACGACGCCGCCGCCGGGCGGGCGACGGGCCGCTCCACCGGTGCCGGTCAAGATCCTCGTCGCGGGTGGTTTCGGGGTGGGCAAGACCACCACGGTGGGGGCGATCTCCGAGATCGCGCCGCTGACCACCGAGGCGGAGATGACCACCGCCGGGATCGGCGTGGACGACCCGGGTACCCGGTCGACCAAGACCACCACCACGGTGGCGATGGACTTCGGTTGCGTGACGATCGACCGCAGCCTGAAGCTGTACCTGTTCGGCACGCCCGGGCAGACCAGGTTCGGCTTCATGTGGGACGACCTGGCCCGCGGCGCGCTCGGCGCGCTGGTGGTCGTGGACAGCGCCCGGTTGGACGACTGCTTCCCGGCGGTCGACTTCTTCGAACAGGCCGGGCTGCCGTTCGTGGTCGGGGTCAACGCCTTCGACGGCCGGCTGGCCCTGCAACTCGACGAGATCCGGTGGGCGCTCGCCATCGGCGAGCATGTACCCCTGGTGCAGTTCGACGCCCGGGACCGGCTCTCGGTGCGGGACGCCCTGCTGGTCGTCCTGGACCGCGCGCTGGACCGGGCCACCCGGGACAGGAGGGCCTGAGCCGACCGGCTCCGGCCGCGGCGGGAAGGGGTGATCTGGTGAGGGGCGACCTGGACGAGACGCTGGCCCGACTGGCTCGGCGCGAGGAGGCGCTGCGCCGGCGGGCCAACGACCGCGTCGACAGCACACCACCGCCGGAACCGGCCGGCGACCCGACCCACCACCCGAGCGGCCACACCGAACCCCGCGACACCGGGCCGGGGCGGCACGCGGGGCGGGACGTCCCCGACGAGCCGGCCGGATGGGGTCCGGTCGAGGAGGTCGCCGAGGCGGTCCGCCAGATCGTCGGCGCTCACCCGGGGCTGGCGGTGACCGTCCGGGTGGAGCACGCCGGGCGGACGTACCCGCTGCGGGTGTCCTGGGACGGCCCGCACGTCACGGTCGGCCCGGAGCCAGCGGCGGCGCCGCTGGAATCTCCGCCGGCCTGGCCGATGTCGGGGCGGACGGTGCCGGCGTGGGCACCGGGCCCGGACGGCCTGTCCCCCGACCCGGCGGCCCGCCTGGCCGAGTTGATCCGGCGGGACCCGTCGCTGCTCGACGAGTTGGACCCACGGCGCTGACCCGGCGCGGGACTCGCCACGGGCGGCTACGGTCGGGCGGTGGCGCAACCCGACCTGACCCTGCTGGCGAGCCTTCGACCGGCCGCCCTGGACGCTCGACGTGGCATCGTGCGGCTGCACCCGGAGGCGCTGACCGCGCTGGGGCTGCGCCCCGGTGATCCGGTCCGGCTGAGCGGTCGCCGGGAGACGGCCGGGATCGTCGCCGCCGCCGACCCGGGCGCGAGCGCCGCCCTGCTGTACGCCGACGACCTGACGCTGGGCAACCTCGGTCTGCGCGACGGCGGGCAGGTACGGGTGAGCCCGGCACCGCTGGCGGCGGCGGGCCGGGTCGTCCTGCGCGGCCCGGTCGGTGTGGTGGCGGCGGTCAGCCCGGAGATGCTGCGGCTCGCCCTGCTCGGCAAGGTGGTCACCGTGGGCGACGACGTGTCGCTGCTGCCGCAGGACGTGCTGCCGGACGCCTCGGTACGAAGCCTGGTCGAGGCGGCCCGGCGCAGTCTCGCCAACACCGTCGGCCTCGCCTGGACGAGCACCCTGCTCACCGTGGTCGCCGTGGAGCCGACGGCGGGTGCGCTAGTCACCATGGACACGCTTGTTGGCTGGGAGCACGGCCCGGTCACCCACGACACGCCCGTGCCGTCCGCCGCCGCTCCGGTCCGGGCGACCGACAGGGCCCCGACGGTCGCACCGGACGACGACACGCCGGACGTGGACGAGCTGCCCGGGTTGCGCGCCCAGGCCGAGGAGCTGACCGAACTGCTCGACCTCGGCTTCCACCATCGCGAGGTGCTGGGCCGGCTCGGCACCACGATCTCGCTGGGCGTCCTGCTCGGCGGGCCGGCCGGATCCGGCAAGTCGGCGCTGGTCCGGGCGGTCGCGGCCCGCGTTGGCGCCCGCGTGCACCCGCTGTGGGCGCCCGAGGTGGCCGCGCTCACGAACCAGGCCGCCGCGGACCGGCTGCGGGCCGCGGCGACGGCGGTACGCGCCGACGGGCCGGCGGTGCTGCTGGTCACCGACGTGGAGGCGCTCGCCCCGGCGGACGAGCCCGGCCCGGTGGCGACCGTGTTCCGGCAGGTGCTCGCGGAGACCATCCGGGCCGGCGCCGCAGTGGTGTGCACCACCGGCCGACCGGAGGCGGTCGACCCGGCCCTGCGCGCGCCGGACCTGCTGTCGCTGCGGATCAGCATCCCGCTGCCCGATCCGGCGCTGCGCCGCGAACAGCTGACCGTGCTGACCCGCCAGGTGCCGCTGGCCGACGACGTACGGCTGGACGAGGTGGCGTCGCGTACCCCCGGTTTCGTCGCGGCGGACCTGGCCGCGCTGGTCCGTGAGGCCGGGGTACGCGCGGCGCTGCGGCAGAAGGTGGCCGAGACGCCGACGGTGGCGATGGCTGACTTCACCGCCGCCCTGGAGGTGGTCCGGCCGACCACGATGGCCGCGTCCACCCTGGAGGTGGCCTCGGTGACCCTCGACGACGTGGGTGGCCTGGGCGAGGTCAAGCAGACGTTGACCGAGTCGGTGCTGTGGCCGCTCACCTACCCGGACACGTTCGCCCGGCTCGGCGTGCAACCGCCGCGCGGCGTGCTGCTCTACGGGCCGCCCGGCTGCGGCAAGACGTACCTGGTGACCGCGCTGGCCGGGTCGGGGCGGGCGAACGTGCTGTCCGTGAAGGGCGCGGAACTGCTCTCCAAGTGGGTGGGCGAGAGCGAACGCGCCGTACGCGAGCTGTTCCGTCGGGCCCGGGAGGCGGCCCCGACGCTGATCTTCCTGGACGAGGTGGACGCGCTCGCGCCGGTACGCGGCCAGGCCACCGACGGGGGCACCACCGACCGGGTCGTCGCCGCGCTGCTCACCGAGCTGGACGGGGTGGAGACCCTGCGCAACGTGGTGGTGGTCGGCGCGACGAACCGGCCGGACCTGGTCGACCCGGCGCTGCTGCGGCCGGGGCGCATGGAGCGGCTGGTCTACGTGCCGCCACCGGATGCGGGCGCGCGGGCGGACATCCTGCGGGCCACCTCCCGGCACGTACCGCTGGCACCCGACGTCGACCTGGCCGCCCTCGGCGACGACCTGGTCGGGTTCTCGGCTGCGGACTGCGCGGCGCTGGTCCGGGAGGCGGCGCTCGCCGCGATGCGCGAGTCGTTGACCGCCGCGACTGTCACCGCCGCACACGTGGCGACGGCCCTACGACGGGTACGTCCATCGCTGGATCCGGCGCAGGTCGCCTGGCTGGCCGCGTACGCCGCCGAGCGGGGCTGACCTCCCGACGCGCCCAGGGGGTTGCCTACGGCGTCGGGTGATCCGCGCTCAGAGGGCGGGAGGGGTCGAGTCCAGGCAGATCTCGGCGTGCACCTTGCCGCCGTCCTCGCGCAGTTTCGCACCGCACTTCTCGAGTACGGACACCGCGCCGACGTTGTCCGGGGTCGTCTCGGCGACCACGGCCCGCATGCCGGCCCGCGCGGCGGCGTTCAGCAACTCGCGCAGTGCGACGGGACCGATCCCCTGCCCCCGCGCCGACCGTCCCAGCCACATCCCGGTCTCCGCCGTGCCCGGCTCGTCACAGCGGGTCATCCGGATCATTCCGACGACCTCGCCGCCGACGAGGATCGCGTACATCTGGGAACCGGTCGGGCCGTCCAGTCCACCGAAGCTTGCCCTGTGGAACTCCCGGAACGCCTCCCGGCGGGCGAGCGACCAACCTGCCGGAGCCTCCACCGGAGGCATCACGTCATCCGGCTCGGCCTCGGCAGCCGCTACGGAGAGCAACGGCTCCAGGTTCTGCTCGTCCACCGGCTCCAGCCGGACCGCACCCGCCACGTGCCGCAGTCTGCCGCCCTCATCGGCCGAAGTCCACCCCATTGGACATCCAGTGGCGGTCCGGTCAACGGTCCCAGCCGGTCGGGCGGCTTGGGTGTTCCTCCTCACGCTCCGTTGTCACCCGTCGGGGTGAACCTGGGGTTCAGAACTCGCAGAAGACCACCGAGGCGTCGTCGGTGGCCTTGTGTCGCCGCAGCCGGTCCGGGTGATCGCGCTCGGCGTCACGGACCCGGTCGAGCAACGCTCCCGGCCCGTCGGCGCTCAGCAGGTCGAGCAGACCGGTCCAGTCGGTCAGGCCGAACTGCTCCACCACGCTGGACGCCCCGTCGCTGAGCAGGGCCGCCCGGCGTACCGCCCCCGGCCCGTGCCGGGGCACCGTGCCGGTCACCGCGTGGAACGCGGCGTCCGGGTCGGCCGCCGCGACCCAGTAGCCGTGCGTACGGTTCATCCGTTCCCGCTGGACACCCACCGCGTGCCGGAACCGGGTGACCGGGTCGGCCGGTCCCGCCGGCACGGTGGCGACCGTGCGGCGCAGCTCCGCCATCGCCGTCTCCAGCCGGTCGTCGGTCACCACGCTGACCCGCCCACCGGCGTCAAGCACCAGCGGACTGTCGCAGAGCACCAGGTAGTCGACCTGGTCGCCGCAGTCCCGCAGCAGGCACACGGTGCTCGACGGCGTGCCCGGATGATCGAGGTCGCACTGCCCGCCGTGGTCCGCCCGCACGGCGAGGATGGCCGCGGCCAGGTTGCTGGTCAGCCGGGCCGCCGGCCGGACCGCCTCGGCCACACCCAGCCGGGCGGCCAGGTGCCGGACGTACCACTCCGGCCCGTGCACGCATCCGGTGTCGAAGCCCTCCGGCACCGTCGCGCCGTCCAGGACACCGACCAGCGGACCGAACCGGAAGACCAGGTCCTCGTTGACGGCACGGCCCGGGGCCGGCGCGGACGCGGAGCGTACCCGCATCACCGGCGCCGACCCCGCCGCGCCGATCGGGTCAGCGCTGCCGGAGGTTGTCGGCGGCCACATGCGCCTCCCCCTGCACCTGGCCGGCGGCCGAACGGCCCTGGTCGCGCACCGCGGACATCCCCTGCTGGGCGGTGGACCGCACCGACTGGGCCGCCTGCTGCGCCGGCTCCCGCAGGTTGTCCTGGACCTGGTGGCCGACCTGGCTCGCCTGCTGGCGAAGCTCGTCGGAATGCTCACTGACCATGGTGCGGGCCCGGCCGGCGAGCTGCCGCTCCCGCCCGCTCGCCGGGATCAGCGAGGCGGCCAGCAGGCCGACGCCGAAGGCGACGATCCCCGCGGCCAGCGGGTTGCCCTGGGCCTGCTCGAGCGACTGCTGCCCGAGCGACCGGGTCTCGCCCCGGACCGAACCGGCGGCGTGCGACATCCGCTGGCCCGCTTCCTGCCCCAGGTGGTTGGAGCTGCCCATCATCTTCTCCTTCGCTCGGGTGAGCGCGCCGCGAGCCTGCCCGACGCTGTCACCGGCGATCCGACGCGGGTTGACCTTGTCGGCCAGGGCGTCGACGTCACTGCTCAACTCGTTGCGGGTGGTCTCGATCTCCCGCCGGATCCGATCCGGATCACTGGACATGACCTGTTCCCTTCCGACTCGTTCAGCGGCCCCGCAGGGCGTCCGGCATCTCCCGGGCGGTCTGTTTCGTCCGGGGCAGAACGGCACGTGCCCGCTTCATCTGGGTACGGGCGTTCAGGAAGAGGCCACCGGCGACGGCCGCCCAGATGATCGCGACGATCAGCGCCGCCCATCCCTGGTCCATCGTGTTGGACAGCCCCCACCAGACGGCGTACGACACGAAGAGCACGGCCAGGAACCCGGCCAGCCCCGCACCGCCGAACATGCCGCCGGCCTTGCCCGCCTGGCTGACCTCCTCGCGGAGTTCGGCCTTGGCCAGCTCGACCTCCTTGCGCACCAGAGTGGACATGTCCCGGGTCACGTCGCCCAGCAGGTCGCCGACCGATGCCTGGGTCCGTTCCTTCTCCGGGGCGCTCACGGCGCCACCCCACCGGGCAGATCCGACTGGGGCCGGCCGGCGGGCGACACGTTCTGCGCCCGCGCCGTCCCGACGTACGGCTGCTGACCGGTGTCCACCGGGGCGCCCTGCGGCGAGGGCTGAACGCCGCCGCCCGCGCTCCCGATTCCACCGTTGCCGGAGGCCGACCCGGTCAGACCACGCGTGAGCCGCCCGACCAGCAGTCCGGCGACGGCCGCACCCACCAGGAACGTGCCCGGATGGCGGCGCGCGTACGTGCGTACCTCGTCGAGAACCTCGCCGGGTTCGCGTTCGTCGAGCCAGCCGGCGGCCTGCTGGGCGGCGTCGCCCACCCGGCGTACGGCGTGACCGGCAAGCCCGGAGTCGCCGTCCCGTTCCGCCATCGACCCCAGTTCACGGCCGAGGTCCCGCAGGCCCTCGGCGGCCCGCTTCTGCTGTGTCTGTGCCTGTTCCCGCAGCTGTCCGGTGGCCTGACCGGTGAGTTGCTGCGCCTGTCGTCGCGCCTCGGCGGCAACCTGCCCGCCCTGCGCGGCGGCGGTCTGGGCGACCTGACCGCCGGCCTGCGTGGCCTGGTGGCTGACGCGGGAGGCCTCCTGTCGGGCCTGCTGGCCGCGTCCGCTCTGATTCGTTGTCGTCATGCTCCGCTCCCCTCCTGGGTGCTCGGTCGCTTGGCGACCCCGGAACGCCTACCGCCTACCCGCCTGGCGGGTCGCCATGCGGTGGGCCCCGGCTGCGAAGACCGGCACCGGAGCCGCAACGGGACGAACGGCGGAACAGGGCGTCAGCGGCGACGGTTGCGGGCGCGCGACGAGCGGAGACGGCGGAGCCGGCCGATGAGCACCGGGTCGGCGGCGAGCGCGGCGGGGTTGTCGAGCAGCCCGTTGAGCAGTTGGTAGTACCGGGTCGAGGAGACGCCGAAGGTGTCCCGCACGGCCTGCTCCTTCGCGCCGGCGTGCCGCCACCACTGCTGCTCGAACGCGAGGATGGCCCGTTCGCGCTCGGTCAGCCCGGGGGCCGTGTCGGCGGGGTCGCCCGGCGCCGGTTCGTCGGCGGGCCCGTCCGGCCGCGCCGGTTCGTCGGCGGTCTCGATCGGCGGTACCGGTCGCGGAGTCGGGACGGTCGGCCCGACGCCACTGGCGACGTCACCCGGACGAGCGTCGGTGGACGGCTCGGGAGTGGTCGGGTTGGCGTCGGCGGACATTCGCTCAGCCTAGCCAGGGAGGACCCGGGTCGCAGCAGCCGGCGCGGCGCCCTGTGATGCGCGAAGGCCCCCGGGGGGAGCCGGGGGCCTTCGTAGCCGATCGGTCAGGAGATGTCGCGTCGCCGCATGGCCCACAGGGCCGCGCCGAGGATCACCACCACACCGATCGAGAACAGGGCGGACGACTGCTGCCAGGTGATGTCCATCGTCTCCGGTTTGCACTCGCCGTAGTAGGTGGCGTTGCAGGAGTCCCAGTTCTGGAGGGTGACCGTCTTCGTCATCCAGGCCAGCGCGTACGTGGGCAGCAACCACGCCTCGGCGAACTTCACGCTCGCCATCGACAGCAGGATGCCCAGGCCGAACTGGCCGACCACCATCAGGGCCACGACGCCGCCCAGGGCCATCGCGGTGTGCCGACCGAGGGAGGCCAGCGCGAACCCGATGGTGGTGAGCACGAGCACGAGTGCCACGCCCCGCAACCCGGTCAGGGCGAACGACTGCCAGGCCCCCGAGGTCATCTTCTCGGTGCTGCCCCGGAAGTTGGCGACCGCCCAGAACCCGGCGAACCACAGCACCGCGGCGGGCAGCGTCACCGCCAGGATGCCGGTGAGCAGCGCGGCCAGCTTGGTGAGCAGTACGGTGAGCCGCTTGGGCCGCCAGAGCAGCAGGTTCATCATGCCGCCGGTGCTCCACTCGGCGCCCACGAAGGACGCGCCGACCACGAAGCCGACGAGCGCGAGGATCGCCGCGAACGGGACCAGCGTCTCGTCGAACGTCTCCCGGAAGTTGAACGTGGACGGCAGGAACCACTCGGCCTCGATCTGCTCCCGGGACGGGGCCGAGATCATCGAGCAGTCGTCGGGGTAGCGGCCGTCGCTCGCCGTGCCGGCCTTCTTGGCCTGCTCGCACGCCGAGCGCTCCTGCTCACTCCACCGCACCTGCTCCTGGTACTGCTGCTCGGCCTGCCGTTCGGCCTTGGCGAGCTGGTCGGCGCCGATCTTCTGGTTGGTGAAGAAGACCCCGACCACCACCGCGGCCAGCACGAGCAGGCCCAGCAGCGTCATGTATCGGGTGAAACGCCGCTTGGTGAGCCGGCGCAGCTCGGTACGAAAGAGGCTCACGCGCCCCACCCTCCCGCGGTGGCGCCGGGCTGACCCGTCCCACCGATCTTCATCGACTCGTCGACCTGCCGATGCTGGCCGGGTACGGGTGCGGTTGCGGTCAGTTCGAGGAAGACGCTCTCCAGGTCGACGGCGATCGGAGCGAGTTCGCTGACGTAGAGGTGCTGCTCGGCGAGCAGTCGCGTCACCGAGGCCGGCTTGTCGACGCCGGCCAGCATCAGGTGGTCGGGGTGCCCGGTGACCCGGATCCCCGCCCGGGTGAGCGCCTCGGTGGCGGCGGGCAGGTCGCTGACGGCCTCCAGGCGGACCCGGACCGCGCCTGAGGAGTGCTGGGCGAGCACCTCGTCGACGGGGCCGAAGGCGACCCGCCGGCCCAACGAGATGATGGTGACCGAGTCGCAGATCAGCTGGATCTCGCCGAGGATGTGGCTGGACAGCACCACTGTCATCCCCGATTCGGCGAGGGTCCGCATCAGCGTGCGCATCTCCCGGATGCCGCCCGGGTCGAGGCCGTTCGCCGGCTCGTCGAGGATGAGCAGCTTCGGGTTCTTCAGCAGGGCGGAGGCGACGGCGAGCCGCTGCTTCATGCCCAGCGAGTACGTCTTGACCCGCTCGCCGGCCCGGTCCCGCAGCCCGACGAGTTCCAGCACCTCGTCGACCCTGCTGATCGGGACCTCACCGGCACCGGCTAGCAGGGACAGCGTGTCCCGTGCCGAGAAGTGCGGGAAGAACTGCGGGCTCTCCACGATCGCGCCGACCTGGCCGGCGACGGTGGGCAGCGCGTCGGGCACCTCGTGCCCGAGCAGGGTCATCCGACCGCCGTCGGGCCGGATCAGGCCGAGCAGCGTACGCAGCGTGGTGGTCTTCCCGGATCCGTTGGGGCCCAGGAAGCCGTGCACCTGCCCCGCGTCGACCCGCATGTCGAAGCCGTCGAGCGCGTTGCGGGTGCCGCGTCGACGACTCTTGTACGTCTTACGTAGACCTTCGATCTCCAGGACAGCTGGCAAGCTGCACCTCCCCCGATGGTGGGCGTGACAGCCGACACCATACGCGGTATGCAGGCGCGCGCAATACCGGGTATGCATCGACGCGCCGTACGGGCTGTCAGATAGACGGAGCGTGACCGCTCAGGCGCAGATGACCTGTACGCCGGCGGCCCGGAACGCCTCCACCACCTCGGGCGCGGCACCGTTGTCGGTCACCAGCGTCTCGACCCGGTCGACCGGGCAGATCCGGGCGAAGGCGTGACCGCCCAGCTTGGACGAGTCCGCGATTATCACGACCCGCTTGGCGCGGGCCACCATCAGGTTGTTCATCGCCGCCTCCCCCTCGTGGTGGGCGGCCGCGCCGAGCTGCGGGTCGATCGCGTCGACGCCGAGCAGCGCGACGTCCAGGGTGACCTCGCGCAGCAGCGCCCCACCCAGCGGGCCGACCAGCTCGAACGACTTCGGGCGCACCACCCCGCCGGCCACCACCACCTTCATCCGGGAGCGGACCAGCAGCTCGTTCGCGATGTTCAGCGCGTTGGTCACCACGGTGAGCTGCGCGCCTTCGGCGCTGGTGTTGAGATCCGGCCGGACGGCGAGCGCGCGGGCCACCTCCGTGCTGGTGGTGCCGCCGTTCAGGCCGACCACGGTCCCCGGGGTGACGAGTGAGGCGGCGGCGGCACCGATGCGCTGCTTCTCCGCCGAGTGCTTGGCCGTCTTGTAGCGCAGCGGCAGGTCGTACGACACGCCGTTCGCGACCGCGCCGCCGCGGGTCCTCGTGATCATCTGCTGCTGGGCGAGCTGGTCGAAGTCGCGCCGGATGGTGGCCTGGGAGACGTCCAGCCGCTCGGCGGCCGCCTCGACGCTGACCCGGCCGTTGTCGGTCAGCATCTCGAGCAGGGCGTTCCATCTGGCGTACCGGTCCACCGCGGGGGCCCTCCAGAGACTGCACGGACGGTGATTGATTGCGTGCACACTAGTGCGCGAAACTGGGCTGGCGCAAAAGACCGGTCTGCGCGATCGGCCGGTCGGTTGCCACGACCACCCGACTTCGCGCAGAATAACGCGCGAAATGCGGGTGTTACGAGCCGTATTGCGCATCGATCGGCCCTGCGAGGAGTTTTCCATGGCGTACGTGGACGCGGAGATCGCGAGCCAACCCGACTGCTGGCGGGAGGCCGCCGAACTGGCCGGCGTGGTGCGCGGTGACCTGCCGCGCCCCGGCGAGCGGGTCGCCGTCGTCGGTTGCGGCACGTCGTGGTTCATGGCGATGGCGTACGCGGCCCGCCGCGAACAGGCCGGCCACGGTGAGACCGACGCGTTCCAGGCGTCCGAGTTCCCGGCCGGCCGCCACTACGACCGGCTGATCGCCATCACCCGCTCCGGCACCACCACCGAGGTACTGGAGCTGCTGGCCGCGCTGCGCGGGCGTACGCCCACCACCGTCATCGTCGGCGACCCGGCGTCCCCGGCCGTCGACCTGGCCGCCGCCGCGGTGACCATGCCCTTCGCCGACGAGCGGTCGGTGGTGCAGACCCGCTTCGCCACCACCGCGCTGGCGCTGCTGCGGGCACACCTCGGCGACCCGGTGACCGCGCTCGCCGCCGACGCCGAGGTGGCGGTGCGTTCACCGCTGCCGATCGACCCGGCCACCATCGGGCAGGCCACCTTCCTCGGTCGGGGGTGGACGATCGGCCTGGCCCAGGAGGCCGCACTGAAGTGCCGCGAGGCGGCGACGTTCTGGGCCGAGGCGTACCCGGCGATGGACTACCGGCACGGCCCCATCTCGATCGGCGCACCCGGCCGGCTCGTCTGGGCGTTCGGCGAACTGCCCGAGGGGCTGCCCGAGGACGTCGCCGCCACCGGCGCGGCCTTCGTGCACAGCCGTACGCACGGCTGGCGCACGGTGCTGGGCAGTTGGTCGGCCGGCCGTACCCCGGTCGACCCGATGGCCGACCTGATCCTCGCGCAGCGCTTCGCTGTCGCGCTCGCGACGAGCCGGGGCCTCGACCCGGACGCGCCCCGGCACCTGTCCCGCTCGGTCGTGCTGGCGTGAGCGTGCGGAGCGAGCCGGGTTCGCGAACCCCGCTGTCGCGAACCGAGACCGCGCCGTGAACGACGGCGACACCACGGGCACCGACCGGGTGGTCGTCGCGCTGGACGTCGGCGGCACCGGCATGAAGTGCGCCCTGGTCCGCGCGGACGGCGTGGCGATACACACCGAACGGCATCCCACCGACGCGGCGCGCGGCCCGGCCGCCGTGATCGGCACCATCCTGGACGTCGCCGAAGGTCTGGCCGACAAGGCCCGCACCGACGGATCGACCCCGGTCGCGGTGGGCATCGCCGTGCCCGGGGTGGTGGACGAGGCGCGCGGGGTGGCGGTCTGGTCGGCGAACGTGGGCTTCCGGGACGTACCCCTGCGGGACCTGGCGACGGCGCGGCTCGGCCTGCCCACTGCGCTCGGCCACGACGTGCGCGTCGGTGGTCTCGCCGAAGCACGGCTCGGCGCCGGGCGCGGCGCCGGACATGTGCTGTTCGTGGCGATCGGCACCGGCATCGCCGCCGCGCACGTGGTCGACGGTGTCGCCGCCATCGGTGCGCACGGCGCGGCCGGGGAGATCGGCCACATCATGGTCCGGCCGGACGGTCCGCGTTGCGGCTGCGGGCGGCCGGGCTGTCTGGAGGCGGTGGCCTCGGCCTCCGCCGTGGGCCGCCGCTACGCCGAACTGGCCGGCGGGTCGACCGACGGCGCGGTGACCGCGGCCCAGGTGGCCGATCGTGCCGCGGCCGGCGAACCGCTCGCCGCCCGGGTCTGGCAGGAGGTCGTCGAGGCCCTCGCCGACGGCCTGGCCACCGGGCAGGCGTTGTTCGACGTGGCGACGATCGTGCTCGGCGGCGGCCTGGCCCAGGCCGGGGACCGACTGCTCGACCCCCTGCGCGTGGCGCTGCGTGAACGGATGACCTTCCACCGGGAGCCGCGCCTGGTCGCGGCGGCCCTCGGCGACGAGGCCGGTTGCCTCGGTGCCGCCCTGCTCGCCCTGGACGCCGTGGGTGTCCGTGACCCTCAGGAGAGACGATGACCGTACGGGTGAACGGCCGAGTGGTGACCCCGACGGGTGTCATCCGGCAGGGCTGCGTCGAGTGGGACGGCGACCGGATCACCGCTGTCGCCGAGTACCCGTCGGTGCGGGACGGGCACTGGATCGTGCCCGGCTTCGTCGACATGCACACACACGGAGGCGGCGGGCACACGTTCACCACCGGGGACGCCGGCGAGGCCCGGGCGGCTGCCGACTTCCACCTGGCGCACGGCACCACCACGCTGCTGGCCAGCCTGGTGAGCGCGCCCTTCTCGCTGATGCGCGCGGCCACCGAGGCGTTCGCCCCGCTTGTCGACGAGGGTGTGCTGGCGGGAGTCCACTTCGAGGGGCCGTACCTGTCGGCGGCCCGCTGCGGGGCACAGAACCCGGAGTACCTGCGTGACCCGTCCACCGACGAGCTGTCCGAGCTGATCGAGCTGGGCCGGGGCGCGGTCCGGATGGTCACCCTCGCGCCCGAGCGTGACGGTGCGCTGGAGGCCATCAAGCTGCTCACCGCCCAGCGGGTGGTGGCCGCGGTGGGGCACACCGACGCGACGTACGAGCAGACCCGGGCCGCCGTCGCCGCCGGCGCCAGCGTCGCCACCCATCTGTTCAACGGGATGCGGCCGGTGCACCACCGCGAGCCGGGGCCGGTGGTGGCGCTGCTCGACGCGCCCACGGTGATCTGCGAACTCGTCGCCGACGGGGTGCACCTGCACGACGGGATGTTGACGTTCGTGACCGCGACCGCCGGCCCGGACCGGGCCGCGCTGATCACCGACGCGATGGCCGCCGCCGGAATGGCCGACGGCGAGTACGAACTGGGTGGCCAGGGCGTCACCGTGACCGACGGGGTGGCGCGCCTGGCCCGCGACGGCGCGATCGCCGGCAGCACCCTCACCATGGACGCCGCTCTGCGGCACGCCGTGGACGCCGGGATCCCGATCGCCGACGCCGCCCGGATGGTGGCCACCACCCCGGCCCGGGCCATCGGCCTCGGTGACCGGGTCGGCGCCCTCCAGGTGGGCCTGCGCGCCGACCTGGTGGTGCTGAACGACGACCTGAACGTGGTGCGCGTGCTGCGCGGAGGCTCCTGGGTGGAGTGACGCCAGAGCTTTCGACGAGTGCCCGGGCGGTGAGGTGGCCGACCTGCCGGGTGCCGTCAACATCACCGTGCCTGTTGTCCGGCCTGTCGAGCTGCCCCAGATTCGGGGCAGACACACGGGCGAGCAGCCGGCGAGCGAGCAGCCGGCGAGCGGGGCAGCCAGCGGGCGGGGCAGACAGCGAGCGGGGCAGACAGCGAGCGGGGCAGACAGCGAGCGGGGCAGACAGCGAGCGGGGCAGACAGCGAGCGGGGCAGACAGCGGGCGGGGCAGACAGCGGGCGGGGCAGACAGACGGGCGAGCCGCCGGCGGGCGAGAGTGGACCAGGCGGGCGGCGGCACATGCCGGCGGACAGGAACGGGCAGCCGACAGGTGGGCGGGGCGGGCGCAACGTCACACGCTCCGTGTGGGTGCATGGCCGCGCATCCCTGCCCCACCTCTGGGGCAGCTCAACAGTGCGCCCAGAGTGCCTTTGGAGCTGGTCCGGTCGCCGAGCCCGACGAGGCAAACAACGACGAGGCAAACAACCGGGCCTGGACAACCAGGCTGGGGCTCAGCTCAGGCTGGGGACCTCGACGCCGAGGATGGCCTGCTCGTCGGGACGGTGCACGAGAACGTCGGACAGGTACGACTGGACCGCGTGGCGCATGCCCACGTCCCGGCCGGCACTCTCGGAGAGCAACCACTTGTGCTCGATGATCTGCGCGAACAGCTCCTGCGGCTCCAGCTTGCGGCGCAGATGGGCGGGGACGGCCCGGACCACCGGCTCGAAGACCTCGGTGAGCCAGCGGTGCGCGGCCTGCTGCTCGTCGGTCAGGTCGCTCTCCGCCCGGTAGGCGTCCAGGTCGTTGAGCAGCTTGCGGGCCTGGTTCTCCTCGGCATCCAGGCCGGTCAGCCGCAGCAGCCGCCTGGTGTGGTAGCCGGCGTCGACGACCTTCGGCCGGACCAGGTAGCGCCCGTCCTCGATCGTCGACATGGCGACCTCGGCCACGTCGAAGCCCAGCTCGTTGAGGCGGCGGATCCGGCCCTCGATGTCGTGCCGTGCCTCCCGCTCGACCGCCTGCTCGTAGGTGATCTCGTGCCACAGCCGCTCGTAGCGCTGCACGACCTCCTCGCAGACCACCTCCGGGTCGATGGACTCGTGCAGCAGGCCGGCGGCCTGGAGGTCCAACGCCTCACCGAAGATGTTCACCCGGGCGATCTCCAGGTCCTCACCGCGCTGCCCGTTGGAGAGCGAGTTGTGCAGGGCACCCGTCTCCGCGTCCACCAGGTAGGCGGCGAAGGCGCCCGCGTCCCGGCGGAACAGCGTGTTCGACAGCGAGCAGTCGCCCCAGAAGAAACCGGTCAGGTGCATCCGCACGATGAGGGCGGCGAGCGCGTCGAGCAGCCGGCTCATCGTCTCGGGGCGCAGCGTGTGCGAGAAGAGCGCCCGGTACGGCAGCGAGAACTGGAGGTGCCGGGTGATCAGCACCGATTCGAGGGGCTCCCCGTCCTCGGTCTGCCGGTCGGCGACGACCGCCACCGCCTCCACCGACGGGAAGTCGATCCGCTCCAGCGCCCGCAGCAGGTCGTACTCCCGCTCGGCGATCCGCTCGCGGGTCTCCTTGAAGGCGTACACGTACTCGCCCAACCGGACGAACCGGACGATGTGTCGGGAGATGCCCTGCGGCAGCGCGACCAGGTGCTGGGCAGGCCACTCCTCCAGCGGTGTCGACCAGGGCAGGTCGAGCAGCGCCGGGTCCACGAGGGCAGACGTGATCCGCACGGGCACAAGCATGACGCCTCGCACCCCGCCTCCGCCTCACATCGTGGCTCGGCCCACAGCGCCGGACACCCCGGCCTCGCCGGGGGCCGGTAGCGTGGTCGCGTGCTCAAAACCACTGGGGTACGTCGTGAGCTGCGGTTGCGTCCCGTCTGCCCGGCCGGCTGGTGGTTCGACGCGCTGCTGCTGGCCGGACTGGTCGGGCTGACCGTCGCGCTCGCCGCCGACCAGCTCTTCGGGCTGGACCGGGCAGTCGCCGACTGGGCCGACGGGCACCGGCCGACCGTGGCGTACTGGGTGGCGCGGGTGTTCAACCTGCTCGGCCAGGGCACCCCACTGACCCTGATCGCGGCTGGGCTGGGTGTGCTGCTGGCCGTCCGGCTGCGGTCGGTGCGGCCCATCCTGCCGCCGGTGGTCGGGTTCGTGCTGACCTACCTGACGATCGGTCCGCTGAAGGTGTGGACCGCGCGGGCAGCGCCGAGCGCCAGTGTCAAGGAGCCGTTCCTGCCGCCCGAGCAGACGCTGCCGCTGTTCCACGACGACCTGCCGGTCCGGTTCGCCCAGTCCTACCCGTCAGGCCACGTCGCCAACGCCATCGTCTGGTACGGCGTCATCGCGCTGCTGCTCGCCCCGCTCGCACGCAGCTTCGGCCGGCAGCTTCCGGCCCGGTTGGTCACCGTGATCCGCGTGGTGCCGCCGCTCGTCGTCCTCACCACCACCACGTACCTCGGCTGGCACTGGCTGACCGACTCGGTGGCCGGGCTGCTGCTCGGGCTGCTGCTGGACCGGGTGCTGCACCGGGTGCCGTGGGACGATCTGCCGCTCCCCGGTCGGTTACGCGAATGGGACCGGCCGTTCACCTCGTACCCCTAGGGTTTCGGTCCGTGGATCGACTGGCGCGGCGGCTCGGCGTACCCGATGCGGTTGTCATCGGGTTGGGCTCGATGCTCGGTGCGGGCGTCTTCGTGGTCTTCGGGCCGGCCGCGGCGGCGGCCGGCGGCGCCGGCCTGCTGCCGGCGTTGGTGCTGGCCGGGTTCATCGCCTTCTGCAACGCGACAAGCTCGGCGCGGCTGGCGGCCCGCTATCCGGAGTCCGGCGGGACCTACGTCTACGGCCGAGAACGCCTCGGGCCGTTCGCCGGCTTCGTGGCCGGTTGGGGGTTCGTGGTCGGCAAGACGGCGAGCTGCGCGGCCATGGCGTTGACCATCGGGGCGTACCTGTGGCCGGGGCAGGCCCGACTCGTCGCCGTCGTCGCGGTGCTCGCGGTGACAGCCGTGAACCTGCGCGGCATCGGCAAGACGGCCACCGCCACGAAGGTTCTGGTCGCGTTGGTGCTCGCGGTGTTGGCCCTGGTCGCGGTCGTCGGCGTGGCGGGCGGGCCGGTGCACCTGGATCGACTGACCGACCCCGGCGGCTCGGCGCGGGGCGTGCTCACCGCCGCCGGGCTGCTGTTCTTCGCGTTCGCCGGGTACGCGCGGATCGCCACACTCGGCGAGGAGGTGCGCGACCCGCAGCGCACCATCCCCCGCGCCGTGCCGCTGGCGCTCGGCGCGGTCCTCGCGATCTATCTGGTGCTGGCAGTGGTCACGCTCGGCGTGCTCGGCGCCGACCGGCTGGCCGGGTCCGCCGCGCCCCTTGTCGACGTGGTGACCGCCGCCGGGCTGCCCGGCCTGGCCTGGGTGGTCCGCGCCGGAGCCACAATCGCCGTCATCGGCGTGCTGCTCTCCCTGGTCGCCGGGGTCGGCCGGACCACCCTCGCCATGGCCCGCCGCCGCGACCTGCCGGGTGCGCTGGCCGCCGTGCACCAGGTCCACCAGGTGCCGCACCGCGCCGAACTGGCCGTGGCCGCCGTGGTGATCGTGGTGGTGCTGCTCGGCGACGTCCGCGGCGCGATCGGCTTCTCCAGCTGCACGGTGCTCGTCTACTACGCGATCACCAACGCGGCCGCGCTCACCCTGGGCCGCGACCCGGACCGGAGGTTGCCGGTCCGGGTCCTCGCCGTTCTCGGGCTGACCGGGTGCCTGCTGCTCGCGGTCAACCTGCCGCTGGGCAGCGTCCTCGCCGGCTTCGGCGTGCTCGCGCTCGGCGCCGCCTTCCATACCCTGCGGGCTCGCCGCTGACCCTGGCAGACGGCCGGAGTCAGCGGCTCAACCGTGGGGCGGGGCGCTGACGGATGCATGCCGCCCTCAGCCCGGGTCACGCAGGTTCCACTGACATGATGAAGGACAGATCTCTGAACGTAGGAGGATCCGAGAGCGCATGGTTGCAGTCATAGGAACGCTCGTAGTCAGAATGCACCTCGCGAGTCATGCCCGCGTTCTCCGACCAGCGATCGATGCGAGACCAGTTATGCCCGGCTGATACATAGACATTGCAGACCCCAAGCACGCCGCTCGGGGAATCAAATTCCACTACGAATTCACGAGATTCCGGACTCGGCCATACGATCACCTCGGAGGCAGCCGTCTCGCCGACCGCCCGTAGCGATCCACCGGGCGCGTTGACCGCTACACCACCCTCTCTCACGCCGTTGTAGGAAGTAATGCGAATCGTCACGCGTCCAGTAACCGGAAGGCCGGTCCACAGGTCACCAGCCATGACCGTGTGCGGCCCCCACGAAATTGTGGGTGGAACGGCCTGGCGCATGCCAAGCCTTCGTCGACGATTGGTGGAGTCGATCAGCGCGGTAGCGATCGATAGACCAGTGGTGCGATAGTCGACTTCGGACGTGACACCTACTGACCCGAAGCTGCCTTCGAGGTTCCTGAACGTCGCAGTCCAGCCACCGTCGCTCCGCGCGTACGACATCAGGGCCTGATGGGCAGCAAGGATGTCCACGCCCATGACTTCCTCGACCGGCCCAGCGTCCCGGTCTTTGAAGCGGACGAGAAATGACCCATCCTCGCTTACCACTGCTTCGGCGAAAGAGCCGTCATCCCCGACAGGCCGGATCGCGACGCCGGTTCCATCCGAAGCAGAGAGGCTGTCCAAGGTGTGATAGAGAGTGTCCGGGTCGCCATCAAAAAGATCGTCGTCCCACTCCGTGCGAACCCGGTACTCACCAGTCATTGGCCAGCCCTCGCCTAGTCGTCATCGCCCGGATATTTGTTGGTGAACGGAATGCGGTTGCCCTTGAGCTTGCGGTACGGGTCGATACTCGCATGGTCGTCAGGCCAGCGGGGCACCGTCACATCACCGCCCTCCCGGAATGGAATTGGCTCATGAGACAGTTCCATGGTCTCCTGCTCACCGGTCCACGGATTATTTCGCTGCGGGCCAGCATAGCCCCTCGCCTTGATCTGCGCCTTCTCCGCCGGGGTGAGCGGGGCATTGGGATCGTTGTAGTGCTTCTTCCATTCGGCGCGCCGCTCCGTCGTCCCCCACTCCGGCTCGTCCGCATCCGGGTCGCGCACACGGTTTGATCCCCGCTGACCGTTGGCCATCCGAGGCTGCTCGTTGTCGGCACAGCGACACGACTCGTGGTGACCGTCGACCGATCCTCCACAGTTGTGTACGAGCAGCGGCTCATCGTCAGCGAGCACGTAGTACGTGTGGATGTCTGCGACGGTGAGGTCGCGCATTTCCTCGGCGCCGAGCTTGTTGAGCACCGCGACGACGGTGACCGCACCCTTGCCCTTGACCAGCAGCTTGGTGCCCGGCTTCAGGTCCTTGGCGTCGTCCCACTTGCCCTTCGAGGCGTTCCAGAACGGGTGGTGCCAGGTTGTCTCGACCTTCGTCACCTTGCCGTCCTGGTCGCGGACGGTGAGGTCGGTCAAGTCCTTGTCGGTGTTCCGGTGCAGTTGGGTGACCTGCTTCGGCTCCGACTTGCCGGCCACCGGGTCGGTGGTCATGACCTTGTCGCCGACGTTGACGTCCTCGATCGGCCGGCTCGTGCCGTCCGCCATCAGGACCCGGGTCTTCGGGTCGAAGCTGTGCCGGCGACCGGTCTTACAGCCACCACCACCGCCACCGACCGCGAGGCCGAGCGGGTTGAACCCACCCCCACCGCCGGAGCGTGCGCCTCCGCCGCCCTTGCGGCTCAGTGCCCCAAGCCCCGGCACCATGTTCTCCGCGGCCGACCGCGGGTTGTAGGTGCCGGACGTGGCCAGCTGGCTTACCGCGTCCTCGACGCCGTTCTCGGCGGCCTCGGTGGCCAGGCGGCCCACCAGGCCGGTGCCGACCTTCTTCGCCACCGCGGCACCGACGCGCGCGGCGATGGCACCGCCGGCACCGCCGATCAGCCCGGTGACCGCGCCCGTGCCCAGGGAGCCCAGTGCGTCACCGATGCTGTGGATGTCGCCCTGCGCGGCGTCCTTCGCCAGGTTGATCAGTGCCCCGGCACCGACCATGCAGGCGATGGCGCCCGCGCCTGCGGTCACCGCCGTGCAGGCGATGCCGGCGAGGATCGCGCCGCCGATCGCGGCGACCTCCAGCAGGACGTCCTTGTGTTCCTTGACCCACTTGGTCGTGGCGCTCGCGGCGTCGCGTACGGCGGTGGTGGCCTTCTTGACGACCCGCTGTGCCTTGGCGGCGACCTTCTTACCGGCCTGCTTGAGTTTCGCCGCCGCCTGCTTGGCGCGTTTCTTGACCGCCGCCACCTTCTTGGCGACGCGCTTCTTGACCTGGTTGTACTTCTTCTTGACCTTCTGTTTGACCTGGTTGTACTTCTTCTTGACCTTCTGTTTGACCTGGTTGTACTTCCTCTTGACCTGGTGGTACTTCTTCTTCACCGCCGTCTTGGCCCGCGAGGCGGCCTTCTTCACGGTCGACTTCGCGGCGCTGTAGGTCGACGAGGCGTACGAGTAGGCCGACGACGCGTACGACGAGGCGTACGAGTAGGCGGACGACGCGTACGAGCGGAAGCTGGAGCTGACCGAGCTGACCGCGCGGTTGAAGGACTTCTTCAGGCTGCCCAGGCCGAAGTGCCCGCTCGGGTCGGTGACGGTCATCGGGTTCGCGTCGCCGTACTGGTAGCGGTTGGCGTTGATCGAGTCCGGCAGCGGGCTGTTGCTCGCCGTGTCCCGGGTGTCGAACTGCCCGGTGTCCGTGTTGTACCAGCGGGCGTGCATGTTGACCCGGCTGGTCAACGCGTCGGTCCACTCGGACTGGTAGCCGAGCTGACCGAGCAGGCCGCTCGTGGTGAGCGCCTTGCCCAGCGGGTCGTAGGTCACCGAGCCGGTCAGCGCCGCCCCGGTCGGGGTGAACTGCCCGACCACGTCGGTGTGCAGGTCCGTCCAGACCATCCGCTGGTTGCCGCCGCCGGTGGTGCCGACCACCTCGCCGGACGGCCCCCGCACGTAGGTCGCGCTGGAGTCCGCCGCCAAGTCGTTGCCCAGACCGGTGTACGAGTGGCCGGGCCGGATCGCCCGACCCAGTCCGTCGTACGTGTAGGTCTGCGTGCCGCCGGCCGACTGCTGCGACACCACCTGCCCGAAGGCGTCGGTGCGGGTGATGTTGCCGCCGGCGTCGGCAAGGGTGCCCCGGGCCGTGTACGTGTAGTTCGCGCCGTCGGCGGTGAGCAGGCGGTTCCGCTGGTCGTAGCTGAACAGCTTGGAGCCGTTCTGCACCCGGTTACCGGCCTTGTCGTACGCGTACACCGTGGTGGCGGCGCCGTTGTTCCACGACGTCAGCCGGTCGGCCAGGTCGTAGGTGTAGGTGTTCGACGCCGAACCGGCGAATCCGGTGGTCGACTTCGAGGTGATGTTGCTGTTCGCATCCCAGCCGTACGTGATCTTCGCGAGGGACGCCCCGGCGGACGACTTCAACTCGTCGCCGGTGAGCCGCCGCAGCGGGTCGAACGTGAAGTTGCGGGTGTTGCCGTTCGACCCGTACGTGATCTTCGAGACCTGGGACAGCGTGTTGTAGGTGTAGGCCATCTGCACGCCGGCCGACGGGTTCGCCAGCGACGACAGGCGACCCGCGCCGTCGTACCCGTAGGAAGTCGTGCCTGCCGCGTCCTGCCGGGAGGCGAGCCGGCCGTCCGGGTCGTAGCCGAACGTCGAGTTGCCCGACGGGCCGGTCACCGACCGGGGCAGACCCCGGTCGTCGTACGCGATGGTGTTCGTGCCGCCCGAGCCGGACAGTGAGGTCATCCGGCCGGCCACGTCGTAGCCGAAGGTCCGGTCCTCGGTGGCGACCTCGGCGCCCGCGCCCGCCTGGCGCACGATCTGACCCAGGTCGTCGTACTCGTTGGTGACGGTCACCCCACCGGGCATGGACTGCTTCGACGGCCGGCCGGACCTGTCGTACTCCACGGTGAAGGTGCGGTCCGCCGCGTTCGGGTGGGCCGCGGTCGCCGGCTCGATCATCGCCTCCGGCAGACCCCACGAGTTGTACCTGGTGAGGAAGGCGTTGCCGCGACCGTCGGTGAACCGGGTGCGGTTGCCCTCCAGGTCGTAGCCGAACGTGGTGACGATGGAGTCCGACGCCGAGATCGGCTGGGTCTCCTTGGTGACCACGCCCGTCGCGTCGTACTCGTAGGTGACGGTCGTCTTACGGGCGTCGGTGCTGGCGACCATGTTGCCGGCCCGGTCGTAGCGGGCCGACTGCTCGGACAGCAGCGTCCCGGTCGGGCTGTACTCGGCGGTGCGGGTGGGCCGGTCCGCCATGTCGTAGGTGACCGAGGCGTACGAACCGTCCGGGCGGATGGTCTTCGTGGTCCGGCCCTCGGAGTCGTACTCGAAGCGGCTCACGTTGTTGGCGCCGTCGGTGGACGTCAGCGGGTCACCGACCGCGTTGTACGTCATCGAGTTGTTCACGCCCGCCGCCGAGGTGACCTGCGACGGCCACCCCTGCGCGTTGTACGTGTAGTTGGTGGTGTGGTTCTTGCCCTCCTGCCGCACCACCTCGGTCGAGGTGACCGTGCGACCCAGGTAGTCGTAGGTCGCCGTGCTCACCGCGCCGGTCGGGTCGGTCGACGAGAGCACGTTGCCCGCGTCGTCGTAGGTGTAGGTGGTGGCGCCGTCGTTCGGCGCGATCTCCTTCGACGTCCGACCGAGCTGGTCGTACTCGTAGCGGGTGATCTTGCCGAGCGGGTCGGTGACCGTCTTCAGCTGACCGGCCGTGTCGAAGCTGTAGCGCGTCTCCGGCACGATCGGCGTCGACGACCCCGGCGGCGTGTACGCGGGCGCCTTCTCCGACACGACGCGGCCGACCGCGTCGTACTCCACCACCGACCAGTTGCCGTTCGCGTCCCGGGTGTCGGTGGGCTCGTCGAAGGTGTTGAACCCGACCCAGCTCACCGCGTTGGCCTGGGCGGGGATCTGACCGGGCTGCTCGACCGTGGCCGCCGGGGCGGTGGTCTTCACCGCCCGACCCTCCTCGTCGTACCCGTAGAAGGTCGTGTTGCCGTTCGGGTCGGTGACCGAGGTGGGCAGGTCGTCGGAGTCGAGGACCTGCGAGGTACGGATGACGTACCCGTCGGCCGCCGGCGCGGTCCCCGCCCTGACCTGCGAAACCTCCGCGTCGGTGAGCGCCTTCTGGTAGACCTGCACGTCGTCGATGCCGCCCGGCCACGAGTCGGAGGCGTGCCCATCCCAGCGGCCGCCGCCGATGACCAGCTCACCGTCCGCGCGGATCGACTGGTCGACCGGGGTCGAGCCCTGCAGGACGCCGTTGACGTACAGCCGCACCGACTTCGCCGTGGCGTCGTAGACGCCGGTGAGGTGGGTCCAGGTGTTCAGCGAGGCGGTGGCGGAGGACAGCGCGGTGACCGAGGTCGTCGAGGACTTGGAGACGAGCATCCGCCACTTGTTCGTCCCCGACTCGTAGCCGAGCAGGAAGGCGCTGCGAGCGTCTCCGTCCTGCGACACGGCGGCCTGGTGCCAGCCTCCGTTGTTCAGGTTGACCCAGGCGGAGACGGAGTACGAGCGGGTGGTGTCCAGCACCGGGTGACCGGTGCCGATCCGGGTGGCGTCCGCGTCGTCGAAGACGGCCGAACCGCCCCGGTCGGTGGACCAGGCGACGTTACCGACGGCGGTGGCGGGGCTGTTGCCTGTGGAGTCGGCGGCCTTCGTGCCGGTGGTCTCGTCGAGCTTCCAGCGACCGACCGGGGTCAGTGCCGCCGACGGGTACTCGGTCTCGGCGACGGCCCGGCCGGCGCTGTCGTAGAGCGCGTCGGAGACGCTGGTGACGGTCCCGTCCGGCCCGGAGGACACCGTGGAGATGACATTGTCGTCGGCGTCGTAGGTCAGCGCGGTCCGGCGCTTCAACCCGTTCGGGTCGACGACCGAGGCCGTCGTCCGGCCGGCCGCGTCGTACTCGGTGGCGGTGGTGGTGTGGCCGTTGTTGCTGATCTCGCTGACCACGTTTCCGGCGGCGTCGTAGACGTTCTCCTCCACCACGAACGTCCGGGTGCCGTCGGTCCGGCTGATCTTCGCTTCCAGACCGTTGTCGGTGTACGTCCAGCTGGTCGTCCAGCCCATCGCGTCGGTCTCGCTCGCGAGCCGGCCCGCCGGGTCGTACGCCCGGGTGGTCGTCACCAGGTCGCGGGGCGCCGAGGGGTTGTTCGGGTCGCCGGTGAAGTTCTTCACCGTCGAGGTGAGCAGGTTGCCCTCGACGTCGTAGGTGCTGGTGGTCACCCCACCGTCGGCCTCGGTCTCCTTGACCACGCGGCCGTACCTGTCGTACTCGAAGCTGGTGGTCTGGTTGACGCCGTTGGTGGTCGACGACTCCTGCCCGTACGAGTTGTAGGCGTGCCGCTCGGTGCGGGACGCGTCGCCGCCGGTCAGGTCGCTGACCGTCACCTCGGTGATGTTGCCGTCGTCGTCGTAGACGGTGGAGGTGCGGGCGGTGTGGACCGCGCCGGTGACCCGGTTCGTGACACCCGGCTCGGTCTCGGTGGCCTCACGACTCAACCGGTCGTACGTGCGGCTGGTGGTGAGCCCGGCCGGGAAACTGTCGGTCACCTCGGTCTCGGTGAGCAGCCGGCCCAGTCCGTCGTACGTGTAACGGGTGATCTTGCCGCTCGGCTCGACCATCTCGGCGACGTCGCCACTGGCGTAGTAGGTGATCGTCTGGGTCTGCCCGCCGGCCGTGGTGACGGCCGCCGGCAGGCCCGCCGGGGCGAACCCGCCGTCCTTCGCCGCCATGGTCGTGCCGTCGGTGAAGGTGGTACGGGTGACGCGGCCCAGCGGGTCGGTGATGGTGGTCTGGTTGCCCTTGCCGTCGTAGCCGTAACTGGTCAGGTACCGGTTGTCGGTGGCCGACGACGACCGGCCGTCGCGCATGGTGAGGATGACGTCGTTACGCGGGTCCGGCGTACCGCCGATCTTGACGGAGCTGCCGGTCGCCCACCCACCGGTGCCGTTGCCCGACACCAGGTACATCTCGTTGTCGGTCGACTTGAGGTAGACGATGTCGGGCTTCTTGTCGCCGTCGAAGTCACCCGCGGACAGCAGGGCCTTGGCGCTGCCCCAACCGGTGCCGACCTTGGTGGCGGTGGTGCTCAACCAGCCGCCCGACCCGTTGCCCTTGAGCAGGTAGAGGTTGTTGTCCGCACCGCTGCGGTAGATCACGTCGGCCTTGCCGTCGCCGTCGAAGTCACCAGGCGACACGAGCAGGTTGGCGGCGCTGACGTTCGGGCCGATCAGGGTGGCGGTGGTGCTCAGCCAGCCGCCCGAGCCGTTGCCCTTGAGCAGGTAGAGGTTCTTGTCCACCGAGCTGCGGAAGATGACGTCCGGCTTGCCGTCACCGGAGAAGTCCTTCGAGAAGGTCATCAGGTCCGCGGCGCCGACGCTCGGGCCGATCTTCGTCGAGGTGCTGCTCAACCAGCCGCCCCTGCCGTTGCCGGCCAGGACGTAGAGGTTGCTGTCGGAGGCGCTGCGCCAGATCAGGTCCGGATTGCCGTCGCCGGTGAAGTCCTTGGCGGCGACCGCCAGGTTGGCCGAGGCCATGCTGGTGCCGATCTGCACCGGCAGGCTGGTGAGCCAGCCGCCCGTGCCGTTGCCCTGCACCATCTGGATCGTGTTGTCGGCCTCGCGGTAGACCACGTCAGGTGCGCCGTCGCCGTTGAAGTCCTCGAACATCATCGGCAGCGAGGCGGTCCCCCAGTTCAGGGGGTCGGCCGAGTTGGCGTAGTAGGTGTAGTACACCGACGAGCACTTGTTGGCCGACTGGTCCTGACAGGTGATGACCTGCTTCGTGTTGCCCCGGGCGTCCTGGAGTTCCTGTGTCCACACGCCCCTCGGGTCGTACGTCAGGTTGCCGTAGCCGCCCACGTCGTACCCGAACTTGGTGGTGTTGCCCAGGCCGTCGGTCTGGGCGACCATCCGGCTGCCGTTCACCAGGTCGTAGCTGTAGCTGATCTTCTCGCCGGTCGGCCCGGTCACGGTGACCGTGGAGACCGGCATCGCGATCGCGCTGGCGGCACCGTTGACCATGGTGACGGCGACCGGTGCGGTCTGCTTCGACGCCTGGAAGTGCGCGCTGACCTGGTCGGCGGAGAGCTGCGAACGGTAGAAGGCGACCTCGGCGATCGACCCGTTGAAGTAGCCCAGGTCGCGGGTGCCGTGCATCGCCCAGGCACCGGCCCACTTGCCCGCGCCGACGTAGACGTTGTCCCTGGCGGCGGCGACTAGCGCGGCGTCGATCTTGCCGACCGCGACGCCGTCCAGGTAGAGCGACTGCGTGTTGCTGGCGGCGGAGAGCACGACATGGTGCCACTTGTTGTCGTTGACCAGGGCCGTGCTGGTGATCATCCGGTTGGCGTCGGCGGTCCAGAAACCACCCCGCAGCTTGCCGTCCGTCCCGACGTACAGCGCCGGGGTCCAGTTGCCGACCACCGTCGGGTCCGACAACGGGCTGGCCTGGTATCCGTAGAGGACACCGCCCGCGGTGTTGCCCGCCGGCATCTTGAACCACATCTCGACCGAGTTCGGCCCGGTGACCGGGGCGTCGTCGGACGGAAGTTGCAGGTAGGAGGTCGTTCCGTTGAACGATGCGGCCTTGCTGTCGCTGAACGGGCCGGCGACCCCGAGTGTGGCGGAGCTGTAGGTGGCGACACCGCCCTGCACCTCGTTCGCGGCGTCCGTCGCCTCGACGTCACCGAGTCGCCAGTAGTCGGCCGGCTTGGCGCCCAGCACGGAGGCGGCGTAGACATCGCTGCTGCCCGAGACGGTGGGGGTGCCCATCGTCCAGACACCGCCGTTCTCGTCGGTGACGGTCGACACCCGACCGGTGTTCTTGTCGTAGCCGACCTGGGCGGTGATCCCGCCCGAGGGGCGGACGACAGTGCTGAGCACCGGGTGGGCCGTCCGACCAGCGCCGTGCAGCGCCGACACCGTGGTGCCGGTCAGCGCCTGGTTGAAGAACGACACCTCGCCGATCGAGCCGGTGAAGTAGGTGGCCCTCGCCGGGGTGACACCGCTGTTGACGTGGCTGGGCCAGCCGCCACCCACGAAACCCGCGCCGACAAGCACGTTCGCCGAACCGCCGGGAATCTGGGCGACGGTGCCGGCGAGGGTGCCCCGGTCGACCCCGTCGAGGTAGAGCTTCTGGGTGTCGCCGGCACCGGCGAGCACCACGTGGTGCCAGGCGCCGTCGGTGACCGTCACGTTCGTGTTGATCGGGGACGGGTTGCCGTTCCAGAACGAGCCGCGCAGCTTGCCGTCGTTGCCGATGTAGATCGACGGCGTGTAGTTGGCAGCCGTGGTGCCCTTCGTGATCGGGTCGGCCTGGTAGCTGAACAGCACACCGTTCGGGGTGGTCGTCTTGAACCACATGCTGACCGACTGGTACTGGCCGTCGCTGACCAGGTTGCCCGGCAGCTGCACGAACGAGCTGGTGCCGTTGAACCCGGCCGTCGTCGCCGTGGACCCGGGCAGCGCCGCCGGCTGACCCAGCGCGACGTTGTTGAAGCTCGCGTTGTCCACGCCCGCGTTGCCGAGCACCGAACTCGCCGCCGTCGTGGCGCCGGAGGCCTCGGTCAGCCGCCAGTACGAGTACGGCCCCGCGTTCAGTGTCGCGTTGGCGTACTGCGAGGTGCTGTCGTGCTGGTAGGTGGTGCACGCCGTGGAACTCGTCGGCGGGCAGACCCTGGCGAGCTGGTCGCTGGTGCCGTAGCTGTACTGCCAGGTCGTCGCGGTGCTCGGGTCACCGGGGACCGCCGGGTCGGTGGACACCGTCGCCGGGTGGGCGTACGCCGAGCCGGTCGGGGTGGACCAGGTGACGTACAGGGACCGGCCGGAGGCGGAGGTGACCTTCGTGGCGTTCGAGCTGCCGTCGTACGTGAACGTCATCGCCCGACCGTTGGCGTCGGTGATGCTCGTGATCTTGAAGACGTCGCTGCCGGCGGGTTGCGCGAAGACGTAGAGGGAGGCGTCCTTGTCGGTGAGCGTGTAACCGGTCACCGCACCGCTGACGTCCTTGTTCTCCTTCAGGACGGAGAACCGGCCGGACGCCGGGGTGAACGTGCCGTCGGCGTTGCGCCCCAGCGCCACGTCCTGGCCGGTCGGATAGGTGATGAGAACCGACTGGACCTGACCCGCGATGTCGCGGACCTGGGTGGCCCGGGTGTCGAGCATGCTCGCCCAGCCGGCCCCGAAGGCGTTGCCGCGCCGGGTGTCCAGGCTGTTGTAGCTCCGGGTGATCGACAGGGACGGGCCGACAGTGGCGACGCTCGCGTCGGTCGCCGAGGTGGTGTAGTTGCCGATGCCGGGGTCGTACCCCTTGCCGGAGTTCTGCGTCAGGCTCCCGGTCAGCAGCGGCTGCGGCACCGACGTGCTGAACGCGTACGCCGGGTAGACCGCGCTGGAGCCGGCCTTGTCGTTGACCTGGACGGTGTAGAGGTAGCGCTTGTTCCAGGTGAGCTTGCCCGCCGGGACGGTCCAGCTCGCCGTGCCCACCCAACCCGAGTTGGCCACCACCGCGCCGGTACCGGCGTCGGCGACCACGTAGTTGTAGGTGAAACCCTTCGCCGGCCAGTTGTCCGGGTCGACGGCCCGCGAGTGCAGCTCGGGCGTGAGGGTCTGCACCACCGCGTTGTTCGTCGGGTAGCGGACGTTGACCTGCGGGGCGACGTTGTTGGTGTACGTCAGCTCCAGGTACGGCTTGTAGCTGCCGTCGGAGTAGTTGGCGGCGGTGAACCGCTTCCACGCCGTCGAGTCCGTCTCCGAGGCGGTCAGCGCCAGACCCTCGTTCAGGCCACCGGTCGACCAGTCGTTGAACGTGTCGACGGCCAGCGGAACGGTCACCCACTTGCCGGTGCTCCGGTTGGGCGGGTCGTTGGTGCAGGCCGGGTAGTTGTCGGCAATGGTCAGCGAGCCGATCGACGACGAGATGGCCGGGCCGGGGTACGCGCCGGTGGTCAGGCCGGCGACCGTCCACGCCTGCGTCACCCGGTTCACGTTGAACGCCTTGTGCGAGGTGCAGTCGTACGACCAGGTGTGGAAGAGGCGCAGCTTCGCGGCGCTGAACCGCTTGCCGGCGAGCCCGTCGCTTGCGAACTCGTCGAAGTGGATGAACGAGCGCGCCTTGATCCCGCCGCTGTTGTACGTGCCGACGGGCAGGTTGTCGCCGTTGTGGTTCGTCGTCTCGCTGTCGTTGTCGACGTACACGTCGCCGGTGGTGCCGGTGGTGGCGGTCGGGTCAACCCGCACCGGGTACTGGCGGGCCGGGTCGCGCAGCCAGGTCGGGTCGGCCACGACCCGCAGCGCGGGAGCGCCGTCGACGGTGATGATCTCGAATGTGACGGCGTCGGACTCGGCCGGGGCGCCGGAGCGCCGGTCGACCTTCGAGTCCTGCATCGAGCCGTGCGGGAACCAGGCCACGGCCTTGCCGTCCGCGTTGAGCAGCTCCACCGAACCCGCGGCGGTGAGCCGGGGGGTCAGGCCGGTGAGCCGGAGCGGGAACACCCAGGTCGACGCCGCCTCCGGCGAGCGCAGCACCAGGGTCTCCTTGACGCCGGCGTCGAAGGTGGTCAGCTCCAGGTCGGTGTGCGGGAGCACGTCCCGGTAGCGGGCGGTCGGCCCGGTCACCTCGGGGGCGGTGATGGTGCCACCGTCGAGCCGGTAACCGACGCTCTCACCGCCGGGCAGGGTGAGCTGCGCGAGGTCACCGTCCGCAGTGGGCGCGCCGGCCCCGGCCGCGTTCGTGGCGCGGGCGTTCGAGGGACCGCCGGCGACCGACACGCCGAGCCGGTTCGCGGTGACGTGCAGCCGACCGTCGGAGCGGCGGGCGAGGTTGGAGTTGATCTTCTGCCAGCTGCCGTCGGACGCGCGGTAGTTGACCGGGCGGTTGTAGGTGCGCTTGGTGAAGGAGCCGTCCGCGTTCGCGAAGATGTCCGAGCGCGCGCTCGACTTGCGGGCGTCCCGCGTACTGGTGCGGGCGTCGAAGCCGGTCTCGGCCACCCCGGTCACCTCGGGGGTGGTGGGGATCTGGTGCGGCTGGTACGCCTCGAGGGTGCCCGGCGCGGGTTCCGGTGCCCGCCCGGCGCCCCGACCGGCGTCGGTCGCCGACGCCGGCACGTGCGGGTCGACCGTGACCGGCTTCCCCTTCTGCTGCACGGGGAGCCCCACGAACGCCGCCGTCGCCGACCAGGCGGGACGCTGCGCGAACCAGGTGAGCCAGGTCAGCGGGAACTCCCCGCCGGGCCGGACCACGTCGGCCGGCACGGCGACGGTCAGACCGAAGACGACAGCCACCATGAACGCGGCACGGCGTGTGCCACTGGTAACGGATCGGCGCATGGCCGGTCCCCTCCCCCGTGAAGTGAAAATATCAACGCGGAGTGTGAGGGCCCGTCGATCATGGGCACAAGCTGGCCGAACGGATGATCCTGAGAGGAACCTTGGAGCGTCAGTCCCGACCCGACGCCAGCGCCGAGACCACCTCGACGGCCTTACGCTGCACGGTTTCCGGGTCGGTGGCCTGCTCGACGACCACATTGGGGCCGGGTGTCGCGACACCGAAGGCGATAAATTTCACCGACGGAAACCGTGCCGCGGTCGGACGGACCGCCTGCACGGGCGCCTCGCCGACGGCCAGGATCACGCCACAGCGGCTCTGCACGAGGCTCGCGAGGAACGTCTCGGCGTTCCCGCCCGTCTGCGGGCCGTCCACCTCGAGGAACTGCACCTTGACCCGGGTCGCGAGGGACGCCTCCTGCATGCCCGTCCACACCGGACGGGCCTCGGGGGCGGCCACTCCCTCCGAGCCGGTGAGCAGACACGCGGTTTCCGCCCGGTACTCCCGCTGGCGCGGCTCCGGCTCGTCCTCGGGCCACAGCGCCCAGGCCACGACCACCGCCACGACCAGGCCGAGAGCCGCCACCGGCCACCACAGCGGCCGGGTCAGCATCCATCGGACGACCTTCGCGCCGCGCTGCGGTCGTCGCGCGTCCCGGGCTCCTCGGCCCACCCCACCACCAAGCACTGGCGCACCCTACTCGGCCGCCGTCGACGGCGGTGACCCCACCGACGGGCCTCGCGCGAGGGCTGGTCAGCCCGCCGCACCCGGCCCGTCGGGTTGGTGGACCACCTCGCCGGTCGAGTCGCCGTCCGCCGCCGGTGCCGCGCCGACCGGGGGTGACATCGGAACGGTCTGCGCCGCGCCCGTCGGGGGGACGTGCCATGCCTCCCGGCCCGGCGTCGAACGGGCCGTCGGCTGCTCACCGGCAGGCCGGGGAACCGGGTCGGCACCGGCGGGCGGCGGTGCGCAGTGCCTGGTCAGCCAGTCCAGGCCACGGCGGCGGGCGACCACGGTGAGCCGGTCACCGGCGAAGATCACCTGTCGGGGGTCGAGATCCTTCCACCAGATCGTCTTCGCCCCGCCGGCCGGAGTACGGGCGATCAACCGGACCTGCCCGTCCCGGTTGACCGTGTCCAGAGGCCGGCCGTCGAGATCGGAGCCCGCGGCGACCGGCACCTCGGCGACCGGCAGCGCGTGCCGGTCGACCGGGATCGTGGTGATCACCGCGCGTTCGGTGAGCGCGCCGATGAAGGCCGGCGCGGCCAGGTAGGAGACCGATCGGGAGACGCCGAGGGCGAAGGTCTCCTCGACCCGCTCGGCGAAGTCGCCGTCGAAGAGCCGCAGCACCACCCGCAGGTCGCCGCGGAGGTCCCGGGCGGCGAGCGCCGCCTCCAGGTTGGCCACGTCGTCGGTGGACGCCACCACGAGCGCCTGACAGTCGGCCACCGAGGCGGCGGCCAGGGTCTCCGGCAGCGCGGCGTCCCCGACGATAAGCGGCACTTCCAACTGCCGGGCCAGCGCACCGCCGCGCGGCTCCGGGTTCTTGTCGATCGCCACCACCTCGACGTCGTACTCGCGCAGTTGCGCCATCACCCGGGTGCCGACGTTGCCCAGGCCGATCACCACGACGTGCCCCACCCGCGCGGGCTGCACCCGGCCGGTGTGCAGGGCCAGCCGCGCGTTGACGATGCCGTCCACCACGACGGCGGTGATCAGCGGGATCAGCGCCAGCCCGGCCAGGTTGAGCACCACCTGCATGACCTGCGCGCTCGCGGTCTTCCCGGTGTCCGGGTCGGCGCCGCTGAGGGTCGTGACCAGGGTCAGATAGAGCGCCTCGGCCGGGGAGACACCCTCGGCCCGGGAGATCAGCGCACCGAGCACCGCGATCACCGCGAGCACCAGCATCACCGCGATGCCGATCTTGCGGGTGGCGAACCCGCGTACCGCGCCCAGCACCATCGTGACCGGGCGGCGCCGCCGCCGCGCCCGGACCAGCCGACGGGCCGCCACCTCGGTCCCCGGTGGCTGGCCGGTCGCCTCGGCCAGCACCAGGTCCGCGCCGGCCTGCTCGGCGGGCAGCAGGTCTACCCCCTGCTCGTCACCGCCGTGCGCCAACGCGCAGACGACGTCCTGCGGACGCACATCGGCCCGGCGGGCGACCCGGAAGGTCTTGTCCCGGTGCTGGAAGGAACTCGGGTCGACCTCACCGAGCGCTGCCGCCACGAACGCCGGCGCCGCCATCTCGGCGTCGGAGAGCACTTCGACCGGCGCCTTGAGCAGCTTGCGTACGCCGTCGGCGAGGGTGCCGTTGAACATCCGCAGCACCTGGCGGACCCGTTGGTCCACGGCCTGGGCACAGAGCGCGGCGTGCAGGTTGCCCACGTCGTCCTGGTGCAGCAGGGCCAGCCCGGCCGCCCCGGCCAGCCCGGCCGCCTCGAACGTGGCCACGTCCAGCCGTTCCGAACGGACCACCCGCACCCCACGCAACCCCGCCACGTCCGGCCCGTTGCTGCGGTAGCGCTCCGGCACCACGACCGTCACCCGGGCACCGCCGGCCGGCAGCTCGGATTCGAGCAACGCGCGGGCCACGTAGTAGGCGAGCGCGTCCCTCCCGCAGATCACGTAGTGCGGTCGGGGGTCACCGACGGACCGCAGCCGCCAGTTCCACTCGACCGCCCGTCGCGCCCGGTCCCGCCACGGCTCCGCCATGCCCGGATGGTAGTCAGCACCACCACACTGGGCGACCCCGTCCGGATCCTCCCCGGCCGCGCATGTCGGGGCCGTCGGCGGGTAGAGCAGCGCCATGCAGACCTTCCTGCCGTACCCGGACTTCCTGGCCAGCGCCCGCGCGCTGGACCAGCGGCGGCTGGGCAAGCAGCGGGTGGAGGCCATCCAGGTGCTGCGCGGGCTCACCCGCCCCGGGTACGGCTGGCGCAACCATCCGGCGGTGAAGATGTGGGCCGGGTACGAGGAGGCGCTGACCCGGTACGGGCTGGACATGTGTGCCGTCTGGACCGAGCCGGGGCGGGCCGACACCTGCGCCGCCACGATGACCGTCGACCTGGCCGCCGCCTGTGGGGCCGGCGTGGTGCGTACCCAGGAGGAGCTGGCCTCGGCCGGTGAGCTGCCGCCCTGGCTGGGCCGCGAGGATCTGCACCTGAGCCACCGCTCGTCGCTGGTCCGCAAGGATCCCGCGCACTACCGGCCGATCTTCGGTGCCGACGTGCCGGAGGACCTGGAGTACGTCTGGCCCGGCTCCGACCGCGCGCGGCGCTGCCTCGGGTAGGGGACACTGGGGGCCGACGACGGAGGTGCGCGTGGCAGTGTCGCAGGTGGTGGGTCGGGTCATCGGCGTACGCCAGCACGAGGTGGACCCGGGCGGCGGCGGCGCGGACCGCGTGCCGCGACCGGTCACGGCGGTGGTGGTGGGTGGCGGCATCGCCGGCATGTCGGCGGCGGTGGTGCTGGCCGAACGGGGTGTGGCGGTGACGGTGCTGGAGGCCGCGCCCACCCTTGGCGGCCGGTTGGGCGCCTGGCCGGAGGCGCTGGCCGACGGCAGCCAGCAGAACGAGCACGGCTTCCACGCGTTCTTCCGGCAGTACTACAACTGGCGGTCGATTCTCCGCAGGATCGACCCCGACCTGGGGTTCCTCAAGCCGATCCCGGGTTATCCGATCCTCAGTGAGCAGTGGCCGACCGAGGAGTTCGGCAAGTTGCCGCCCGCGCCGCCGGCGAACCTGCTCGCGCTGCTGCTGCGCAGTCCCAGCCTGCGCCTGGCCGACCTGCGGCAGATGGACCGGGACGCCGCGCTGCCGCTGCTCACCTACGATCCGGTGCGCACCTACGCCGAACTGGACGACCGGACGGCTGACGAGCTGCTGTCGTCGCTGCGACTGCCGGACCGGGCGCGGGCCATGCTGTTCGAGGTCTTCTCGCACTCGTTCTTCAACCACGAGGCGGAGATGTCGGCCGCCGAGATGGTCGCCCAGTTCCACTTCTACCTGCTCGGCAATCCGGAGGGGCTGGCCTTCGACTGCCCGGACGAGGATTACGCGACCGCGATCTGGGAGCCGCTGACCCGGCACGTGGAGAAGCACGGCGGCCGGGTGTGCACCGGCGCCGCCGCGACCGGGGTGCACCGCGACGCCGACGGGTGGCGGGTGACGACCACTGACGGTGGTGACCACCCGGCCGGCCACGTCGTGCTGGCGGTCGACCCGCCGGCGCTCGCCGCGCTCGTCGCGGCCTCCCCCGACCTGGTCACGCACGCGCCGGAGCTGGTGGCGCGGATGCCCGCGTTCGGCACGCCCGGCCCGCCGTACGCGGTGGCGCGGTACTGGTGCGACGGGGACGTCGACGCCGGGCGCGCGGTGTTCAACGGGGTGTCCCGGCAGCCCACCCTGGACTCGGTGACGCTCTACCACCGGCTGGAGAACGAGTCGCGGCGCTGGGCGCGGCAGACCGGCGGGTCGATCATCGAGCTGCACGCGTACGCCTGCGAGCCCGACGTGCCGGCCGAGGAACTGGCCGAGCGGATGCGCCGCGAGCTGGTCGCGCTCTGGCCGGAGGTCGCCAGACTGCGGGTCCGCGAGCTGCGGGCCCGGGTGGAGGCGCAGGCGCCGGCGTTCACGCCGGGCAGCCACGCCTGGCGACCGGGGGTACGCACCGACGCACCCGGCCTCTACCTCGCCGGGGACGGCATCGGCACGGACTTCCCGAGCGCGTTGATGGAGCGTTCCGCGGCGACCGGGATCCTGGCCGCGAACCACATCCTGCGCGCGGAGGGCGGCGCGGCCGAGCCGGTGCGCTCGATCCGGCCGCGGGGGCTGCTCGCCGGGCGGGACAAGCGAAACCGACAAAACGCTCTATAAGCGACTGTACGCTGCCGTACGCTCGGTTGATCATCTGTCGATCGGCCGGGCGGGAGGGCAGCGGGAATGTCACCACTGCACCGCGCCGGCGCGGACAGCGGGCCGCTGGCCGGAGAGACCGGCCGGGACGACGCGTACCCGCTGATCCGTGACGAGCGCGCCTGCGTCGTCACCGCCCTGCGCCTGGGCTGGTGGATGGCCGACGCGTACCACCACGGGCGCGACACGCAGCCCGCTCGAGCCGTCGCACCCCGCCCACCCGCCAAGCTCTCCAACCTGACCGAGATGTCCCCACCCCGCCGGATGCGGATGTACCTCGACGGGGTCGACGTGGCGCTGGCCCAGATCGCCGCGCTCACCCGGCACAACGGCCCCCTGCCCGACACGGCCGCCGCCCGTGCCCGGCTGCCCGACCTGGACCGGCTGCCCGACCTGCGACCGCCCGACACCGCCGACACCGAACCGCTGCTGCTGGCCCTCGACGACCTGAACGTGGACGTGCTCAGGTGGACGATGGCCACCAACCTGCGCATCGGGTTGGCCTACCGGCTGGGGCGGTCACTGGCCGACACGGTCCGGCCCGGCGACGCCACCGAACTGCTCCGGCGCTTCAACGGCCGGCAGGTCCAGCTCAGCCGATGGCTGGACGAGCTGGCCACCGTGCTGCCGCCGTACTCGGCAGCGGTCGTCCGCCGCTCGCTGGCCGAGTGGGCCGTCGCGGTGGAACGCTCCGGCCGGGGCGACCCCACCGAACCCGAGCCCGCCGCGCTGAGCCGCGAGCTACGCAACCAGGGTGACCTGTGGCGCGGCGTGCTCACCGGCGGCCTGCATCCGCGCGACCTCCTCGACGAGGAGGACTACGCGGTGGTCGCCCGGAACCTGATCATCCGGGACCGGAGGCTGGTGGCGCAGGCCGCCCGGGGCATCTTCTGGCCGGTACTGGCACCCCTGCTGGTGGTGCTCTTCGCCGTGGTCGCCGCGAGCGCCGCCGCCGCGGCCGGCTCACCGACCGCCCGCGCCACCGTCGCCCTGCTCGGCCTCGGCGCCGGGCTCGCCGCCATCTGGCGATCCCTCTCCGGTCCGGCGCTGTCCGTCGCCGGTGAGGTCAACCGGCCGCTGCTCGACAGCGAACTCATCGCACGGATGGCCCTGCGGCTGGACCGGCCACTGACCGCCGTCCGGGCCACGGCAGGAGCCACCGCCCGGCACCAGCGCCGCCCCCCGCAGGAGGACGTCCGATCGAAATACGTTGCCCCCCTGTCCCGCCCGGACCTACCGTGATCGCGCAAGGTCAACCACCGCAGCGGGAGCAACTCATGACGATGTCGCACGTCAACGCCGTGCCGTCGATGCTCCCTGGCGAGGGTTGCCGAGCGGAAGGTCCCCGGGCGGGCCGGCCCGACTGACGCGTACCCGCACGCGCCGAGCCGCCCGTCCCCCACCCGGACCGGGCGGCTCTTCGCTGTCCGTCACCACGCGTCGAAAGGAGTCCCGGTGGACGCCGTCCTCGTCGTCAACGCCGACCTCGGCCCGCTGCACCGGGTCACCGTCCAACACGCCGTCCGGATGCTCTGCCGTCGGGTGGCCGAGATCCACGAGGCGGAGCCGGACCGGGTGATCGGCGTCTTCCCGATGCCCCGGGTCGTGCGGCTCGTCCGCTACGTCGTCACCCGGTGGCGGTTCAGCGCCGGGCCGGCCTGGTCCCGCGCCGGGGTGCTGCGCCGCGACGAGCGGTGCTGCGCGTACTGCGGCGGCCCCGCGTCGACCATCGACCACATCCTGCCCCGCTCGCGCGGCGGCCGGAACACCTGGCGAAACACCACCGCCGCCTGCTACGGCTGCAACCAGCGCAAGGGCGACCGGACACCGGCGGAGGCGGGCATGCCGCTGCGCCGGGTGCCGGTGAACCCGGGCTGGACGGCGCTGGCCGGGCGGTGACGGAACCGGGCCGGCGGGAACGGGGGGCCGCGTCCGGGGTACGTCCCGGGCGCGGCACCCGCCGGCCCCCCCGGTCAGTCGGAGCGCTCCTTGACCTTCGGCCTCGGGCGGCCGTTGGCGCAGTGCACCCGGATCTCGCTGTCGTGCCCGGCCGAGGTCAGCTCGACGTGGACCCGCTTCGCCGGGCCCGGGTCGTACGCCTCGGCCGCGTAACCGGGGGCGGGCGTCACCGCGAGCACCTGGACCGACCCGGCGAGGCAGCGGACGGTGACGGTGCCGCCCTGCGCGTCCACCGGCACGCTCGCGGACGCGGTGGGCGTGGGAGCGGCCTCGGACGGGGCCGGTCCCGGGACATTGTCGGACGGGCGCACGGTGGGTGCGCCACCCGGACCGGTCGGGGGGCCGGTCCGGGTGGCGGCCGAGGCGCGTCCGGGCGGCGGCGTGGCAGGTGGCCGGGTGTCGGCCGGGTCGGGCGGCACCACGGTCTGCGGCAGCCCGACGGTGGTGGTGCCACCCGACCCGATGGCGGTTCGCGGGGTGAGGGCGTTGTGCCGCGCGTCGGAGTCACCGAGCGCCCCGGCCACCCCCAACGCGGCGACCACCGCGCCGCCGACCGCCAGCACCGCCCGACGCCGACGCCATGCCCACCGCCGGAACGATCCGTGCGGTTGCGCCGCCGGGCCGCTCGACGGCTCGACCGGCGCCACTACGGGTACGGCCGCCGGCGTCCCGCCCGGTGCGGCCTGGGCCGGCGGCGCGGGCGGTGCGCCCTGAGCCGGCGTCCCGCCCGGTGCGGCCTGGGCCGGCATCTCGTCCGGTGCGACCTGGGCCCGCGTTTCGTCCGGTGCTTCCTGGGTGGGTCCGCTGTCGATGTCCGCCGCGACTGCCCCGCCCAGGGTGGTGCCTTCGCCGGCGGCGGCGCGCAGGATTCGGGCCGCCTCGGCGGCCGGTGGCCGGTCGGCCGGGTCGCGGGCGAGACACCAGCGGTAGAGGCGGTGGACCTCGGCCGGCACCCCGACGATCTCGGGCAGTGGGTCCGGCTCGACGTGGACGTGGGCACGCCGCCCCTCGGCGCCCGAGGGCAGCCGGCCGGTGAGTACCCGGTGCAGGAGCAGGCCGAGGGCGTACACGTCGCAGGCCGGTAGCACCTCGCCGGCCGCCAGCCGCTCCGGCGCGAGGTAGGCGGGCGTGCCGAGCAGCCGCCCCTCGAAGTCGATCTCCGGATCGCCGGCGACGGCCGCGATGCCGAAGTCGAGCACCTTGGCGCCGGTGGGGGTGAGCATGACGTTGTCCGGTTTGATGTCGCGGTGCACCAGCCCCTGGGCGTGTGCGGCCGCGAGCGCCGACGCGACCTCGGCGCAGACCCGCAGCCCGGCCCGGGGTGGCAGCGGCCCGGCCGCCAGCCGTTGTTCGAGGGTGGCCCCGCTGAGCAGTTCCAACACCACGAACGGCACCCGCGCACCGTCGAGAGGCGACTCCCCGTAGTCGTAGACGCTTGTGACGTGCGGATGCGAGAGTCGGGCAGCCGCCAGGGCCTCGGCGCGGATGCGCTTCCGGGCGTTGGCGTCGGAGCCGACGAGCACCTTAACGGCGACGTCCCGTTCGAGCACCTCGTCGTACGCCCGGTGCACCGCGGACATGCCGCCGCTGCCGAGACGCTCCAGCAGACGGTAGCGGCCTGCAAGCAACTCATCACGCTGCACGACCGACAGCCTGCCGTACCAACCCGACCCGGCACCACCCGGGATCGAGGTTTCGCAATGGGTGAAACCGGGACGACGACCGACCCCCGTCGCTTCCGGACACCAGTCGACGGCGGTGGGGCGGACGTGCTCAGTCGCCGGCCGGCGCGCGCCAGGCGAAGCGCGGCTGTCGGCGCTCGGCCATCGCCGCCACCCCTTCGCGGGCCTCTCCGGTGGTGGCCACCTTCCGGTGCCACCAGGCGATCCGCGCCGGTCCCGCCCGGTCGTCGATGATCTCCTTGGCGGCGGCGACGCTCAGCGGCGAGCGCTGGGCGATCGTGGCGGTCAGGTCGTCCACCCGCGCGGCGAGCCGGTCGACGGGCAGCACCTCGTCGACCAGACCGATCCGCAGGGCGCGTTCCGCGTCGATCAGCTCGGCGGTGAACAGCAGGTGTTTCGCCGCGGACGGGCCGACCAGCCGGGACAGCCGGCGGGTGGTCGGCGCCGGGTAGACCAGCCCGAGCCGGGCCGGGGGTACGCCGAAGCGGGCGTCGTCGCCGGCGACGCGCAGGTCGCAGGCGACCGCGAGTTGGGCGCCACCCCCGACGCAGGCACCCCGGATCATGGCCACCGTGGGCTTGGCGAAATCCGCCAGCCGTTCCTCGGCGGCCACCGCGATGCTGGCGTCACCGGCGTCCAGCAGCTCGGCCAGGTCGCCCAGGTCGGCACCCGCGCAGAAGGCGTCACCAGCGCCGGTGAGCACCACCGCCCGTACGGCGGGGTCGGGCTCCAACCGGTCCAGCAGGTGGGGGAGCTGCCGCCACATGACAGCCGTCATCGCGTTGCGACGAGCCGGGTTGTGGATCACCACGGTCGCCACCGGTCCGGTCACCTCGACGGTCAACTCCGCGTCCGACACGTGCGCCCCTCTCCGCGTCAGCCGTCCGACACCACTTGCGAGCCGCCGACGGGCGGCGGTTCGGTGACCATAACGGCGCGGACCCGGCGACCACCGGTGAGGGTGGTCGCCGGGCCCGTACGACGGTCAGGTCAGGAGACGTTGAGCGCCGTGTCGTCCACCACGAAGGACGTCTGGAGCGAGGAGTCCTCGGTGCCGGTGAACTTCAGGCTGACGGTCTGGCCGGCGTACGCCGCCAGGGAGAAGGACTTCTGGCTGTAGCCGGTGGCCTTGTTCAGGTTCGAGTAGGTCGCCAGGGTGGCCAGAACGGTTCCGCTCGAGTTGAGCACCTGCACGTTGAGCTTGTCGTAAGCGACGCTTGTGGTGGTCTCGGCGGAGTCGATGTGCAGCCAGAAGCTGAGCGCGTACGACGAGCAGCCGGCCGGCAGGCTCACCGACTGGGCGAGCGTCTCGGTGCGGGTGCTGCCGTACCCGTTCAGCCACGCCTTGTACGACCCGGTGCGGGCGGCCTGGCCGGTGGAGTTGGTGATGACGCCGGAGCTGGCCGTCCAGCCGGTCGCGCCGGACTCGAAGCCCGGGTTGGCCAGCTTCTGGCCCGCCGAGGTGCAGCCGCCCCCGGTGCCGTTCACGGTCAGGGTGTAGGTCGCGCTGCGGGTGACCGAACCCGCGCCGTTGACGGTCACCGAGTACGTGCCGGGCGGGGTGCTCGCCGAGGTGCTGATGGTGAGGGTGGACGAGGCGCCCGAGGTCACCGAGGCGGGGCTGAACGAGGCGCTCGCCCCGCTGGGCAGGCCGGACGCGGAGAGCGTCACGGTCTGCGCCGAGCCACTGGTGGTGGCGGTGGCCACGGTGGTGGAGGCCGAGCTGCCCGGGTTCACCGAGCCGGCCGTCGGCGACAGCGACACGGAGAAGTCGTTACCGGTCGAGCAGTTCGAGTCGCTGCCGGCCACGTTCACCGCGGTCCAGGCGGCCTGCACGGCCTTGTACTCGGTGGAGCAGCTGCCGTACAGGTCGGTGGCCGCCCGCAGGCTGTACGCCCGCGCGGTGTTCGCCGGGTTGCTGGTGTTGACGTACGACGTGTTGGAGGTGAAGTAGACGTCGAGCGCCCGGTACCAGATCTTCTCGGCCTTGGCGCGGCCGATGCCGGTCACCGCCGGGGCGGAACCGCAGACCGGGGAGGTGCCGTACGAGGTGGCGCCGGTGCCCTCGGCGAGGTTGAAGAAGAAGTGGTTGGCCACGCCCGAGGAGTAGTGCACGTCCTTGCTCTTGGTGCTGGTGGACCAGCAGCTGTCGGACGAGCCGTCCAGCGACGGGTTGTACATGTAGCGCAGCGGCGTACCGTTGTTGTTGATGTTGATCTTCTCACCGACCTGGTAGTCGCCCGGGTCGCTCGGCGCGGCGGAGTAGAACTCCACCATGTTGCCGAAGATGTCACTGGTGGCCTCGTTGAGGCCGCCGGACTCGCCGGAGTAGACCAGGCCGGCCAGCGCCTCGGTGACACCGTGGCTCATCTCGTGCCCGGCCACGTCCAGCGACACGAGGGGGCGGGAGTTGCCGGAGCCGTCACCGTAGGTCATCTGGGCGCCGTCCCAGAAGGCGTTGACGTAGTTGCTGCCGTAGTGCACCCGGCTCGGCACGCCGGTGCCGTTGCCGAAGATGCCGTTACGGCCGTGCGTGTTCTTGAAGTAGTCGAACGTCTTCGCCGCGCCGAAGTGAGCGTCCACGCCGGCGGACTGCCGGTTGGAGTTGGCCCCGGTGCCCCACGCGTTGTCCGCGTCGGTGAAGGTGGTGCAGGTCGACGTGCCGTTGTTCATGTCGCAGGTACGGCCGTTGCCGTGCGACGGATCGATCATCTGGTACGTGCTGCCGGAGAGCGTCGTGTCGATGCTGACCGTGCCGGTGTAGATGCCCTGGCCGCTGCCGACCACCGACTCGATCTCGTCGTACGACCCGACGGTCGCGCCGGTGACGGCATCGCTGATCACATGCAGCCGGGACGGGGTCTGCCCGTCGGGCTGCCAGCCGCTCACCACCGTCTCCCAGGCCAGTCGACCCGTGCCGGAGGTGGCGTCGACGAACAGCTCCGGGGTGCCGACGGCCTCCGCCTTGCCGACGAACCCGGCGCGGGCGGCCTTCTGCGCGGCGGCCGCCGGGACCCGGGCCGAGGTGGCGAGGGTCAGCGGCGCGGCCAACCCGACCGAACTGCCGGCGTACGTGCCGTTCGGCGCGGTGTGGATGACGAAGTCACCGCCGTACACCCGCAGGCCCTGGTAGGTCCGGGTGTAGCGGGTGTGCGCGGCACCCGTGGCGTCCAGCTTGGTGCTGCGCACCTGATAGGACTCGGCGCTCGAGCCCTGAACGGCGCCGGGGTTCGTCCGTAGGACGGTTGCCGCTCGGGCCGCGGCGGAGGCGTCCGGCGCGGGAGCGGTGGGTGGAGCCGCGTGCGCCGCGGTGGCGACACCGGTCAGCATGCCGCTGGTGAGCAGCACTGCACTGACGGCGGCGAGGGGTCGTTTCACGTGCCCTCCAGGAAGGAGAAGAGTGTGACGGGGGTAGTCACGCATGTAGATATAGCTATGTGACGAGCAAAAGAGAAGGGCTGGACCGGTCCCAGACATCGACAATGGCCGAACGGATGAGGGATGTGACAGGGAACCGCCGATCGGGGCCGCGCGTCCGACGGACATGAGACCCGCCTCGACGACCGGCGTCACCGTCGCGCTCCTGGTCGCCCTCCTGGCCGGCTGCACCAGCGCCGACCAGGGCGGCAACCCCCCGGACCAGCCGCCCGCCAGCACCGGACCGTCCCCGACCGTCGCCGCCACCGGCCCCTCACCGACGATCACCCCCACCGGCGCCCCCACGGCCAGCGGCGTCGCCCAGCGCGTCATGCTGCAACGCTCCGGCGGCTTCGCCGGGCGCGGCGACGCGGTCACCGTCGAGCCGGACGGCCGGTGGACGGCCGTCGACCGGGCCGGCAGCCGGCGTACCGGCCGCCTCGACACCGCCACCCTCGGTCGGCTGGGTGGCCTCGCCGCCGACCCCCGCCTCGCCGCCGAGGCACGCCGGACGGCCGCCCCGAGCGAATGCGCCGACGCGTTCAGCTACCGGTTGACCGTCGGCACCATCGAGACCGGGTACGTCGACTGCCCCAGCGAGGCCGCCCCTCCACCGGCCACCCGCGCCCTGGTCGAGCTGATCCTGCGGGCCACCGACTGACGCCCGGGTCCTCTGCGTCCTCCGCCTCGGCTCAGATCGTCAACAGTCCCCCGTTGCGGGTCTCGTCCTTGATCGCGATCAGGTTCGCCACCACGTAGGGGATGTTGTGCGACCGGTGGAAATCGGTCGGGAAGTACGTGCCGAGGCGGGACACCTGGAAGCGACACCCGATCTCCGGGACGAAGCGCGCGTACTGCTGATCGGTGAAGTACCAGAAGGAGTTCTCGTTGTAGAACGCGACGTGCGTCGGGTCCTGGAACGCACCCCGACCGTCGGTGCTCGGCGTCAGGGAAAGCAGCATTCCGTTCGGGGCGAGGACCCGGTACAACTCGTTGAAGACAGCGATCTTGTCCGGGACATGCTCCAGGAAGTCCACCGCCCGGATCACACCGACGCTACTGTCCGGCAGGTCGATCCCGTTGGTGACATCGCAAACGATGTCCACGCCGTCCCCGGCACGACGGTCCAACCCGAGGAAACCCTCCGACTTGTTGTGCGCCGCACCCATGTCCAGGGCCAGCAGCCCCCGCCGCTTGGCCCAGGCCAACGCGTTGAACTGGATGTTCCGGTCGTAGATCTCGACCGACCGGCGCTGAATGCGAGCGTTGACCTCCGGATCGCGCTGGGTGTTCCGAGAGTGCATCCGTTGCAGATAGAGACACCTCGGAATGTGGTGGAAATCAGCCACCTGATACAGCCGGCACATCAGATCGAGATCGTCGGCCACGTCGAGTGACTCGTCGTACCCGCCGACCTTCTCGTACACGTCCCGGCGGAACGCACGGACGTGGTTCGGCGCGTACCAGATGTAGCTGACGTTGTGCGGAGTCGGCGCCAGCGCATGGCACACCTGCACCTCGCGGCCGTCGACCCGCTCGTCCCGGTAGCGCCAGCCGTGCGCGGCGGCGAAGCGCGAGTCGTCCCGGCCACCGTCCTCACCGATCTGGGCGGTGTCGCTGTAGACGAAACCCACTTCCGGGTACGCCTCGAAAGCCGCGACGATCTCCGCAAGGCAGTCGCTGCTGAGCACATCGTCGTCGTCGAACTCGACGAGGATGTCCCCGTACGCCTCGGCGCACGCATGCCGCTTCACGGCACCGACGCCGGTCAGTCCGTCCCGCACCACGAGGCGGATCCGCGGATCGTCGACCTCGGGGCGCCACCGGTTGCCCTGGTTGAGAAGGACCACCCATTCCCAGTCCGTGTACGTCTGTGCCAGCAACGACCGCAGGCATTCGTCCAGGAAACGGGTCCGGTAGCTACCCGTGAAAACAGTTACGTGCGGTGTCTTCGCCAACGGATCACCTCGCCGGCTTCCGCGGCCGGTATTTCGCGGGCACTGACGAGGCCAGGCTCCCGTCGACGGCGACCGCGGATGTGAATGCCGTCCGCGCGCCTTGCTGGTCATTCCGCTTGTCGAGCATCAGACCGAGCCGCAGGTAAGCCGTGGAGGCAGCCTTGTCGGCGTCGACGATCTTCCGGTACAGCGCGAGCGCCTCCTCCGGCTTCTCCCCCTCAAGCAGAATGGCCTTGTTGAACATGGCCGGCCGGTACGAGCCGTCGATCTCCAGGACCTTGTCGTAGCTGGCGACCGCCTCAGACGCCAGACCACGGGACTGTGCGAGATAGCCCAGGTTGAACCAGGCGAACTTGTTGTCCCCCTGAAGCGCGACCACCTTCTCGAAGGTTGCCTTCGCCTCGTCGGCCTTACCTGCCTGCCCCTGCTCGATACCCTGCTGGAGCAGGACCCCCGGGTCCCCCTGCCCGGCCCCTGGAGCGACGGTCCCGCCGGATTCCTTGGCCATGGGTGTCTTATCGTCACTGCACGCACCCGCCCCAGCCAGTAGCACGGAGCCGCAGGCAAGTGCGCCGAGCACCTGTCGCATTCTCATTGTTTTCCTCGTCTGTCGATCATTCAAGGTGTGCTTCGCAGATCACGGCGTGCCAGGCGTGCAGAGGACGTAGGCCTCGCCGATCTCATCCCCCAGGATGTTGACTTGCCATCCGACCGGAGTCCCTCCTTCCACGATCGGTCTATCCACGTTCACGAGCCCGTTGCTGGTGTAGCCGCCGCTCAACGCCACTTCGCCGGTGGGGCAGCGGACGGTTATGAGGCCGGTATTCGGATCAGAGGTAACGACATCAATGGCCGATAGGAGACCCTGAGGCCCCTGTGGACCCTGGGCGCCCTGTGGACCCTGCGCGCCGGTCACACCCTGCGGACCCTGCTCACCCTGAAAACCCTGCGCACCTTGAGCACCGGCATCGCCCTGGGCACCCGTCGCACCCTGCGCACCCGTCGCGCCTTGGAAACCCTGCGGACCCTGAGCGCCGGCCGCGCCCTGCGCGCCGGCATCACCCTGAGCCCCGGTATCGCCCTGCGGACCCTCCGCACCCTGGAAACCCTGCGCGCCCTGAGCGCCGGTCGCGCCCTGAGCGCCGGCGTCGCCCTGAGGGCCGGTAGCGCCCTGCGGACCCTCCGCACCCTGGAAACCCTGCGCGCCCTGAGCGCCGGTCGCGCCCTGCGCGCCCGCATCGCCCTGAGCCCCGGTCGCGCCCTGCGCGCCCGCGTCGCCCTGAGGGCCGGTAGCGCCCTGCGGACCCTCCGCACCCTGGAAACCCTGCGCGCCTTGAGCACCGGTCGCGCCCTGCGCACCCGTCGCGCCCTGGAAGCCCTGCGACCCCTGAGCCCCGGTCGCGCCCTGCGCGCCCGCATCGCCCTGAGCGCCGGCAGCGCCCTGCGGACCCTCCGCACCCTGGAAACCCTGCGCGCCTTGAGCACCGGTCGCGCCCTGCGCACCGGTCGCGCCCTGGAAGCCCTGCGACCCCTGAGCCCCGGTCGCTCCCTGCGCGCCCGCATCGCCCTGAGGGCCGGTAGCGCCCTGCGGACCCTCCGCACCCTGGAAACCCTGCGCGCCTTGAGCACCGGTCGCGCCCTGCGCACCGGTCGCGCCCTGGAAGCCCTGCGACCCCTGAGCCCCGGTCGCGCCCTGCGCGCCCGCATCGCCCTGAGGGCCGGTAGCGCCCTGCGGACCCTCCGCACCCTGAAAACCCTGCGCGCCTTGAGCACCGGTCGCGCCCTGCGCGCCCGCATCACCCTGAGCGCCGGCAGCGCCCTGCGGACCCTCCGCACCCTGAAAACCCTGCGCGCCTTGAGCACCGGTCGCGCCCTGCGCACCCGTCGCGCCCTGGAAGCCCTGCGACCCCTGAGACCCAGTGGCACCTTGCGCGCCGGCATCACCCTGAGCACCCGTCGCGCCCTGCGGACCCTCCGCACCCTGGAAACCCTGCGCGCCCTGAGCACCCGTCGCACCCTGCGTGCCCTGCGTGCCCTGCGTGCCCTGGAAACCCTGCGCGCCCTGAGACCCGGTCGCGCCTTGCGCACCCTCAGCGCCCGGCACGCCTTGCGCACCGGCGTCGCCCTGAGCGCCAGTAGCGCCCTGAGCGCCGACCTCACCCTGTACGCCCTGGAAACCCTGCGCACCCGGGATACCCGTATCGCCTTGAGAGCCCTGTGGGCCCTGAGGGCCGGAAGGACCCGCAGGGCCCGGCACCCCCTGGGCTCCTTGGGCGCCCTGCGGGCCTTGGATCCCACCCGGGCCGGGTCCGTGCCAACCCGGCCTCTGCTCCTGCCACTGCCAGCCCTGCGGGCCGTTGACCGGACCGTCGAAGTCGTCGGCGGCTCCGCCGTCCCTGAAGAAGGAGCCGACGGAAACCCAGGCATGCTCGTTCCCGACCGGCCCGGGTGTCCCTGCCTCGACGCGCTCGGAGTGTGTCTTGTGGACGACCTCGACCGCCGACGCGGGAGTGGCCCCGGTCGTCATGCCGGCCATCAACATGATGGAACTCAGGCTGGAAGCTGCCTTGACCTGATTGAGCCCGCGTACCGGCTTCCGTCGCCCCATGGCCCCCACCAAGAATGATCGACACCGCAGACTCCTTGTTCTGCGCACTCGTAGCCTAGGTACGCAAAAGCGACATACAACACTTATTGGAAATACCCAAACAGGAAAAGACTTCGCTCCGAGCCTTCGCGTTCAGGATTTCTCGACCAACGTCCCTGGGGCCACAAGGGATCGAGCAGACATCGCAGCGGAACATGAAGGATCCAGGGGCAGCCTTGAACACCCTTCGCCTTCAACGCCGTCGGACCGGAGAGCTTCAGCGAAGAGGGCCGGGAGGATGGCCACCTGGGGGATCAGAGTGGCGACCGCCGTCACCGCAGCGGACCTCTGGGCCAGCAGGTCGTGGACACGCTGGCCGTCGAGGTTCCGCTGAGGGTCCGGACGTACCCGACTACGCCCGCGGGAACATCTGGCCGATGCGGATCCGGTTACCGAACGGGTCCCGGATGCCGAAGTCGATCCCGTACGGGCGCTCGGTCGGCTCATCGGTGATGTCGACGCCCTTCGCCACGAGATCCTCGTGCGTCTTGCGGGCGTCGTCGGTGGTCATGAAGAGGTAGCCACCCAGGGCGCCCTTGGTGAGCAGCTCCCGGACCTGCTCGGCGGTGGCCGGATCGAGCGCCGGCGGACCCGGCTTCTCCAGCAGGATCTCGCGCTCCGGGTCGCCGGGCAGGTTGACTGTCAACCACCGCATGAACCCGAGGTCCTGGTCGGTGTTGACCTCCATGCCCAGCTTGTTCACGTAGAAGTCGAGCGCCTCGTCCTGGTCCAGGACGTAGATCTGAGAGCGGCTGATCGCGTTCATCGTCATGCCCAAGACGCTAGACGTCGCCCCTGACCTGCTGCTTATCCAAAACTGATCGGTCTGGTCCAAGCCTTGGTGAAGCAGGACGGCGCGTTCGTCGGTGTTGCCCGCCGTCGGAAGCCCGTCGGTGACTCCCCCACGATCTGACGGAACGTCCGGCTGAAGGTGCCGAGGCTGCTGAAGCCGACCGCGAAACAGATGTCGGTCACGTCCTGCTCGGTCTCCACAAGCAACGACATCGCCCGCTCCACCCGTCGGCGTTGCAGGTAGCGGTGCGGCGTCTCGCCGAACGTGGCTCGGAAGGTCCGGATGAAGTGGGCCTGCGAGACGTGCGCGATCCGCGCCAACGCCGGAATGTCCAGCGCCTCGGCGTACGCCCGGTCCATCGCGTCCCGGGCACGCAGCATCGCCCGGTTCGACTCCTCCACCGCGCGGCTCATCGCGGCCCCCGTCCCGCTCGGCACGTTGCCGGCCCCAGGTTACCGCCAGGCCCGGACAGCGCGGCGGCCCGCTGAAATGCGGTGCACAGTGGCTGCGGCGGTCAGCGCTGCCGCGCGTTTACGGCGGCGATCCGCCCCGGTGAAGCCAGCGGCGATGATCATCAGAGCGGCGACGCCGAGCAGGGCGCCGAGCAGCACCGTGCTCTGCACGCCGTGGTCCGGCAGCGCGACGCCAGCGACCAGGGCACCACCGGTGATGCCGACGTTGACAGCGGCAGAGACGGTGGCGGCGGCGAGGTCGGAGCGCCCGGGCGCCACCTGGAGCACGACGCCACCCAGCACTGCGGTGAACGCCGCGAACGCCAGTCCGGCCAGCGCGAGCAGCCCCACGGCGGCCGCCGGCCGGTGGCCCATCGCGTACAGCCCGAGCAGTGCCACCGACTGCAACGCGACGGTCGCGACCAGGGCGAGCCACGGGTTGCGGTCCACGACCGCTCCGACAGCGAGGATCCCGAGCACGCTGGCGACACCGCGCGCCAGCAGGATGACCCCGACCGACGAGGCGGGAAGCCCGCTGACCTCGGTGACGAAGAGAGCGACATAGGTGTACGCCGCGATAGCCCCCGCGGTCGTCAGGATGGCCACCGCGACCAGCAGCCAGAAGCGGTGGACGTCGGGTGTCGCGCCCCGGGCGGCGTGGCCCTGATCGGGCGGCGTGGAGGGCAGGAGCGAGGCCACCGCGACGAGGACGATCGCGCCGAGGCCGGCCACCGCCAGGAACGACACCCGCCAGCCCGCGCGTTCGCCCAGCCAGGTGCCCGCGGGCACCCCCAGCACCAGAGCGACGCTGCCTCCGGCGAACACGGTCGCCACCACCCGCCCGCGTAGCTCGGGTCGGAACAACTCGGCCGCGGCCGGCACCACGACGGCCCAGAACAGCGCGTGCGTCGCCGCGGTTGCCATCCTGGCCACCAGGAGCAGCGCGAACGTGCTCGCGAACACCGTGGTCGCGGTGCTGACGACGAAGCCGGCGAGGAGCGCCGACAGCAGTCGCCGGCGCGGAATCCGCCTGGCCAGGGCCGTCAACGGAATCGAGGCGACCACGACCACCGCGCCGTACGCGGTGACGAGCATGCCCACCTGCGACGGCGGAACGGCGAGGTCCGCGGCCATCGGGAGCAGCAGGCCGATCGGCAGCGCCTCGGCGGTGGTGTAGAGGAACGTTCCGCCGGACAAGCCGATCAGCGCTCCCACTGCTCGCCCGTGGCCCATCCATCAACCTCCAACCGTTACCGGTTAAACCAGCTACGCCAGAAACAAGCTAGCGACGTTCCCGACCAGGGTCAACTGGTAAAGTTTGTTTTGATGGAAACAGTCGAGGACGTCACGCGGATGCACCTGGTGGGCGGCAACCTCGCCCTGGACTTCGTCAACACCCGCACCGGTCCGCCCGTCGGCCCCTCGGACGACGACGTGCTCACGGGCTATCCGGAGTTGGTCGCGTGGGGCGCGTACGCCGGCGTCCTCACCACGTCGGAGGCGGCAGCGCTACGCCGACTGTCGCGCGACGATCCGGACGGCGCTGACGCCACCCTCTCGCGAGCACTGCGTACCCGCGACCACCTCGACGAGATATTCCGACCGCTGGCTGCCGGAGGCGCACCGAGCACGTCCGCGCTGGCCCGGCTGCGGGACGACGAAGCCGACGCGCTCGGCCACGCACAGCTCGAAGGCGGGAGCACGTACGCGTGGGTCTGGCGAGCCGACCGCACGCTTGCCCGGCCGCTACGGCCTGTGGTGCACGCGGCGGTCCAGCTGCTCACCGCAGGTGCGCTGGACCGCGTCAAGGGTTGCGGAGGCTGCCGCTTCCTCTTCGTCGACGAGAGCAAGAACCGCAGTCGCCGCTGGTGCAGCATGGACGATTGCGGAACTGCCGAGAAGATGCGCCGCTACGTCGCCGCGCGGCGCGTCCGCGCGAGGCGGTGAGCGCCCTCTACTGAACCCGGGCAACACCCGGCAATCCGCCGCCCTTCGCAATCGGAACGGCGAGGCGTCGGCGTTGTTGTCAACCGGCGCACTCCGCGCCGGTGTCGGTCCGAAATGCCTGATGGAATTGGAGCCCCCGGCCGGGATCGAACCGGCGACATCTCGCTTACAAGGCGAGTGCTCTGGCCAGCTGAGCTACAGGGGCGCGTGCGTCGTGGTCAGCATAGCGACTGACGTCCGGATATCCCGCTCGCGAGGGCTCCCGAGCACGGGAAACGTCAACAACCCGACGCGCACCGGTATGACGACACGTCGATTGATGTCTGACCGTGCCCGAGTGACCGGAATGCGTAGGTGGTGGGCCACCTTCGGCCCTCCCCGCCTTGGCAGCGCGGGGAAAGCCGTTTACGGTGCAGTGACACGGACGACAGCCCGACCGCCCCCGGCGACCGGATCGCCGTCCGCTGACCGGCACGGACACGTGCCTGTCGCTCCTTCACTCGGATCGTCCGGCACGTTCCTGCCGGTGAAAGGAAGCGCTTCACCATGGCTACGGTCACCTATTCCAAGGCGTCCCGGATCTACCCGGGCACCGAGCGTCCCGCCGTCAACGAGCTGGACCTCGAGATCGGCGACGGCGAGTTCCTCGTCCTCGTCGGCCCCTCCGGTTGTGGCAAGTCCACGAGCCTGCGGATGCTCGCCGGCCTGGAGGACGTCGACGCCGGTTCGATCTACATCGACCAGCGTGACGTCACCCACCTGCCCCCGAAGGCCCGCGACATCGCGATGGTCTTCCAGAACTACGCCCTCTACCCGCACATGACGGTGTACGAGAACATGGCGTTCGCCCTGAAGCTGCGCAAGACCTCCAAGTCGGAGATCGACCGGCGGGTCAAGGAGGCGGCCGGGCTGCTCCAGCTGGAGGAGTACCTCAGCCGCAAGCCGAAGGCGCTCTCCGGTGGTCAGCGTCAGCGTGTCGCGATGGGCCGGGCGATCGTCCGCGAGCCGCAGGTCTTCCTCATGGACGAGCCGCTGTCGAACCTCGACGCCAAGCTGCGTGTGCAGACCCGTACGCAGATCGCGTCGCTCCAGGCCAAGCTGGGCGTCACCACCGTGTACGTCACGCACGACCAGGTCGAGGCCATGACCATGGGCCACCGGGTGGCCGTTCTGCTCGACGGTGTCCTCCAGCAGGTGGACACCCCGCGGGCGCTCTACGACACTCCGGCCAACGTCTTCGTCGCCGGCTTCATGGGCTCCCCCGCCATGAACATCAAGACCGTCTCGCTCAACGAGCAGGGCGCCGAGTTCGCCGAGCTGCACATCCCGCTGACCCGCGAGCAGGTCGCCGCGGCCCGCGCCGAGGGCGGCGACGGCAAGGTGACCGTCGGCTTCCGTCCGGAGGACTGCGACCTGGTCAGCCCGACCGAGGGCGGCATGCCGGTCGTCGTCGAGCTCGTCGAGGACCTCGGCTCGGACGCGAACGTCTACGGTCACGCCGCGCTTGGTGGCAACTCGGAGCGCTTCGTCGTCCGCACCGACCGGCGCACCATGCCGAACATGGGCGACACCGTGTTCGTCAAGCCGCGCACCGGCCGCAGCCACGTCTTCCACGCCACCACGGGCAGCCGGATCTGACGTAACGCCGTACCGGGAGGGGCGGTCCGCTTCGGCGGGCCGCCCCTCCCGTCGTACCGGGCGGCTTCACCTCACCCTGTGGGGCCAGCACGGGGATGGCTCCACAGGGTGACTCGGCAGGGCGGGTCGGGTTCGTAGCGTCACGGCAACGCCGCACCCGAGGAGACGCCGTGTCCGCCACCGCACACCCGATCACGCCTTCCCGGCCGTACCGGCTCGCCCGGCTGGCCGGCCGTAGCCTCGCCTACTGCGCGACGCTCATCCCGGTCGCCCTGCTCACGCTCGTCACCGCCCCGACGGGCGGGGCCGTCGCACGCTGGCGCTCCCTGCGTACCCGACTGCTCGGGATGCCACCGGCGGCCGTGACCGGCCGACGACCCGGACCGGTCGCGGTGCTCGGCCACGCGGTGCTCAGCCTGCTCCTCGGCGCGGTCGCCCTGCTGCCGCTCGGCGTCGAACTGCTGATGGTGTTGCGCGGCGTGCTGTACGGGCTGGTCGACCGCGGCCCGTACGACAGTTCCTGGGGTGGTCCGACCCGGGCCGGCGCGTGGCTGGCGCACTTCCTGGTCGGCCTGCCGCTGTCCGTCGCCGGGCTGGCCGCGCTGATCGGCATCGCCGCCGTCCACCAGCGGCTGACCGCCGGCCTCGACGGGGAGCCGCGCCCGCGCTGGCTGATCCCGACCACGCTGCTGACCGCGTTCGCCGGTGCGCTGCTCTTCGTCGCCTGGACCCACCAGATCTAGACACACGACGCGGCCCCTCCCCGGAGTCGGGGAGGGGCCGCGTCGACGTGACTACAGCTCGATTGAGCGGCGGCGGGCGACCTCGGCCAGGGTGACGGCGGCGGCCACGCTGGCGTTGAGCGACTCCACCTCGGAGATCATCGGAATGCTGACGGTCAGGTCGCAGGTCTCGCCGACCAGCCGGGACAGCCCGCGCCCCTCCGAGCCGACCACGACCACCAGCGGACCGACAGCGGCCTCCAGGTCGTACAGGTCGGTGTCGCCGTCGGCGTCCAGGCCGACCACCATGAAGCCGGCGTCCCGGCACGCCTTCAGCGACCGGGTCAGGTTCGTCACCTGCGCCACCGGCACCCGCGCGGCCGCGCCGGCGCTGGTCCGCCAGGCGGTCGCGGTGATCCCGGCGGCACGCCGCTCGGGTACGAAGACACCCTGCGCACCGAAAGCGGCGGCCGAACGGATAACCGCACCCAGGTTGCGCGGGTCGGTGACCCCGTCCAGTGCGACAAGCAGTGGCGCCTGCTGCTCCAGGGAGGCGGCGACCATGTCGTCGAACGGCTGGTACGCGAAGGGCGGCACCTGCAACCCGACGCCCTGGTGCAGCACCCCACCGGTCATCCGGTCCAGTTCGGCACGGCTGATCTCCAGGTTGGCGATGCCCCGGTCGGCGGCCGTCCGGATGATCTCGTTGATCCGGTCGTCCATGTCGATGCCCTGCGCGGTGTAGAGCGCCGTCGCCGGCACCTGGGCGCGCAGCGCCTCCAGCACCGGGTTGCGCCCGACCAGCAGCTCCGGGGTGTCCCTGGAGGGGTTGGACTTGCGTCCCGGCGCGACCCGCGGGCCACCACGGCCGACGGGCTTACCGCCCCGTCCGGCGGCGCCACCGCGGCCGCCCACGCTACCCCGACCGCCCGGTACGCCCCGACCGCCACCCTTGCCCCAGGTGGTGTCCTTGCTGCCCGGCTGACCGATCTTCGGGGCACGCCCCTCCTCGGCCGCCGCCCGGCGCTCCTTGTCCTGCTTCCAGGCGGTGCGCTGGGGCAGCTTCTCGGTGCCCGAGTAGCCCTTGTGCCACGGTCGCTCGTCGGCGGGCAGCGTACGCCCCCGACCGGTGAGGGAGTCCTTGTTCTTGCCGCCGGAGCCCTTGGGGGCACCTGCCTTCGGCGTCAGTCGCCGGCCACGGCGCTGCGAGTTGCCGGCCATCAGTCCTGCTCTCCAATAGTCCAACGGGGGCCCTGGGGGGTGTCCTCGACCACCACACCGGCCAGCTTGAGCTGGTCGCGTACGGCGTCCGCGGCGGTCCAGTCCTTGCGGCCCCGGGCCTGCGCGCGCTGCTCCAGGGCCAGCGCGATCAGGGAGTCCACCACGGCACGCAGATCATCCGAGCGGCCGCCACCGGTCCACGCCGGGTCGAGGGGGTCGATGCCGAGGATATCCAGCATCGCCCGCGCCGCGGCCAGGGTGGTGCGGACGGTCACATCGTCACCGACGCTGAGCGCGGTGTTGCCGTCCCTGATGTGCTGTTGCAGCACCGCCAGGGCGGCGGACGTGTTGAGGTCGTCGTCCATGGCGGCGACGAAACCGGCCGGAAGCTCGCCGAGCTGCCCGGCGCCTACCCGCTCGGCGGCACGCTGCACGAACCCCTCGATCCGCCGGTACGCGGTGGCCGCGTCGCGCAGCGAATCCTCCGAGTAGTCGATCACCGAGCGGTAGTGGGCGGCGGCGTAGTAGTAGCGCAGCTCCACCGGCCGCACACCCAGCGAGTCCACGTACGCCAGGCCCAGCGCGTTGCCCGCCGACTTGCCCATCTTGGCCCCGCCGATGCTGAGCAGCCCGTGGTGCACCCAGTAGCGGGCGAACGGCAGCCCGGCCGCCTGGGACTGGGCGATCTCGTTCTCGTGGTGCGGGAACGTCAGGTCCAGGCCACCACCGTGGATGTCGAACTCCGGGCCGAGGTACCGCCAGCACATCGCCGAGCACTCGATGTGCCAGCCCGGGCGGCCCAGCCCCCACGGCGACGCCCAGTAGGCGTCCGCCGGCTCGTCCGGCTTCGCGCCCTTCCAGAGGGCGAAGTCGCGCGGGTCCCGCTTGCCCCGGTCGGGGGCGTCGCCGGCCGACTGCATCGCGTCCGGGGACTGACCCGACAGCGACCCGTACGCCGGCCACGACGCCACGTCGAAGTAGACGTCGCCGGAGCCGTCGGTGGCCGGGTAGGCGTGCCCGTCACCGATCAGCTTGGTGATCAGCTCGTGCATCTCCGGGATGTGCCCGGTGGCGCGGGGCTCGTAGGTGGGTGGCAGTACGTTCAACGCCCGGTACGACTCGGCGAGGATCAACTCGTTGGCGTACGCGATCGACCAGAACGGTCGACCCTGCTCGCCCGCCTTCACCAGGATCTTGTCGTCGATGTCGGTCAGGTTGCGGATGAAGGTGACCTCGTAACCGGCGGCCAGCAGCCAGCGGCGCAACACGTCGTAGTTGACGCCGGAGCGAAGATGGCCGATGTGCGGCGGCGCCTGGAGGGTGAGACCACACAGGTAGACCCCCACCTTGCCGGCTTCCCGCGGGACGAAGTCCCGCACCGTTCGAGTGGCGGTGTCATACATGCGTAGCGTCACCGTACAAGGGTAGCCGTCCACGCCTGTCCGGATCCGCCGGTGCCGGGTCGTACGCTGCCAGGCGTGGATGCGACCGCACGCTCCGGTGAGCCGCCCGTCAGCTCCGAGGCTGCCGCGGCTTCGGCCGACGCGGTCGCCGGGCGGGGTGGGGAGACGGCGCAGACGCTGGACCGGGGGCTGCGACTGCTGCACCTGGTCGCCGACGCGCCGGGCGGGCTGACCGTCACCGAGGCCGCGACCCGGCTGGGGATCGGCCGGGCCGCCGTCTACCGGCTGGTGAGCCCGCTGACCGGGCACGGGATGCTGCGCCGCGACGCCGACGGGCGGCTACGCCTCGGCGCCGGGGTGCTGCACCTGGCCCGCCGGGCCCAACCACTGCTCGCCGAGGGGGCGCTGCCCGCCCTGCGTCGGCTCGCGGAGCAGGCCGGCGCGACCGCGCACCTGACCGTGGTCGAGGGCGGCGAGGGCGTCGCGCTGGTCGTGGTCGAGCCGAGCTGGACGTCGTTTCACGTGGCGTACCGGACGGGGGCGCGGCATCCACTGGACAGGGGGGCGGCGGGGCGGGCCATCCTGGCCGGCCGGGCCGGTGTGGCGGAGCCGGTGAGCAGCAGCGGGGAGTTGCAGTCCGGGGCGTACGGGGTGGCCGCGCCGGTGCTCGACGTACCCGGGTTGGAGGCGAGCGTGGGCGTGGTGGCCCTCGCCCCGCTCGACGTCGGGCTGGTCGGTCCGCAGGTACGGGCCGCCGCCACGGCTGTCGCCGCCGCCCTGCGCTGACGCTGACCCGCCAATCGATACCGCCACCACGCCGATCTGGTGTTGATCTCGCCGTATAGCACTCCGAACCAGGTGTTCGGCAGTCATCCACAGGCACCCCCGGGCGGCCTCCCCGGCGCTGTCCACAGGGGTGTCGAGTGCCGGGGCGGGGGTCCGAGTCTGGGCACATGCCTCCTCGCCCCCACCGACCCCCGGCCCTCGCCTGGCAGGTCTTCCGCGGCTCGGACGTGATCCGACAGGGACTGGCCACCAGACACCAGCTCCGTGGCTCGTCCTGGATCCGCCTGCGGCACGACGTGTACGCCGACGCGCGCCTCGACCGCGACCACGCGCTGGCCTGCCGGGCGGCGGCACTGCGGCTGCCGCCCGAGGCGGTGATCGCCGGCCCGTCGTCGGCCTACCTGCACGGCGTCGAGCACGCCGCGGGGTTCGACGACGACGTACACGTCCTGGTGCCGAGGACCCGCCGGGTCGACTCCCAACGCCGGCTCCGCGTGCACCTGCTCGACGCCGACGCCCCTGTGTTCCCCCTCGGAGACACCGTCGAACCGCGCCGCACCGATCCCACCTCGGCCGCGTGGGAGACGGCTGCCTGGTTGGATCCGCTGCGCGCGGTCCCGATCGTCGACTCGCTCCTCGCAGGCGGCCTGACCACCCGGGCGGCCCTGTCCGCCCTCGGCACCGCCAACGCGGACCGGCCGGGTGGCCGGCGGGCGAGATGGATCTTCGGCCTGGCCGATCCGGGCGCGCAGTCACCACCCGAGTCACAGCTACGGGTACGTCTGGTGTTGGGCGGGCTTCCCCGGCCGGTGACCCGGCACCCGATCCGCGTGGCCGACGGGCTCGTACTGCACCCCGACCTGGCCTGGCCCGAGTTCCGGGTGGCCGTCGGGTACGACGGTCGGCGGCACTCCGATCCCGAGCGACCACACCGCGATCGCCGTCGGCCCGACCTGCTCGCCGGTGCGGGTTGGCTGGTGCTGCACGTGACCAGCCGACGGCTGCACGACGACTTCCCGGCGGTGTTCCGCGAGGTACGCGCCGCGCTGATCACCCGGGGCTGGCGTCGGTAGGCAACCGATCCGACCGTCAAGACCGATACCCCGGGCTCCGGAAAACCCGAGTGGATCAAACGCCGGACGCTGTCTCAGGCGTTGACGGTCAGCGCGGGCTCGGGCGTGGCGGGTGTGGGCGGGGTGCGCAGTTCGTCGAGGCGTACGAGGGCGACTCCGGCGACGATCAGGGCGCCTCCGAACAGCTGCCAGGCGGTGGGCAGTTCGTCCAGGAGCAGCCAGGCGATGAGCACCGCGAAGAGCACCTCGGTCAGCCCCACGAACGACGACAGCCGGGGGCCGAGGATGCGGGTGCCGGCGATCCCGGCCAGGTACGCGACGACGGCGGCGACCAGGGAGAGTCCGGCGATGGGCAGGAGCCAGCTGGTGCGCTGCCCGGCGAAGGTGACCTCGCCGAAGGTGGCGCGCAGCGGCAGCAGCCCGGTCAGCCCGATCAGGAGCAGCACGGCGGCGCCGACGGCCATTCCGCCGCTGGCCATGGCGACCGAGGGCAGCCGGGGGTCGACGCGGCCGGCGAGTACGAAGTAGCCGGCCAGGCCGAACGCGGCGCCCAGCCCCCAGAGCACGCCCACCGGGTGGAAGTCGGCGTTGCCGGCGAGGTCCAGCACGAACGCCAGTCCGGCCAGGGCTGCCACCGAGCCGATCACGGTGAGTCGGCGGGGACGCTGACCGTGTCGGAGCCACATCCAGCCGACGACGAGGATGATGCCGAGGTATTCGAGCAGCAGGGCGACGCCGACCGGCAGGTAGCGAACGGCGTTGAAGAAGCAGGCCTGGGCCACCGCGACCCCGAGCAGCCCGAACAGGGCGATGGCCGTGGTGTTCCGCCGCAGCACGTCCCATCTGCCACGCAGCGACAGCAGGGCGGGGATCGCCAGGACCAGGGCGGCGATGCCGACCCGGACGATGACGACGGCCTCGGCGGACCAGCCGGCGTCGATGAGGGAGCGCGCGAAGGTGCCCGAGGTGGCGAAGGTGACCGCGGAGAGCAGCGCCAGGGCGGCGCCGGCGGCGGGTCGTCGGTGCATCTCGCGCTCCTCGGAACGGCACGGGTGTCATGAGCAAACTATCCTTGTGCCGATGACGCTAGGCGGAGCCTGTGACAGGAGTCAAGTTGCTGTTCGCTCATGACACCGAATGTTCTCTGATCGCCGCCGCCGCACTCGTGAACACGGCGGGCCGCGACGGTGACCTGCTCCCCGACGTCGCCGCCCTGGACGCGTTCTTCGCCCGGCACGCCTACACCGGACGGCACGAGCACACCGAAGCCGAGTTGCACGCCGTTCGGGAGCTGCGGCCCCGGCTACGCCGCATCTGGCACGCCGACCCACCCGAGATCGTCACCCTGGTCAACGGTCTGCTGCTGGAACACAGGGCGCTGCCGCAGCTCATCGAGCACGACGACGAGCCGTACCATCTGCACGCCGTACCCCGGGACGCCCCGCTGGCGACCCGCATCGCGGTGGAGGCGGCGATGGCCGTGGCCGACCTGGTCCGCGCCGGTGAGCTGCGTCGGCTGCGGATCTGCGAATTCCCGGACTGCGACAACGTGGTCGTCGACCTGTCCCGCAACCGGTCGCGGCGCTTCTGCGAGGCCGGCTGCGGCAACCGCGCGGCGGTGACCGCCTACCGGGCGCGCAGGGCCGCCGGCCGTTCCTGATCGGCGTCGGCCCACGCCTCGTACTCCACCTCGCCGTGCTCCGTGCCCGGGATCGGGTCGTCCCACTGGAGGTGGAAGGTGCGTACGTGCCGCAGACCCGCCTTCGCCAGCACCCGCCGGGACCGCTCGTTGACCGCCATCGTCTCGGCCCAGACCCGACGCACGCCCACCCGGTCGAAGGCGTACCTGACCAGCGCCCGGGACCCCTCGGTGGCCAGGCCACGCCCCCACGCCGAGCGGCGCAGCCGGTAACCCAGCTCGGCCTCCGTGCCGTCCTCCGACGGGTCGAGCGCGAACCAGCCCAGGAAATCGCCGGTCCCCCGGTCGAGCGCCGCCCAGCGACCCAGCCCGGGATACCTGTCGTACTGGGCGAGCAGCTTCGGCAACTGCTCATCCCGGACGGTGACCAGCGGCGTGGCGACGCCACCGGTGAGGAACCGCATCACCTCCGGGTCGCTGTCCAGCTCCACGAGCACGTCCACGTCGGCCATCGTCAACCGCCGCAGCAGCAACCGCTCGGTCGCCTCAGGCACTCCACCCATGACCGGATCATCCCGCCCGCCCGCCGACCCGTCGAACCATTTACCCAGGGCGCCGCGACCGCCGTCGCGGGCGAGGCGGTCGCGGCAGCGCGGGCGCGACCGCGAAGAGCCGCCAGGAGTACGCGTCGACGACATCGCCGCCGACCGACAGTGCACCCCGACCGCCGTGCAAGATCGTGCTCGATCGTGGAAGTAGTGGCCTCCTGACGGGCCGAAATCACTGTTTCCGGGATCGAGCACGATCGTGGCGCGGCGACCCCGCCTCAGGGGTGGGTCATGCGGAGCAGGTCCAGGGTCTCGTCGAGCTGGGTCTCGGTGAGCTTGCCGGAGTCGACGTGACCCCGGGAGATCACCACCTCGCGGATGGAGGTCTGCTTGGCCAGCGCCTCCTTGGCGATCGAGGCGGCCTCGTCGTACCCCAGGTAGCGGTTCAGTGGGGTGACGATCGACGGCGAGCCCTCGGCGTACGCCAGGCAGACCTCGGCGTCCGCGACCAGGCCGGCCACCAGGCGGTCGGCGAACAGGCGGCTCACGGCGGCCAGCAGCCGGATCGACTCCAGCAGGTTGCGGCCCATCACAGGGAGCATGACGTTCAGCTCGAAGTCGCCCTGGGAGCCGGCGAAGGCGACCGTCGCGTCGTTGCCGATCACCTGGGCGCACACCTGCCGCATCGCCTCGGCGACCACCGGGTTGACCTTGCCGGGCATGATCGACGAACCGGGCTGGAGGTCGGGGATGCGCAGCTCACGGAGGCCGGCGCGGGGGCCGGAGCCCATCCAGCGGATGTCGTTGGCGACCTTGTAGAGGCCGACCGCCACGGTCCGCAACTGCCCCGACGTCTCCACGAGTGCGTCCCGGGCGCCCTGCGCCTCGAAGTGGTTGCGGGCCTCGGACAGCGGCAACCCCGTGGACGCGCGCAGCTTCTCGATCACCGCCGCGGCGAAGCCCAGCGGGGTGTTGATCCCGGTGCCCACGGCGGTCCCGCCCAGCGGCAGCTCCGCCAGCCTGGGCAGCGAACCCTCCAGCCGCTCCACGCCGTAGCGGACCTGCGCGGCGTACCCGCCGAACTCCTGGCCGAGGGTGACCGGGGTGGCGTCCATCAGGTGGGTACGCCCCGCCTTGACCACCGTCTCGAACTCCGCCGCCTTCTCCTCCAACGCGGCGGCGAGGTGGTTCAGCGACGGCAGCAGATCCTCCACGATGAACTGCGTGGCGGCCAGATGGATCGACGACGGGAACACGTCGTTGCTCGACTGGGACGCGTTGACGTGGTCGTTGGGGTGCACCGGCGAGCCCAGCTCACGGCCCGCCAGGGTGGCGATCACCTCGTTGGTGTTCATGTTCGACGAGGTGCCCGAGCCGGTCTGGAACACGTCCACCGGGAACTGGTCGTCGTAACCGCCGTCGGCCACGTGCGCCGCCGCTGCGGCGATGGCCGCGGCGATGTTCGCGTCGATCACGCCCAGCTCGCCGTTGACCTCCGCCGCCGCGCCCTTGATCTGCGCGAGCGCCTTGATCTGGGCCGGCTCGATGCCCCGCCCGGAGATCGGGAAGTTCTGCACCGCACGCTGGGTCTGCGCCCGCCACAACGCCTCGGCGGGCACCTCCACCTCGCCCATCGAGTCGCGTTCGATCCGGTATCCGGTCGCCTCTGGAGTCGTCACGCGTACCATCCTGCCGCGCCCGTGGCCGACTCGCAGATGATCCGTCAGCCCAACTCGGCGAGCAGCCGTTCCACCTCGTACCGATCCGGCGACTCGACCTGCCGGTACAACCCCAGCGCCCGGTTCAGGTCCGCACGCGCCGCGACCGGGTCGCTGCCCAGCAGACAACGGGCGATGCCCTCCAACGCCCGGGCCTGCTCGTAGCGGGCATCCAGTTGCGAGGCGTCGGCGAGCACCCGGCGATACAGGTCGAGCGCGCTGGTCACATCGCCCTGCTCCAGGATCGCCCGCGCCAGCAGATTGCGCGAGGCGCACTGGCCGATGCGGTCACCCACCTGGGTCATCGCGACGAGCGCCGCGCGGTGCAGGTCGGCGGCCCGTTCCGGATGCCCGGCCTCCCGGTCCATCGCCCCGATCTCGTTGAGCACCTCACCCTCACCGAACCGGGCACCGACCTGCCGCTTGAGGCGCAGAGCGGACCGCAGCAGTCGACGTGCCGGCCCCACGTCACCCATCCGGTGCCGGATCATCCCCAGGTGACCCATGGCGTTGCCGAGCTGTCGCGGATCGCCGATCTCCCGGGCCAGCGCCAGGTGCCGTCGACACGTGTGCAGCGCCTCGTCGTACCGGCCGCAGAGAAACAGGGCGATCGCCAGATTGTTCAGCCCGTTCGCGAGTGGCACCCGCTCCCGCATCTGCCGCGCGAGGGCCACCCCGGCGTCGTAGCACTCGATGCCTCTGCGGTAGTCGCCGTTCGCCGCGTACGACGTACCCAGGTTCCCCAGGCTGTTGCGCACCTCCCTCCACAACCCGAGCTCGCGGTACAGGCCGACCGACCTCTCCATCAGTCGGGTCGACTCGGTGAACCGACCGAGCCGGTAGTGGGCCGAGGCGAGGTAGTTGAGGGTCGTACCCACCGCCGTGTCGTCGCCCAGCGCCTCGGCGGCGCTCAGCGCGACCGTGTGCGTCTCGATCAGCTCGTCCAGGTGCCCGCTGTCGAACTGGGCGTGCCAGCAGGCGCGCGCCAACTGCCAGCACCGCTGGAGAAAACCCTCCTCGTCCGCGAGGCGTACCAGGGCGGTCAGCACGGCCAGGTTCTCGTCGAACCACCCGCCGCCCTGTTCGGCGACGGGCAGGACCAGCTCCGGACGGGCGGGCTCGGGCAGCAGCGCCAGGGTGTCGCCGGAGGAGAGTTCCCTCCGGCGGGCGATCACCACGGCGACGTGCAGGTGATGGTCGAGCAGACGCTCGATGCCGAGCCGCCGCTCCACCGCCCGCTCCGGCTCGGCCACGAGCGAACGCGCGTACTCCCGGACCAGGTCGTGCAGCCGGTACCGGTCCGGCGCCGTCTCCTCCACCAGGTTCGCGTCGACCAGCTCATCAAGCAGGTCCTGCGCCTCGGGGAGCGGCTGCTCGGTGAGAGCCGCGGCGACCGCGCTGTCGAACCGTACCCCCGGGTGCAGGCCCAGGAGCCGGAACGCGCGCTGCGCGGCCGGCGACACCTGGGCGTACGACAGGGCGAACGCGCGGCCGACGGACCGCTCGCCCGCCTCGAACTCGGCCAACGGATCACGTCGGGAGATCAGCCGTTCCGCCAGGTCGGCGATGCGCCACCGGGGCCGGTGCGCCAGCCGGGCACCGGCCAGCCGGATCGCGAGAGGCAGGTGGCCGCAGCGCCGGACGACCTCGGTGGCCGCCTCCGGCTCCGCCGCCACCCGGTCCACGCCGGCCACCCGTCCGAGCAGCTCGACCGCCTCGTCGGTGTCGAGCACGGGCAAAGACGACGGGCGTCCCTCGTCCACGCCGACCAGCCGTCGCCGGCTGGTGATCAGGATCAGGCACTGCGAACCGTTGGGCAGCAGCGGTGTCACCTGGTCGGCGGTGGCCGCGTTGTCCAGGACCACGAGGGCTCGCCGGCCGGCCAGTTCGGTCCGCCAGAGCGCCAACCGGTCTTCCGGGTTCGTGGGCACCTGCTCGGCGGGTACACCGAGTTGCCGTAGCAGCGTGGCGACCGCCGCGGCCGGCGTCAACGGGGTGCGCTCGCTGTGCCCGTGCAGGTCGATGAAGAGCTGCGCGTCGGGGTAGTCGTCCGCGAGCGCTGTGGCGACGTGCACGGCGAGGGCGGTCTTGCCGCTGCCGGCCATGCCGTCGACCAGTTGGATCCGCGCGCCGTCCTGCACCTCCTTCATGAGGCGCGCCAGCGTCTCCTGCCGACCGGTGAAGTCGCCGATCGCCCGGGGCAGTGAGCGGACCGACGCGACCGAGCGGGTTTCCTGTCCGGCCAGCGCCAGATCGCCGGCGAGTACGCGCTGGTGCAGCTCCTGCAACCCGGTGCCCGGTTCGATGCCCAACTCGTCGGCGTAGAACCGCCGGCCCTCCCGGTAGACCGCCAGCGCGTCCGCCTGCCGGCCGACCGAGGACAGCGCCAGCATCAACTGGCCGCGCAGACGCTCGCGCAGCGGGTGCTGGTCGACGCTCTCGGCCAGATCCTCGATCAGCTCGGCGGCCCGCCCGAGGCGCAGTTCGACGTCGACGCACTCCTCCAGGACGGTGAGGCGCTGCTCGTCGAGCGCCTGGGCGCGTCGGCGGATGCTGCCGCTCGGGATGCCGCTGAGGGCCGGCCCGCGCCAGAGCGCGAGGGCGGCGCGGAACCGCTCACCGGCCTCGGCCAGCCGGCCGGCCGTGACGGCGACCCGGGCCGCCTCCACCGTGCGGGCGAAGACCTCGGCGTCCAGGTCGTCGGGGCCGGTACGGATGCCGTACCCGGCCGGGTCGGTGATGATGGTTTCCGGGGTGAGGCCCAGCTCGGTGAACCTGCGACGCAACCGCGACACGCAGGTCTGCAACTGGGCCCGGGCGGTGGCCGGCGGGTGCTCCTCCCACACCGCGTCGATCAGTTCCTCGACGGGTACCAGCCGGCCGGCCCGCAGCAGCAGCATGGCGAGGACGATCCGGTCGCGGCCGGCGGTGACAGTGGACTCGCCACCGCCGACCCGCAGAGGCCCCAGGATCCCGAACCGCATGAACTCCCCCGCATCAGTGGTGCAACTTCAGCAGAGTAGTCCGGCGATCACAGATCAGCGCAGTCAGGCGAGAGTGATCTGAGAGCGGATCGACAGCGGTGCGCAGCACACTCGCTCCGGGTTGTCGGTGACGGCATCCGACGGGGGCGGTGCGCCCGCCCCACCCCAGCGGGGTGGGCGCACCGATGTCGGTTCAGCACAGATGACAGGAAGGGGCACCGGGCGACCGCCCGGTGCCCCTTCGCCGTACGGGTCGCGTCAGCGACGGCCGACGGTGAGCACCGGCTTGGTGACCTCGGCGAAGAAGTCGTTGCCCTTGTCGTCGACCACGATGAAGGCGGGGAAGTCCTCCACCTCGATCTTCCAGACGGCCTCCATGCCCAGCTCGGCGTATTCGAGCACCTCGACGTGCTTGATGCAGTCCTGGGCGAGGCGGGCAGCGGGGCCGCCGATGGAACCGAGGTAGAAGCCGCCGTGCTGCTGGCAGGAGCGGGTCACCTGACCGGAGCGGTTGCCCTTGGCCAGCATCACCTGCGAGCCGCCGGCGGCCTGGAACTTCTCCACGTAGGCGTCCATCCGGCCGGCGGTGGTGGGGCCGAAGGAGCCGGACGCGTACCCCTCGGGGGTCTTTGCGGGGCCGGCGTAGTAGACGGCGTGGTCGCGGAGGTACTGCGGCATGGGTTCGCCGGCGTCCAACCGCTCGGCGATCTTGGCGTGGGCGATGTCCCGGGCGACGACCAGCGGGCCGGACAGGGACAGCCGGGTCTTGACCGGGTACTTCGACAGTTCGGCGCGGATCTCGTCCATCGGCCGGTTCAGGTCGACCCGGACGACCATCTCACCGTCGAGGGAGTCGTCGGTGACGTCGGGCAGGAACCGCGCCGGGTCGGTTTCGAGGCGTTCCAGCCACACACCCGACGGGGTGATCTTGGCGACGGCCTGCCGGTCGGCGGAGCAGGAGACGGCGATCGCCACCGGGCAGGAAGCGCCGTGCCGGGGCAGCCGGACCACCCGTACGTCGTGGCAGAAGTACCGGCCACCGAACTGGGCGCCGATGCCGAAGTTGCGGGTCAGCTCCAGCACCTGCGCCTCCAGCTCCAGGTCCCGGAAGCCGTGCGCGCTCATCGAGCCGGCGGTGGGCAGCGCGTCGAGGTACTTCGCGCTCGCGTACTTCGCGGTCTTCAGCGCGTACTCGGCGGAGGTGCCGCCGATGACGATGGCCAGGTGGTACGGCGGGCAGGCGGCGGTGCCGATCAGCCGGAGCTTCTCCTCCAGGAACTGCATCATCCGCGTCGGGTTGAGCAGCGCCTTGGTCTCCTGGTAGAGGTACGACTTGTTGGCCGAACCGCCGCCCTTGGCCATGAACAGGAACTTGTACGCGTCGGGGTGCCCGTCCGGGTCCTCGGCGTACAGGTCCACCTGGGCGGGCAGGTTGCTGCCGGTGTTCCGCTCGTCCCACATGGTCAGCGGGGCGAGCTGCGAGTAGCGCAGGTTCAGTCGCGTGTATGCCTGGTAGACGCCCCGCGAGATGGCCTCGGCGTCGGCCCCGTCGGTCAGTACGTGCCGGCCACGCTTGCCCATCACGATCGCGGTGCCGGTGTCCTGGCACATGGGCAGTACCCCGCCGGCGGCGATGTTGGCGTTGCGCAGCAGGTCCAGTGCGACGAACCGGTCGTTCGGCGAGGCGGCCGGGTCGTCGATGATCGACCGGAGCTGGGCCAGGTGCGCCGGGCGCAGGAAGTGCGCGATGTCGTGCATCGCCTCGGCGGTCAGCGCGGTGAGCGCGGCCGGCTCCACGGTGAGGAACCGGCGGCCCCCGGGGCCGTGTACGACGTCCACGCCCTCGTCGGTGACCAGGCGGTATTCCGTCTGGTCGGGGCCGGTCGGCAGGAGGGGGGCGTACGAGAATGCGGCGGCACTGCTCATGAGCGGCAAGCCTAGGGCAGACCGGCCGATCATTCCCACCCGCCGGGCTGCGTCTGGGACGCCGCTCTCATCAGCCGTCCTTGCCGCCGCCCGGGTCGGGGCAGAGTTCCCGTTTGGGTCCGCAGTCGTCGCCGCCGTCCGGTCCGCCGGGGCCGGTGCCGCCGGGGCGCGGGACACCGCCGTCGCCGGGACGCCCGGGGGTGCCCGCGGAGGCGCCGAAGCGGATGTAGCCGATCTCCCGCCCCTCCCCGATGATCATGCCTCGTGGCCCGACGGCGAGGGCGTTCGCCGAGGTCCGCACGACGGCCAGCTCCCGACCCGTGCGCGGGTCCAGCGCGGTCAACCGGGACGGCTTCTCGTCGGCGATCAGCGCCGCGTACGGCGTGAGCGCAGCACCGGCCTTGCCGCTGGCGGGGCGGGTCCACAGCACCCGGTCGGTGCCGAGTTCACGGGTCACCACCGACCGCTTGTCGGCGGCCCGGAACACCGCGTACCGGTCGTCGACGGCGACGAGTCGGGTGCCCGGTTCGCCGACCCACAGCAGCCGCCCGTCGTACCCGTCGAGGACCGCCTCGCGGCCGTCCGCGCCGACGCCGATCAGCACGTTCCGCGCGCCCTGCGGGTCCTCGCGCTGCGCGCAGCCGGCGTTGTCGGCGGTCCGCAGGTTGACGCCGGCCCGCTGCCAGGCCTCCTCCCCGGTGGCCGGGTCGCGGGCGGAGATCGCGAAGTAGCAGGACCCGTCCTGCGAGCGGGCGGCGATCCGCAGCATCCGGCCGCCCACCACCGAGAGCCGCTCGTCCTGGCCGGGCTCCACGTTCTGCAGGACGCGGCCCGTGGCGGTGTCGACGACGTGCACCCGACCGTCGACGGGGAAGCCGAGCAGCGGCGGCACCGACTCGGGGCCGGCGACACCGTCGTCGACGCGGGGGGCGGTGAGCCGGCGGGTGCCGCGCAGCCCCGGGTTGTCGGCGAGCAGGCCGCTGTGCACGCCGGGCAGGAACGCCGTCCACAGTGGCGTGGTGCCGCGCGGGTCCCAGGCGCTCAGGGTGCAGTCGGTGGCGTCCGTGCAGCTGGCGTCCAGCAGCAGGTTGCGGTACGTCCAGACGGCCACCGCGTCGTTGTCGCGCCGCCGTGTCGCCCCGGTGGCCGGGTCGAGCAGCTCGTACCCCTTGACCAGCAGCTTGCCCACGGCGACGACCGGGTCCCGGTCACCGCCGGCGACCGCCGACCAGTCCGCCTTGCGCTCCCAGAGCTGGGCGCCGGTGGCCAGGCTGCGGGCCTCGACCCGGGTACGCTGCTCCACCACGACGGTGTCGCCGGCGATCGTCACGCTGCGCGGGGTGCCGCCGATGCGCTGTTGCCAGACCACGTCCGGCTCGGAGATCGGATCGCTGCGGTCGACCCAGTCCCACAGGCCGGGGAACGGGTTCCAGACGCCGGTGGCGGCGAGGGCGACGACCACGGCGAGACCGAGCAGCAGCCCACCGCGCACGCTCCCCTTCGCCACACCGCACACCGTAGCCAGGTTCAGGGATCTTCCGTACGCCCGCGCCGCCGTGTCGCCACGCTTTCTGGGCCCGAAGGTGTTAACGGGGGGCCCTTCCTCTACTGGAAGCGTTAGGAAGGTGCCCTTCCTTCGGTGCGAACGGCGCTGCGGACCAACGGCAATGTGCGGTACGGGATCTGCTCGGCCAGCGCGATGATCGTGGACGCCCGGGTGATGCCGGCGGACGAGACGATCTGGTCGATGACGCGTTGCAGGTCGGTGTTGGAGCGGGCCACGATCCGGCAGAGCAGGTCGCTGGAGCCGGTGATGGTGTGCGCCTCCAGCACCTCGGGGATCGCGGCGAGGTGGGCGGTGACCGGGTCGTGGCCGTGCCGCTGGCTGATCTCCAGGGTGACGAAGCTGGTCACCCCGAACCCGATCGCGGCCGGTGAGATCTCCGGGCCGAAGCCGCCGATGACGCCCCTGTCGACCAGCTTGTCGAGGCGGGCCTGCACGGTGCCCCGGGCCACGCCGAGCCGCCGGGAGCACTCCAGCACCCCGATCCGCGGCTCCTCGGCGAGTAGTTCGATCAAGCGGACGTCGAGCGCGTCGAGCTGTACAGTCTGCTCACCCTCCATGGGTTCAGACCATACCGAATGCACAACCTGACCAGCGTTTACGCCGACAGTTGCCCACCTGATGCCGGCGCGGCGATCCTTCGGTCAACAACCGGCCCACGAGGCCGGCCGGTACGCGAGGGAGGCCACCATGACCCAGGCGATCGACCGACCCCAGTCGACCGAGGACGTCGACGTCGACCGGCTCGTCGGCGCTGTCGACCACGACATCAGCCACGACCCGTTCCCGGTCCGGGGCCTCGACCACGTGCACTTCCTGGTCGGCAACGCCAAGCAGGCCGCGCACTACTACTCCACCGCGTTCGGCATGACCTGCGTGGCGTACCGCGGCCCCGAGCAGGGCTACCGCGACCACGCCCAGTACGTGCTGACCAGCGGCTCGGCCCGGTTCGTCCTGACCGGCGCGGTGCGCCCGGACGCCGACGGCGCCGAGCACGTGGCCCGGCACAGCGACGGGGTCAGCGACATCGCGCTGGAGGTTCCGGACGTCGACGCCGCGTACGCGCACGCCGTCGCGCAGGGCGCCCGGAGCGTCGTCGAGCCGCACGAGGTGAGCGACGAGAACGGCACGGTCCGGATGGCCGCCATCGCCGCGTACGGCGACACCCGGCACACGCTGGTCGACCGGTCCCGCTACACCGGCCCGTTCCTGCCCGGCTTCGTGGCCCGCGGCCCGATCGTGGACCGGCAGCCCATGATCGACGCCGGCATCCAGCCGAAGCGCTTCTTCCAGGCCGTCGACCACGTGGTCGGCAACGTGGAGCTGGGCCGGATGGACGAGTGGGTCGAGTTCTACAAGCGGGTGATGGGCTTCTCCAACATGGCGGAGTTCATCGGCGACGACATCGCCACCGACTACTCGGCGCTGATGAGCAAGGTCGTGGCGAACGGCACCCGCAAGGTGAAGTTCCCGCTCAACGAGCCGGCGGTGGCCCGCAAGAAGTCGCAGATCGACGAGTACCTGGAGTTCTACCAGGGCCCGGGCGCCCAGCACATCGCGGTCGCCACCAACGACATCGTGGCCAGCGTCGACGCGATGCGGGCCGCCGGCGTCGAGTTCCTGGACACCCCCGACTCGTACTACGACGACCCGGAGCTGCGCGGCCGGATCGGCAACGTGCGGGTGCCGATCGAGGAACTGAAGGCCCGCAAGATCCTGGTCGACCGGGACGAGGACGGCTACCTGCTCCAGATCTTCACCAAGCCGGTGCAGGACCGCCCCACCGTCTTCTTCGAGCTGATCGAGCGACACGGCTCGCTGGGCTTCGGCAAGGGCAACTTCAAGGCGCTGTTCGAGGCGATCGAGCGGGAGCAGGAAGCGCGCGGCAACCTGTAACACTTGCGAGCGTGACGCAGCCTCCGTCGTACCCGACGCCGCCGGCCGGTGGGCCTCAGCCCGCCGCCGGCGGCTTCGCGCCGCCGCCCGGACCACACCCCCAGGGGTACGCCGTGCCGCCGCAGTACGCCCCACCCGGGTACGCTCCGCCGCCGCACTACCCGATGCCGCCGCACTACCCGGTGCCGCCGCAGTTCGCCGTGCCGCCGACGGTGAGCCCGGCCGGGCAGCCGCTGGCCAGCTTCGGCGACCGGCTGCTGGCCTGGCTGATCGACACGGCAGTGGCGAGCGTCGTGTCGTTGGTGCTGTTCATGCCGGTCTTCCTGGTCCTGTGGTGGCGGATGCTCACCGAGATGACCCGGACCAACCCGGACGGCACCCTGGTGGAGCCCGATCCGGGCACCTTCCTGACGGAGTTCTTCCTGCCGATCCTGCTGTTCCAGGCCGGCCTGTTCGTCGTGCTGCTCGGCCTCTACTGGCTGTATCACGTGGAGTACCTCAAGCGCGGCGGCCAGACGCTCGGCAAGAAGGTCATGAAGCTGCGGGTGGTGCCGCTCGACCCGGCCGGCACGCTCGACCGGCGGATGGCCGGCCGGCGGTGGCTCGTGCAGTACCTGGCGTGCTCCCTGGTTCCGGGCATGAGCTACGCCGACGGGTTGTGGCAGCTCTGGGACAAGCCCTGGCAGCAGTGCCTCCACGACAAGTTCGCCGGGACGGTCGTCGTTAAGGTGGCTTCGTGAGTGTGCAACCGGGTTGGTACGTCGACCCCGCCGACCCTGAGACCCGACGGTACTGGGACGGCGAGGGTTGGCTCGGCGCGCCCATTCCGGTCGACGCCACCCCGCCGGACGGGCCGCCACCGCCCGAGCCGCCGCCCGTACCGGTCGCCCCGCCGGCCCTCGAACCGGCGGCGACCGCCCCGGGCCGACCGCCGCACAGCGCGCCGAGCCACGGCGGCCAGCCGGGCCACGGCACCCACCCGCCGTACGGTGCTCAGCCGGGGCAGGGGCCGGGTTGGGCACCGCAGGCCGGTCCGCCCGGATGGTCGCCGCAGGGCGCCCCTCCCGGCTGGTCGCCGCAGGGCGCCCCTCCCGGCTGGTCGCCGCAGGGCGTGCCACCCGGCTGGCCGGGCCGTCCGCCGGAGCCCCGCCCGCACGGGCTGAGGCTGGCCGGCTACGGCCGCCGCTTCGCCGCCCGGCTGATCGACTTCACGATCGTCTTCGCCCTGAACGCCCTGGTGAACGGCTGGTTCGTCTGGCGGCTGATCGAGGAGATGCTGCCGTACTGGCGGGAGGTGATCCGGCGGGCGTTCGCCGGCGACACCTCCACCGACGACCTGCCGCAGATCGGTGAGCAGGCGGGGCTGCTCCAGGTGGTGATCCTGCTGATCGCCACGGCGCTCTGGCTGGCGTACGAGGTGCCCGCCATGGCGTCCCACGGGCAGACCTTCGGCAAGCGGGTGATGCGGATCCGTGCCGTGCCCCTCGCCGCCGACCAGCCGCTGGGCTTCGCCCGGGCGTTCGGCCGGTGGACCACGATGGGTCTGCCCACCCTGCTCTGGTACTGCGCCGGCCTCGGCCTGGTGCTGCAACTGGTCGACGCCCTCTCCCCCCTCTTCGACCACCCGCTGCGCCAGGCGCTGCACGACAAGCGCGTGCAGACGGTCGTGGTCGAGGTCCCCGCCAGCACCGCCTCCGCCCCCTCGAACGACGAGCAGCCCCCGGGAGACACCCCATGACCGACTCCGGACGTCACCAGCCGGCGCTACGGCTGACCCGCGCCGACCTGGACGCGCTGCCCAGCTACGTGCCGGGGCGCAGTCCCGCCGACCTGGCCCGCGAGCTGGGCCTGTCCGAGGCGATCAAGCTGGCCAGCAACGAGGTGCCGTACGGCCCCCTGCCCGGCGTGGTCGAGGCGGTCACCGAGGCGGTCAGCGCCTCGCACCGCTACCCGGACATGGGCGTGGTGGCACTGCGCGACGCGCTGGCCGAGCGGTACGGCGTGGACGCCGACCGGATCGCCACCGGCTGCGGGTCGGTGGCGCTCGCCGAGCACCTGGTACGGGCCACCTGCCTGCCCGGTGACGAGCTGCTCTACTCGTGGCGGTCCTTCGAGGCGTACCCGATCATCGCGGCGACCAGCGGCGCGACGAGCGTGCGGGTGCCCAATGACGCCGGGCACGGGCACGACCTGGCGGCGATGGCCGCGGCGGTGACCGACCGGACCAGGATGATCCTGGTCTGCAACCCGAACAACCCGACCGGCACCGCGGTACGCCGCGCCGAGCTGGACCGCTTCCTCGACGCGGTGCCCGACGACGTGCTGGTGGTCATCGACGAGGCGTACCGGGAGTTCGTCACCGATCCGGAGGTGCCGGACGGCCTCGACTACCTGGACCGGCCGAACGTGGCGGTGCTGCGCACCCTGTCCAAGGCGTGGGGTCTGGCCGGGCTGCGGATCGGCTGGCTCGTCGCGCAGCCTGTGGTGGCGGCGGCGATCCGCAAGGTGGTGACGCCGTTCTCGACGAGCACGGCTGCCCAGGCCGGCGCCCTCGCGGCGCTGACCCAGGCCGCCGAGATGGAACGCCGGTGCGCGCTCGTCGTCGCCGAGCGGGACCGGGTCACCGAGGCGCTGCGCAAGTTCGTGCCGGACGTGCCGACCAGTCAGGCGAACTTCGTCTGGCTGCCGCTTGGCGATCGGGCCGTGGCGTTCGGCAGGGCGTGCGAGGCGCGCGGCGTGATCGTGCGGCCGTTCGCCGGGGACGGGGTGCGGGTCACGATCGGCACCCCGGCCGAGAACGACGCGTTCCTGGTCGCGGCGGAGGCTGCGCTGATCTGAGGGCGCACACTGTGACCATCCGGTGACATAAGACCGGTTTGTCCTGTTTGACACACTATCTGCCCTATCTTCCGAAGTAGCCGACGTGGCGAGGACCCACGTCGGCTCACTTCGAGAAGACGGGGTAAACGAACAGTGCGTACTGCCAGGATCTGTCTCGCCGGGGCGGTCGCCGCCGCGATGGTCGGCGTTCTCGCCGCGCCGGCCGCCGCCGCGCCCACCGACACCACGACCACCACGTTCGAGGTGCTGGCCGGCACCCTCGACATCGACGCGCCGGCCACCGCCGACCTCGGCTCCGGCGCTCCCGGTGGCACCATCACCGGCCAACTCGGCGCGGTGACCGTCACCGACTCCCGGGCCGGCTCCGACGCGTCCTGGACCGCCTCGGTGACGGCGACCGTCTTCCAGACCGGCACCAGCTCCCCGCCCGAGACGGTCCTCCCCGAGGAGATCAACTACTGGTCGGGTCCGGCAACTTCGACCGCCGGCACCGGCTCCTTCACCCCGGGACAGCTCACCGCCGGCGATGCCGCGCCGCTGTCCAGCACCACACCGCTCACCGCGTTCACCCACGGTGGCGGCACCGGCGGCAACACCGCCGCCTGGAACCCCACCCTGGTGGTCAACGTGCCGCTGGACAGCATCGCGGGCGTCTACACCGGCACGGTGACACATTCGGTGGCGTAGCCGCCGCGGGCGGTCGGCCCTCGCGGTCGCGCTCGCCCTGTTCTGCCTCGCCGGTCCGGGTCTGCCGACCCGGGCCGGCGCGGCCGAGCCGGACGAGGGCAGCATCGGGATCCGGTTGCTGGAGGCTCCGACCGACCGCCGCGCCGACCCCCGGGCTCTGCGCTACATCGTCGACCACCTGCCCCCGGGCACCACCATCAAGCGACAACTGTTGATCGTCAACCGCACGGCCGAGCCCCGCCGGGTCGACGTGTACCCGGCGGCGGCGACCCTGGACGGCTCGGCGTTCCGGTTCGGCGAGGGCCGAGCGGCCAACGAGCTGACCTCGTGGACCACCCTCGATCGCAGCTCGGTGGAGTTGGAGCCGTGGGGCGAGACCCGGGTCCGGGCCACCATCACGGTGCCGCCGACCACCCCGCGCGGCGAGCGGTACGGGGTGGTCTGGGCGGCCACCCGATCGGCAGCCCGACCCAGCGGCGAGATCAACCAGATTCACCGGGTCGGCGTCCGGATGTATCTCGACGTCGGCCCCGGCGGCGAGCCGGCCTCCGACTTCGCGATCGGCGAGCTGCGGCCGGCCCGCAGCCCCGAGGGCGTGCCGTCGGTGACCGTCCAGGTCACCAACACCGGCGGCCGGGCCGTGGACCTGACCGGCGCGATCGCGCTGAGCGAGGGACCGGCCGGAAGCCGGGCCGGACCGTTCCCCGTCGGGCAGGGCGTCACGCTGCCCCCGGGCGGCTCCGGGCAGGTCGTCGCCCGGCTCCCCACCGAGTTGCCGAACGGACCGTGGAAGGCCGAGGTGACCCTGGAGAGCGGAACGGTGAAGCGCGGCGCGACCGTGCGGATCGCCTTCCCCGATCCCGGTCAGGCTGGCAGGAGGGGCAGCGTCGTCTCCGGACTGCTCACCGGCTGGACCGGGGGTGCGGCCGTGGCGGCGCTGCTGCTGCTCACCACTCTCGGGGTGCTCCTGCGCCGGTCCCGGCGCGTCCCCGCCGTCCCACCCCGGGAGCGCGTCCCGGTCGACGGCTGAGACCGTTGGCGACCGCGCGTCAGCTCGGCCGGCGGCGGCGTACGGCCAGCCACCCGAGGGCCAGCAGGGTCATGCCCAGCGCGGCGAGCGGCAGGACCGGTCCACCCGGGCCGGTGACCGGCAGCTGACCACCGTGACTGGGCGTCGGGGTGGACGGATGCGGGGTCGGCGTGGTCGGGGTGGCGGTCGGCGAGGCGGGGACCACCTCGAAGGTGACCCTGGTGTCGTCCGACGGCTCGGCCCGTGCGGCGGCGAACGCGGTCGCCCGCGCCGGGTCCGACGCGAGTGCCGGCGGCACCGTCACCGCGAGGCTCGCGCTGACGGCGAGCATCCCGCCGACGAGCCATCTGGCTGCCGTTGCACCCATGCGCCAACCCCTTTTCACCGGAAACCTGAACCGTGAAAAACGTACCGTTTCCGGTCAGATGTGATGAAAGGTTCGCAGCTCAACGCCCCGATCAGGTGGCGGCGAGGATCACGGCCTCCGCGGTGAGGTAGTACCGCTGGTCGTCCCCGTCCGGGTCGACCGGCTCACGGAGCCGTTCCACCGCGACGTACCCGTCCTGCGCGGCCACCGCCCCCGGCGCCCAACCCGTACCGTCCGAGCCGACGTTGAGGGTGAAGCGCGATAGCTGGGCGCCGGTCACCGGGTCGAGCGTCACCAACTCGTTCGCCTCGGTCAGCACGTGCACCCGACCGGGCTGCACAGCGAGCACCCGCGCCGCGCCCAGACCGCCGAAGCGCCACAGCTCGGCGCCCGAACGCGCCGCCCGACCCACCGCCACCCCGTCCACCACGGCGACCGCCTGGTCACCGACGACGGTGGCGCCGGCCAGGTCCAGTGCGGGCGCGGGCACCGGCTCGCCACCGGTCAACAGCCAGCCGCGTCCGGCGGCGTCGCCCGGCCCGGCCGTCCGCACCGCCGGACAACCCGATCGACCGGTACGGCAGCCGAGCGGGGACACCACCAGCCCGTCCGCCGCCACCCCCGGCGGCCGCCAGCGCTCGCGTACCAGTCCGGTTGCCGCGTCCCGGAACTCGACAGCGGCGGATCCGGCACAGGTGTCCAGGCCGATCAACTCCCCGGCGCCGGTGGTGCCGACGTCACGGCGGCAGGAGCCGGGCAGGTCGGCCCGCCACAACTCCCGGCCGCCGGCCACCTCCACCCCCCGGGCCTCGGTAGCGCTGGTGACCACGAGCACCGTCCGGCCGTCCGCGAGGTCGGTGACGTAGAGCCCGGGCGGATCCCAGACGGTGGCCGCGCCGGTCCGTCGCACCACCGCGCCGCCCTCGGCCGGCGGCGGCCCCCCGGACCGCCACAACACCCGACCGGACGACGCGTCGAGCGCCACCAACCGGCCGTCGGACCAACGACTCACCACGGTACGGCCGCTGGCCACGACCCCGCTCAGCTCCGCCGGCCAGCGCCGGAACGACCAGAACGGCGAGGTGCGGTACCGCCCGTCGACGGGCCGGTCGGCGTAGACCTGACGGTGCGCCGCGTACACCCGCAGCCGGTCCTCCACGATCAGCGGGGCGGCGGGCAGCCGGCCGATCACGCCGGGGGCGGGTCGGGGTGCGGCCGGGTAGTCACCCCGGGCCACCGTGCTCACCTCGGCCGGCGCGAGCACCCGGTGGACGACGACCGCGACGACCGCGACGGCGAGCAACGCCGCGACCGCCACCATCAGCCGTCGCCGGCCCTTCGGGAACCCCATGCCGCACCTCCGCCCGGCACCCTACCCAGCGGAGCCCGCCGGAGCCCGGTCAGGTCGCGCCGCCCGGCGGGGCGGGTCAGGCCGCTTCGACAGCGCCGGAGGGCGATGCCGCGACGGTCAGGTCGGCGAGATCACGCCGCAACGCCACCTCGACCGCGCGGGCGGCGAGCCCGCCGAGCAGCAGGGCCACCACCCGGGGGTACGGAGCGGTCGGCACCGCCTCCTGCGTGACGGTCACCGCCGTGCAGCCTCGACGACGGCGGCGGACCGGCCGCAGGGTCCAGGTGATCCGGTAGTCCACGTCGGCGCCCGACGAACAGAGCACCAGCCGATGCGGGGCGAGCGCCTCCACCACCAGGAACTCCTCGGTCAGCGTGCCGCCACCGGGCTGGGCGCGCTCCTCCCGCCAGGCGGTGCCCGGCCCGAACGGACCGGGGGTGAGCAGCTCGGTCGGGCCGGCGGCGGTCATGCGGGCCGCCCGGCCGGGAAGGTCGGTCAGCAGACGCCAGACATCGACGGCGTGCGCCTCGATGAACCCGGTTACCGCCACCGTCGACATGCCACCTCCCGTGTCGTCGACGGTACGCGGGGTGAACGCCGGACGGGGCCCCCGGGACGGAATTTCCACCACCCGGAGGCCCCGCTGTCCGTTCAGGCGGCCGCGTCGTACCGGTCGACCGGTGCGACGCCGCCGCTCAGCGTTCGAAGCGACCGGCCTGGATCGCTCCGATGAACGCTGTCCACCCCGGCGGGCTGACGGCCAGTGTGGGACCGGTCTGGTCCTTGGAGTCGCGGACCGCGACCACGCCGAGAACGTCGACCAGGTTGTCGGCCACCTCCACGCAGAGCCCCTGGTCGTTGGAGCGGCTACTGGTACGCCAGACCGCGCGCGCGAGATCGTGCATCGTCGTCTACCTCCGTGTGCGATGGGTTGCCCCACCGCCGGCGTCCGGGCGGGGGCCCGGCCCGTACCGCGCGGTGGAGCGACGGAATCCGCGACGATCAACGCGGCAACCTGCCCTGGTTATCGCACAGTCGGTGCGATCATCAGTCCCGCCGACGAGACAGAAGACCGACCCTGCCCGGCCCGACGCTCAGCGCGCCGGTCGAACCGTCCCGGTGACCTCGCCGAGGGCGATGGTGGTGCCGTCCGGGCCGGGCGCGGTCGCGGTGACGGTCACCGTGTCGCCGTCGGCGAGGAAGGTGCGGGCGTCGTCGCCGAGCTTCACCGGCTCCGCCCCGCCCCAGGTCAGTTCCAGGAACGAGCCGACCTGCGACCGCTCCGGGCCGGAGACGGTGCCCGAGGCGTACATGTCGCCGGTGCGCAGCGACGCGCCGTTGACGGTGAGGTGCGCCAACTGCTGGGCCGGCGTCCAGTACATGGTGGCGAAGGGTGGCTCGCTGACCCGTTCGCCGTTCCACTCGACCGCGAGGCGCAGGTCGAGGCCGAGGTGCGGCACGTCGCGCAGGTAGTCGACCACCGGCGGGTCCTGGTCGGGGGCGGGCACGAACGCGTCGGCGAGCGCGTCCAGCGGCGTCACCCAGGCCGAGACCGAGGTGGCGAAGGACTTGCCCAGGAAGGGGCCGAGGGGCTGGTACTCCCAGGCCTGGATGTCCCGGGCCGACCAGTCGTTGACCAGCACCACGCCGAAGACGTGGTCGGCGAAGTCGTCGACACCCACCCGGTCGCCCAGCCCGCTCGGCACGCCCACCACGAAACCGACCTCGGCCTCGATGTCGAGGCGTACCGACGGGCCGGTGACCGGGCCCTCGGCCGAGGCGCGCTGGCCGGTCGGCCGGATCACCGGCGTACCGGAGACGACGACAGTCCCGGCCCGCCCGTGGTAGCCGATCGGCAGGTGCTTCCAGTTCGGCAGCAGCGGCGGCTGACCCGGGCGGAAGATCTGCCCGACGTTCGACGCGTGGTGCTCGGAGGAGTAGAAGTCGACGTAGTCGGCCACCTCGAACGGCAGCAGCAGCTCCACCTCGTCCAGCGGCACCAGCAGCGGCTCCACGGCGGGGCGGTGCGTCGGGTCGGTCAGCAACTCGGTGATCCGCTGCCGCACCGACGTCCACTGCGGACGGCCCAGCGCCATGAACTCGTTCAGGGTGGGGCGGCACAACGACCCGGCCGCCAGGACGAGATCCGCGGTCTCCGCGCCGGCCAGGTCGAGCACCCACGACCCGATCCGTACGCCGATCCGGGGCTGCCCCCCGTCGGTCCGGAACACCCCGTACGGCAGGTTCGTCACCCCGTACGGCGAACCGTCAGCGCCGGTCACCCAGGTCATGTGTCGTAGCCCCCGTTCACCAGCCCCAGCCGGATCAGATCGGTAAGTGGTTCCAGGATGCTGCACGAGCCGAAGCCCACCCACAGGGGGCGGGGCGCGTCGAGCCGCCCGTTCAGGTGTTCCAGCAGCGGGCGCGGATCGACCACGGTCAGCAGCTCGGCGACGGCGCGTACCCCGGCGCCGCCGGCGGCGGCGAGCGTGGCGGCCAGCACGTTGGCGTACCCGTGGTGGGTGAAGCCGGTCTCCGGGTCGAGGTGCCGGACCGCCTCGTGCAGCCCGGCGGTGAGCTTGAACGGCAGGTCCCGGTCCCGGCAGGCGCAGATCACGGCGGCCAGTTCGGCCGGGGTGGGGAACAGCTCGGCGGCCAGACCGCCGGTGCGGAACTTCGCCGCGATCGGCACCCCGTCGGCGCGGGCGGCGGCGAGCGCGTCGAGCGCGCCGATCAGCCCGAAGGTCAGTGGCAGCTCGGCGTAGACGGCCTCGACGTCGGGCGTCGTGGCGGTCGTCCGTAACAGGTGGGTGATGCCGGGCAGCGGGTCCTCGCCCCGCTTGGCGACGGCGACCTCGATCTGCCGGACGGCGACACCGTCGGGTGCCAGGAGCGGGAGCGCGGCCGGCAGGCCGGCGATGCCGGTGTCCCCGATCAGCCCGACCACCAGGCGTTCGGCCGGGTCGACGAGGCCGCTCAGCTTGCCGGCCACCACGGTCGAGGCGGGGACGAGCAGCGGGCCGACCAGGTCGGCGTACCAGGCGGCGCGGTGTCGACGGTGGGCGGTCAGCGCGTCGGGGAGCGCGGCGCTGCCCGGCGGGAAGACGGCGGCGTCGTCCACCAGGCCGTCGAGGAGTGCGGGCACCTGCGTTGACACGGAACAAGAATCTACGGGACGCTACAAGGAACGGACAACAGCGTCCGATTATCGGACGTCTTCGACCGGTGAACGGGACATATCGGGAGGCGAGATGCCGTACTACCGCAGCGTCGGCGAGGTGCCCCGCAAGCGCCACACCCAGTTCCGCCAACCCGACGGCAGCCTCTACGCCGAGGAGCTGATGGGCCAGGAGGGCTTCTCCTCCGACTCGTCCCTGCTCTACCACCGGTACGCGCCCACCGCGATCCTCGCCGCCGACGAGTTCACCCCGCCCACGTTCACCCGGGCACCGAACCTGCCGCTCAAACCCCGCCACCTGCGCACCCACAAGCTCGACACCGGCGGCGCCGACCCGATCCTCGGCCGGCAGTACCTCCTCGCCAACGACGACGTGCGCATCAGCTACGTGCTCGCCGACCGGCCGTCGCCACTGTTCCGCGACGCCACGGGCGACCACTGCCTCTACGTCGAGGCCGGCACGATGCGGGTCGAGTCGCCGTTCGGCGCGCTGGACGCGGTCGCCGGCGACTACGTCGTCATCCCCACCTCGACCATCCACCGGCTCGTGCCCACCGGCGACCAGCCCGTCCGACTGCTCACCGTCGAGGCGGCCGGGCACATCGGCCCACCCAAGCGGTACCTCTCCGTCCGCGGCCAGTTCCTGGAGCACTCCCCGTACTGCGAACGCGACGTCCGCGGTCCGGACGCCCCGCTGCTCGTCGACGGCGAGGAGGTCGAGGTGCTGGTCCGCCACCGGCGCGGGTGGACGCGGTACGTCTACGCGAACCACCCGTTCGACGTGGTGGGCTGGGACGGGCACCTCTACCCGTGGGCGTTCTCCATCCACGACTTCGAGCCGATCACCGGCCGCATCCACCAGCCCCCGCCGGTGCACCAGACCTTCCAGGGCCCCAACTTCGTCATCTGCTCCTTCGTGCCCCGCAAGGTCGACTACCACCCCGACGCGATCCCGGTGCCGTACAACCACCACAACGTCGACTCCGACGAGATGCTCTTCTACACCGGCGGCAACTACGAGGCCCGGCGCGGCTCCGGCATCGAGCAGGGGTCGATCTCCCTGCATCCGTCCGGCTTCACCCACGGCCCGCAGCCCGGTGCCGCCGAGCGCTCCATCGGCGCGGAGCACTTCGACGAGCTGGCCGTCATGGTCGACACGTTCCGCCCGCTGGACCTCTGCGACGCGGCCCGCACCTGCGAGGACGACGGGTACGCCTGGACGTGGGCGCGGTCGGCGACCTGACGGTCAGCGGAAGGTGGTTCTGGTGAAGATGGCGAACTCGGCCACCGCTGTCGCGGCGATGGCGAGCACCAGCGGCCACGGCGAACCGACCACCGCGTACACCAGGAGCAGCACCGGCGCGGCGGCCGCCGCGTAGACCGCCAGGGCCATCGCCCGGTCCGAGTGCAGCAGGGCGGGCAGGACGGTCCGGGTCAGTCCCGGCAGGCGCGCGGCGAGACGCCAGACCACGACCCCACCGGTCAGCGCGGCCAGCACCGCGACGACGCGGGAGAGCCCGCCGTTGGCCGCCGCCGCGAACGCCACCAGCACCGCCGCGATCAACGACCAGCCCGCGCCGTACAGCACCAGCCGGTGCAGGCCGTACGCGATGGTCCGCCCGGAGTCCATCCGACTCGGGCCGATCGTGACCGTCTCGGCGACCTGCGCCAACGCCTGCGACCAGCGGCGCTGCTCCAGGCGGATGACACCCACGTCGTGGGAGACGTCGGCGAGGCGCGGGTCGAGCCGCAACGCCTCCCCGTAGGCCCGCTCGGCCAGGTCGAACAACTCGAGCCGGGCGGCGACCAGGCCGAGCACGAGGTGCGCCTGCGGTTCGTCAGGCGCCAGCTCGACCCCCCGCCAGGCCGCGTTCAGCGCCGGCTGGCCGTTGCGCGAGTCGGCGAGGATCGCCGCCGCGCTGCGCTGGGCGTACGCGTCGGCGGGGCCGAGGGTGAGGAGCCGGTCGGCGGTGGCGGCGGCCTCCGGGTACCGCTCCAGGTCGGCCAGCGCCATGGCACGCGTGACAAGCGACGGAAGGGCGTCCGGTGCGGTGGCGAGGGCCGTGTCGGCGGCGGTGAGCGCGTCCGCCGGTCGGCCGGCGGCGAGGTGCACCCGGGCCAGCATGGTGAGGGCGGCGACGTCGTGCGGTTGGAGGGCCAGCCCGTAGGTCAACTCCCCCGCCGCCTCGTCGTGGCGGCCGAGCTCGGCGAGGAGCTGGGCGCGCTGCACGTAGCCGTCGGCGGCGGACTGCTCGGGGGTGGGGTCGCTGGACATCGCGGCGAGCCTAGGCGGCCGGGGCGTCGTACACCAACGCCACCGCAATGCCGGCCAACCCTTCCTCACGGCCGGTGAAACCGAGACCGTCGGTGGTCGCGGCGGAGAGGGTCACCGGGGCGCCGACGGCGGCGGAGAGCACCTGCTGGGCCTCGTCCCGACGACGGCTGATCTTGGGCCGGTTGCCGACGACCTGCACGGAGACGTTGCCGATCTCCAGGCCAGCGGCCCGTACCCGGCGGGCCGTCTCGGTCAGCAGGGCCACCCCGGACGCCCCGGCCCACTCCGGTTGACCCACCCCGAAGACCGACCCGAGATCACCGAGACCGGCGGCGGAGAGCAGCGCGTTGCAGGCGGCGTGCGCGGCCACGTCGGCGTCCGAGTGCCCGGCCAGGCCGTCCTGGTCGGGCCAGAGCAGGCCCGCCACCCAGCAGGGCCGGCCCGGCTCGAACGCGTGCACGTCGGTGCCGATGGCCACCCGGGGAACGATCATGATCAGAGGGTACGCGTCAACCGCCGGCGGCGAGCAGATGCTCCGCCAGTGCCAGGTCGAACGGTCGGGTGATTTTCAGCGCGTACTCCGAGCCGGGCACGCAGCTCACCGGGACGCCCTGCTTCTCGACGAGCCCGGCGTCGTCGGTGAGCGGGTCACCGGCCGCGGCGTGCGCGGCGGTGAGCACCGCCCGGCGGAACCCCTGTGGGGTCTGCACCGCGCGCAGGGCGGACCGGTCGACGGTGCCGAGCACGACCTCGCCCGCGTCGACCTCCTTGATCGTGTCGACGACCGGCAGCACCGGGATCACCGCGGAGCACCCGTCGCGGACCGCCGCCGCGACGGACTCCACCAGCTCGGGCGGGGTGAGCGCGCGGGCGGCGTCGTGCACCAGGATGATCGTCGGCCCGTCGGGCACCGCGGCCAACGCGGCGGCGACCGAGGCCTGCCGTTCCGCGCCGCCAGGCACCACGGTCACCGGCGCCACCGGGGCGAGCAGCTCGCGGACGGTCGTCACCTCGGCGGCCGGCGCGGCCACCACGATCGTGTGCACCGAGGGTGCCGCCGCCAACCGGCGCACGGCGTGCACCAACAGCGGCTCGCCGGCGAGCAGGCGCAGCGCCTTGGGTCGGCCGGGACCGAGCCGTACGCCAGCACCCGCCGCAGGCACGAGGACCGCGACGTCACCGCGCGGGTTGAGCTGCGCGGTCACGTCGCGGTCCTCGGTGGTTTGTTCGCTACTAATCGGGTACGACGATGCTGTGCGGACTAGGCCTCGGTGAGAACCTTGTCGAGCAGCGTCTCCGCCTCGTCCTTGGTGCTCTTCTCCGCCAGCGCGACCTCGCCGACGAGGATGTCGCGGGCCTTGGCGAGCATCCGCTTCTCACCCGCCGAAAGGCCCCGCTCCCGCTCCCGGCGCCACAGGTCACGCACGACCTCGGCGACCTTCAGCGGGTTGCCGGAAGCCAGCTTTTCCAGGTTGGCCTTGTAACGCCGCGACCAGTTGGTCGGCTCCTCGGTGTGCGGAGCCCGGAGAACGTCGAAGACCTTGCCGAGGCCCTCTTCGCCGACCACCTCGCGTACGCCCACGATCTCGGCGTTCTCGGCGGGCACCCGGACCGTCAGGTCACCCTGCGCGACCCTCAGGACGAGGTATTGCTTGGGCTCGCCCTTGATGACCCGAGTCTCGATTGCCTCGATGAGTGCGGCCCCGTGGTGGGGGTAAACAACGGTCTCGCCGACACTGAAAACCATAGGTTCGAAACCCCTTTCGCTGTGTCTAGGGTAACACGGCCAGGCACCGATGTCTCACCGATGTCCTGACTGTTGGCGCAGCTCAGGGGCCCTGTGAGAGGTCTTTCTTCAGCTTGACAGGCGGTCAAACCAATGGTTCGAACACGCTCCGTAACGTACGGATGACTGCCCGGTACGGGTGAACAGAACGTCGAGATCAAGGGCTATGCGCTCACCTGATGGTATCCCGCCGTGCGCGATCGCGCCCAGGTGTGGCGAGAGGTGCCCCCTGTGCGGGACGCTTGGGGTCGCACGACAGTCCGCTCTCGAGACGCTTCAGGGGGTCCGATGGGCAAGCCGGACGCAGAGGGCCACGGGCCGTCCGACGGTCTGCCCGACCTGCCCCCCGAATGGGGTCGGGTGGTGATCCCCGACGACGCCTCGGCGCTCGCCGGCGAGGCCGCCCAGGTCCGCCGTGAGCTGCGCCGGGCCGCCGGGGCGCGCAGCCCGTACCGCGCCCTGGCCCTGCCCATGCTGGTCCTGCTGGTCGCGCTGCTCACCACGCTGGCCGGCCTGCTCGCCGTCACCTGGCCACGCGCCACCCGCGGCGCCGACCGGCCGGCCCCGACGCCCTCCAGCCCGCCCGTGGCCCTCACCGGTCGGGCGCTGCCCGCACTGGACCTGGTCGACTCCGGGCAGGCGCCGGTGCCGCTGCGCGGCCTGCTGCCCGCCATGATCATCCTCGTGGACGGCTGCCCGTGCCCGGCCGTCGTCACCGAGGCCGCGGCGACGGCGCCCGCCGGCGTCACCGTGATCACCGTGACCGGAGGGCGGACGGTCGCACCACCGCCGGTGCACGGCATCCAGGCGCTCGCCGACCCCGCCGGCGGGCTGCGCTCGTTCCTCGGCCAACCGGCCCACCCCGGCACCGCGACGGCGCTGCTCGTCGACCGCGCCGGCGTGGTCACCCGGGTGCTGCCCGAGCTGGGGCCGATCGACGCGTACCGGGACGACCTCAGCGCCCTCGCCGCCTGACCGGCCCGCCTACCGGGGCGGCAGGGCGACGAGCTGTGCCTGGACGTCTACGGGTCGATCGCCGACAGCCGACAGCGACACCCGGATCGGCCCACCGCCGGGCAGCACCTCGGCCGAGGCGACCAGGCCGTCGCAGTCGATACGCGGCGGGCCGACGATCTCGGCCCCGGTGCTCGTCACCGCCATCGTGCCCGGCCGGGTGCACCGGTACTGGAGCAGATAGCGGGCACCGTCGTCGGCGGACTGCCGGGTCACCCCCTCACCGGGCGCGATCTCCCGGTCCTCCCGCCAGACCGTCTCGCGGAACGACGGCAGGTCACTCCCCGGCGAGAACACCCCCGCGTCGCCCTCGATGTCGGTGACCGCGCCGGTCGCCGAGTCGATGATCACTGTGGAACCGCTCCGCACCCTCGCGGCCTCGCCCGTCTGGGGGTCGACCGCCACGGTCACCCGCTCACCGGGGGCGGCGGACGCCAGGACACGCTCCAACTCGGTGCTGACACTCGGCCCGGCCGACGGCGGACCGACCGGCCCGGCCATCGGGGCCGGCGCGGCCGCCCGCCACCACCAGCCGCCCATCGCCAGGGCGGCCAGGGTCGCCCCGACCAGCACCGCCGACCGCAGCCGGTCCTCCGCCGTGTCCACGGTGCCGAGCGTACCCGCCGGGGTGGCCGGCGATCACTCCTGTCGATCGAGCAGCGCGGCGTACAGGGTGAGACCGGGCCCGAACGCCAGCATCACGATCCGGCGGGGAGCCGCTCGGGCCAGCCGGTCCACGATCAGCAACACCGTCGGCGAGGAACAGTTGCCGTGCTCGTCGAGCGTCGCCCGGGACGCCGCCAGCGCCTCCGGCGGCAACGCCAGCTCCCGCTCCACCACGTTGAGGATCCGCGGCCCACCCGGGTGCACCGCCCAACCGTCCACCTCGGAACGGGACGTGCCATGCCGGGCCAGCAGGTCGTCGACCAGGGCGCGGACGTGCCGGGACAGCACCTGCGGCACCTTCGGCGACAACCCCATCCGGAAGCCGGCGTCGGTCACGTCCCAGGTCATGTGGTCCGCCGTGGAGGTGTCCGTGACCGAGGTGACCTCGCTCAGCGCGTACCCCCGGCCGTCCGGCACCACCACCGCCGCGACCGCCGCGTCCGAGAAGAGCGCGTGCGAGACGATCTGCTGGGTGTCCACCCGGGCACTCGACGGCTGGATGTGCAGACTGGTCAGCTCGGCGCAGAGCAGCAGCGCCGGACGACCCCGGGCCGTGACGAAGTCACTCGCCGCACCCAGCCCCGGCAGCGCCGCGTAGCAGCCCATGTGACCGACGAACATCCGCTGCGTGTCCGGGGCCATGCCGAGGTCCCGGGCGAGCAGGATGTCCAGCCCTGGAGTGGCGTACCCGGTGCAGGAGCAGACGATGAACAACCCCACGTCGCCCGCGTCCAACCCGGCCGCCGTCAACGCGCGCCCCACCGCCTCCTTGCCCAGCGGCAGCGCCTCCACCTGGTAGCGGCGCATCCGGCGTTCGGTCGGCCACTCCGACACGTCCTCCAGCAGCGGATTGACGGCAGCCTGACGGCGGGTCACCCCCGAATGCGTGAAGATCCGCTCGGCCAACGACCGGGTGGTGCCGGAGAAGTGCCGGGAGAAGAAGCCCTCCCACAACTCGTCCTGCGAGGCCGACGGCGGCTGCGCCGCCCCGAGCCCCGCGATCACTGGTACGGGCACGATCCCCACCTCTCGTCCGAAGCTGTCCTCCCCCGGTCCGTCCCGCCGACCATCGTGCCCGGCCGTTCCCCCACCTCAGTCGAGCCGCGCCGGCTCACCAACGCGGAACCGATCCGTCGCGGTCCGGGTCGCCGCCCAGAGCGGCGATGCCGAGCCAGTCGGCGGAGACATCCGAGGTCGCCGGGTGCAACGACCCACAACGGGCATCCCGGTAGAGCCGCTCCAACGGATGGCCACGCCGCGTCGCCGAGGTGCCCGCCGCCTCCAGCACCGAGGCCGCCACCTCGGCCGCCGTGGTGCCGGCCAGCAACTTGGCCCGCCACACCCACCGGTTGGTCTCCGCCTCACCCGGCTCCTCGTCCACCCGGCGGGCCGCCTCGGCCACCACCAGTCGGGCCGCCGCGGTCGCCGCGTCCGCCCGTCCCAGCCGCGCCCGCACCGCGGGCAGACCGGCCAGGTTGCGGGCGTTGAGGTGCTCGGCCGCCGCGTCGATCGCCGCCTGGGCCACCCCCACGTACACCGCCGCGTAGCTCGCCACCAGCCAGTGCGGCATCAGCTGGGCGACCACCAGGGCCAGCCCCTCCACCCCGCCGAGCAGCCGGTCGGCCGGCACCGTCACATCCAGGTGCAGGTCGTGCGAGGAGGTCGCCCGCATGCCGAGCGCGTCCCAGGTCGGCTCCACTGTCAACCCGTCCCCGGCTGGCACCAGGAACTGGGACACCACCGACTGGTCGGCGGCACTGCGGGCGGCCACCAGATAGCCGTCGGCGTGCCCCGCCCCCGAGCAGAAGGTCTTGCTGCCCTTGAGGTGCCAACCGCCGTCGGTCGCCTCGTAGACCGTGCTCAACTGCGAGAGCCGGGCACCGGCGCCACGTTCGCTCATGGCCACCGCGTACCACGAGCCCTGCGCGGCAGCGGTCAGCAGCCGGTCCCGCGCGACCAACGCATCGTCCGGCACACCGAGCGCCTCGGCCAACTCCTCGGTGACCGCGCCCAGCGCGCCGGTCACCGACGCGTGCATGTTGAACACCAGGGCCGTCGCGCCGTTGCCCCGGGCGAGTTCGGTGGCGACTGCGGCGTACTCGGCGAAGCTCGCACCCAGACCGCCCAGCGCCCGGGGCACCATCAGCCCGAACAGCCCCGCCTCCCGCAGGTCACGAAAGTCCTCCACCGGGAAGGAGCCGTCCCGGTCGTGCTCCGCCGCCCGCGCGGCGAACCGCGGCGCCAACCGGCGAGCCGCCTCAAGCGCATGCACCGTCATATCGCCCCCTCCTCGGCGTCCTTACCCCCGCCACGGCCGCACTATCCGTTTCGGACCCCCCGGCCCTGGTAGAGCACGGCCGTGGATCGGGTCGGCACGATGCGCGGCGCCCGGCCGGTGGACGTCGCACCGGCGGACCCGGACGCGCGGACCCGCCGCAGCAGCCAGGCCAGCAGACCACCGACCTGCGGTCGGATGCCCCGCAGCCGCAGGTCGACGCCGTGCCGGGCGCACTCGGCCACCAGCTCGCGGGCGTCCACGAACAACCGTGGATCGTGGATGCCGCGCGGCACCGTCGGCAGACGCTCGGCGATCCGTACCGCGACCAGCCGCGCCAGCGCCGTGTCGTTCAGGGTGTCCAGCACCAGCAGACCGCCGGGGCGCAGCAGCCGACACGCCTCGGCCACGGCACGCGGCCAGTCCGGCACATGCTCCAGCAGCTCACCCGCGGAGACCACGTCGGCGCAGCCGTCCGGCAGCGGGACGGCGGTGACGTCGGCCTGGATGACGCGTATCCCGTGCTCGGCGGCCTGGACGAGCGCCGAACGGGTCAGGTCGACCCCGACGTGCCGGTAACCCTTACCGGCCAGGTGCGGCGCGAGCAGGCCGGCGCCGCAGCCAAGGTCGACCAGGAGCGCGTCGGGACGGGCCGCCGGGGGCACCATCGCCGCCCGGGCCTCGGCCAGCCAGTGCAGCATCGCGAACGCGCCATCCGGCCGCCACCACTCACCGGCCAGGTCGTCGTACTGGCGTGGATCGTTGCGCGGCAGTACCCGGGTGCCGGTGGACGCCGGGGCCGCAGCCACGTCTCGCATGGCACGAGCGTGGCACGACTGCTCGGTAACGACCAGACTTCCCTTATGTCGTCGAGGGTGTTAGGGCTGGTCAGGGCGAGCCATCCGGAACCGGCCGCCGCGGTGACCGCGGTGGCCGGCCTGCTGTCGTGGGGGGTGGGACACCGACCGTCCGGAATCGCCTCGGTGGTGCTCGCCGTGCTGGCCAGCCAACTCGCGGTCGGCTGGACCAACGACGCGCTGGACGCCGAGCGGGACGCCACGGTGGGGCGTACCGACAAGCCGGTCGCCGCCGGCGCGGTCGGCCGGCGCACCACGGCCTGGGCCGCCGCGGCGGCCGCGGTGGCCTGCCCGTTGCTGGCGCTGACCACCAACCCGACGGCGGCGTTCTGGCTCACCGTCGCCCTGGTCTCCGCGCTGCTCTACGACTGGCCGCTCAAGGCCACCGCGTTCTCGGTGCTGCCCTACGCGGTCTCCTTCGGGGCTCTGCCCGCCTTCATCGTGCTGGCACTGCCCGGCGAGCCCACCCCGCCGGCGTGGCTGCTTGTCGCGGCGGCGTGCCTGGGCGCCGGCGCGCACTTCGCCAACGTGCTCCCCGACCTCGCCGACGACGCCCGCACCGGCGTACGTGGCCTGCCGCACCGCCTCGGTGCGGCCGGCAGCCGGATCGCCGCCGCCGTGCTCCTGCTCGCGGCGACCGCGGCCCTGGTCGTCGGTCCGCCCGGGCCGCCGTCGGCGGTCGGCGTCGCGGCGGTCGGCGCGGCCGCCGTGGTACCACCCCTGAGCTGGTACGCCGGACGCTCCGCGCTCCGGGCCGGCCGGCGGCCGGTGGCCGCCTTCCGGGGAGTCATGCTGATCGCCCTCGTCGACGTGGTCCTGCTGGTGGCGAGCGGTCGGGTCGTCTGACCGGCACCCGGGCAGGTGGCATTGCCGGGTCCGTGTGCGGGCCTCGATCAGCTCCAACTACCCTGGAGCGCGGTCTGCGCGGGTATGGCCACCGTGCCCGGCGTGGAGGCCGGGTGGGGATTGTGACGAGGAGGACCGACGTGACGCGCTCGATCAGGGGATCCCGGCGGGCGGCCCTGCTGCTGTCCGGGGTCGCGGCGGCCAGCCTGCTGGCGTCCGGCTGCGGCACCGGTCAGATCGCCGAGACCGCCGAGAAGGAGGCTTCGGTCCAGGGCGTCAGCCTCACGACCGGCAACGGCTCGTTCTCGGTGCGCGGCCTGCTGGTCGACTACCCGGGCCCCGAGGGCTACCGGGCCGGTCAGGACGCCCTGCTCAACGCCGTGATCTACAACGACTCGAAGGAGACGGTGACGGTCACCGTCACCACCGACAGCGCCCGCGAGGTGGTGATCGGCGGCGGTTCGGCGAGCCCGTCGGCGTCCGCCTCGGAGTCGACCTCCGCCAGCCCGTCCCCGTCCGGCTCGGCCAGCCCGTCGACGTCGACGTCCGAATCGGCCAGCCCGTCCGCGACCCCCTCCGAGACCGGTTCGTCCTCGGCCACCCCGTCCGCTCCGGAGTCGGCGCGGGCGTCGGGTTCGGCCAGTCCCGCCGCGCCGGGTCAGCCGGCCCGCATCGAGCTGGCCCCGCTGAGCTACCTCCAGCTCAACTCCGAGGCGACCACGCAGCTCCGACTGATCGGCCTGAACGAGGCGCTGCGCTCCGGCCAGAACGTCTTCGTGACCTTCGACTTCGGAAACGGCAACACGGTCACCGGCCCGGCGCCGATCGCGGTGCCGCTCACCCCGGCCGCACCCCCGTCGCCGATCATCGAGCGCGAGGGTGGCTACGAGGGCGACGAGGGCGGCACGACCCACGACTGACCCGCACACGACATCGACGAACGCCCCGGCGTGGTGACCACCACGCCGGGGTGTTTTCGTCGTACGCGAGGGCTAGCGTCCTGATGTGACCACCTCCCGATCGACCCCTGCGCGCGGCGGCACGGCCGGTGCCCCCCGCGCTCGGTCCGCCGCGCGTGAGCCACGGCCGGCGTACGAGTGCGACGCCTGCGGGCACCAGCCGCCCAAGTGGGTGGGCCGCTGCCCGGAGTGCGGCGAGTGGGGCTCGGTGGTCGAGTCGACGGTGACCGGGCCGACCGTCTCCGGCCGGGTGGTCAGTTCCCGGATGCCGTCCGAGCCGGCCCGACCGATCGCCACCATCAGCGCCGCTCCGGCCCGCGCCCGGCCCACCGGCGTCAGCGAACTGGACCGGGTGCTCGGCGGTGGCCTGGTCCCGGGGGCGGTGGTGCTGCTCGCCGGCGAGCCCGGCGTGGGCAAGTCGACCCTCCTGCTGGACGTGGCCCAGCAGTGGGCCGTCAATGCCGGCAGCCCGTCGCTGGTGGTCAGCGGTGAGGAGTCGGTCAGCCAGGTGCGGCTGCGTGCCGAGCGGATGGGCACCCTGCACGACCAGCTCTACCTCGCTGCCGAGAGTGACCTGGCCTCGGTGCTGGGGCACCTCGACGCGGTCAAGCCGGGGCTGCTGGTGCTCGACTCGGTGCAGACCATCTCGACCACCGGCACCGAGGGGGTGCCGGGCGGCGTCACCCAGGTCCGTGCGGTCACCGCCGCCCTGGTGTCGGTCGCCAAGGAGCGGGGCATCGCCACCGTGCTGGTCGGGCACGTAACCAAGGACGGCCAGGTCGCCGGGCCCCGGGTCCTGGAGCACCTGGTCGACGTGGTGCTGCACTTCGAGGGCGACAAGCACTCCTCGTTGCGCCTGGTGCGCGGCGTCAAGAACAGGTTCGGCGCGGCCGACGAGGTCGGCTGCTTCGAGATGCACGAGGGCGGCATCAGCAGCCTCGCCGACCCGTCCGGGCTGTTCCTGACCCGCTACTCCGAGCCGGTCCCCGGCACCTGCGTGACGGTGGCCATGGAGGGCCGCCGAGCCCTGGTCACCGAGGTGCAGGCGCTGATCGGCGCGACTGTCGCCGGTTCACCGCGCCGCACCGTCTCCGGTCTCGACTCGGCCCGGCTGGCGATGGTGCTCGCGGTGCTGCAACGTCGTACGGAGCGGTTGACCCTGCACGACCGGGAGGTCTTCGCGGCCACCGTGGGCGGCATCCGCGTCGTGGAGCCGGCCGCCGACCTGGCGGTGGCCCTGGCGGTCGCGTCGGGCGGGCTCAACCTGGCCATCGCCCCGCACCTGGTGGCGATCGGCGAGGTGGGCCTCACCGGCGAGGTGCGTCGGGTCGGGGCGGTGCCGCGCCGGCTGGCCGAGGCGGCCCGGCTGGGGTTCAAGGTGGCCCTGGTGCCACCCGGCTGCGGCCCGGCGAGCACCGGTGCCGGCCCCGATCAGATGCGGGTGACCGAGGTCACCGACGTCCGTTCCGCGCTGCAACATGCGGCGCGCGCGTCCGCCGAGTGACCCACCGTGCCGGCGGGGAGGGCGATACGGGACAGCTCGCCCCAAGCGGGAAACCTGGAAAAGGGCGGCATCGTGACACATCACAGTAACCACGACAGCACCCACCGCACGGCAGTCCGTAGACTGTGCCCGTGCCGATCGACCGCGAAACCACCAAGCCAGCCGGCGCGCCGCCCCACGCCCGCACCGGCGCCGTGGGCTCGCCCGCCCGCCCGATCAGCGTGAGCGTGACGGCGGGAGCCGCCGGAGGCGCCGGGGATCCGCTGCGGGCCAACCTCGCCCTGATGGCGCCCGGCACCGCGCTGCGTGACGGCCTGGAGCGCATCCTGCGTGGCCGCACCGGCGCGCTCATCGTGCTCGGGTACGACAAGGTCGTCGAGGGCCTGTGCACCGGCGGCTTCCCCCTGGACGTGGAGTTCTCCGCGACCCGGGTGCGTGAGCTGTGCAAGATGGACGGCGCGGTCGTGCTCTCCAGCGACGGCACCCGGATCGTCCGGGCGGCCGTGCACCTGATGCCCGACCCGTCGATCCCGACGGAGGAGTCCGGCACCCGGCACCGCACCGCCGAGCGGGTGGCCCGGCAGACCGGCTACCCGGTCATCTCGGTCAGCCAGTCGATGCGGATCATCAGCCTCTACGTCAACGGCCAGCGGCACGTGCTCGACGACTCGGCGGCCATCCTGTCCCGCGCCAACCAGGCGCTGGCCACCCTGGAACGCTACAAGCTGCGGCTGGACGAGGTCTCCGGCACGCTCTCGGCACTGGAGATCGAGGATCTGGTCACCGTCCGGGACGCGGTGGCAGTGGTGCAGCGGCTGGAGATGGTCCGCCGGATCGCCGACGAGATCGCCGGCTACGTGGTCGAGCTGGGCACCGACGGCCGGCTGCTCGCCCTCCAGCTCGACGAGCTGATGGCCGGCGTGGACGCCGACCGGACGCTTGTCATCCGGGACTACCTCCCCGTCGGCCGCAAGTCCCGCACTCTGGACGAGGCACTCGTCGAGCTGGACCTGCTCGGCGCCACCGAGCTGATCGACCTGGTGTCGGTGGCGAAGGCGATCGGCTACCCGGCCGCATCGGACGCGCTGGACGCCGCCGTCAGCCCGCGCGGCTTCCGGCTGCTGGCCAAGGTGCCCCGGCTGCCGGTGGCGGTTGTCGACCGGCTGGTGCTGCACTTCGGCAGCCTCCAGCGGCTGCTGGGCGCGACCGTGGAGGACCTCCAGGCCGTCGAGGGGGTCGGCGACGCCCGCGCCCGGGGCGTCCGGGAGGGCCTGTCCCGGCTCGCCGAGGCGTCCATCCTGGAGCGGTACGTCTGATCCGGCTCAGCCGGTGACGGTGATCTTCACGGGGGCGCTGAGTTTGGTGCCCACCCGGGCCAGCACCTGGTAGCTCCCCGCCGGCGGGAACGGGCCGGCCGCCAGGCCGTTGTCGCTGCAGCGGCTGGTGTCCCGGCCGTTCCAGCCCACCTCGTAGGAGCGCTCGAAGTTGGGCGTGAAGGACTGCACGTCGGAGCCCTGGGCCTTGCCGCAGGTGTCCGACGACCACACCTTCTCGGCACCGGCCTTGATGAAGATCTCCTGAAGGTCGGCGCCGACATTGCGGCTGCACGTGCGGTCGGAGATGTTCTTGATTTTGAGCTGGAGGTTGACGACCGTGCCGCGCTGCGCCGTGGCCGGCTGCGCCACCGAGGTCACGCTGATCTCGTCGTCGGTGCAGGTGCCGTCGTCAACGGAACCGGCGGCGGCGCCCAGCGGCGGGGTGTTGCTGGTGATCTCCGGGCTCGGTGTCGTGGTGTCCGGGTCAGCGGGCGCGGACACCGACGGTGCCCCCGTCTGCGGTGTCAGCACCGGACCGCCCGCTCCCGGACCGCCGGCCCCCGGAGCGGCGGACGTCGCCGACGGCGGCGCCCCCGCCTTGGGCTGACCGCCCGTGCGGTCCGAGCCGGTGCAGGAGTAGAGCAGGACAATCAGGAAGAGAAGCCCCGCTCCGAGTACGACGACGCGACGCCGCCAGTACACAGCGGGTGGCAGGGGGCCGACCGTCAGACGCATGATGCCCCCCACGGTAGCCGCGCGACGCCCACCAGCCCCGCGCGACGCGCCGGAGCGGCACCGACCCGCCACCACAACCATCCACTGAGGACTGACAGGTGGTGGGTCCGGCCCCCGTTCAGAGGTAGACCTTGCGCTGGTAGACCGCGTGCGCACCGGCCACCCGGTCCAGGAAGAGCAGCCCCGCGCAGTGGTCGATCTCGTGCTGCAACGCCCGCGCCTCGAAGCCGTCCGTCACCAGCCGCACCGACGTCCCGCTGCCCGGCAGGTCACCCTCCACCACCAGCCGGCTGGCCCGCTTCACGTCACCGGTCAGGTCCGGCACCGACATGCACCCCTCCCGGCCGGGCTTCCACCGGGTGGCCTCGACCACCCGGGCGTTGCACAACACGAACGTGCCGTGCACGGTGACCGCCTTCGGATGCCCCGTCACGTCGACCGCGAAGACCTGCGCGTCCACCCCGATCTGCGGCGCGGCCAACCCCACGCACCCCGGCGACACCCGCATCGTCGCCACCAGGTCGGCCGCCAACCGGACCGTCTCGGAGGACGTCGGATCGACCGCACCGCCGGCCCGACTCAACACCGGATGGGGGGCCGACACCACCGCCCGGACCTCACCCTCGACCGGCAGCGACTCCGGCGTCCAGCCGCCCAGCCCGGCGTACGCCCCGCTCTGCTCGCCCGTCACAGCAGATCCGGGTCCGCCGGCCGGAGGGTGACCTCCACGCCCAACTCGGCGGCGGTCCGATGCAGCCGGTCCACAAGCGCCTCCGCCACCCCCGCCGGCAACTCGACCTCCGCCAGCACCACGTACAGCGAACCCGCCAACCGGGTGCTCAGGTCCGTGACGTTCCCGCCGGCGTCCACCAGCACCCGGGTCATCGCCGCCACGATGCCCATCCGGTCCGAGCCGTGCACCGCCATCACGTACGGCTCACCCACCGGGGGCACCTCGCCGTCCGGGGTGACCTCGCGTACGGTCGCCAGCAGTTGCCCCTCGGCCGCCAGCGGCGCCAGCGCGGCCTCGACCTCGGCGGCGGCCGGGCCGGCGCAGATGAGGGTCATTGCGAAATGCCCCCGCAACCGCGTCATCGTGCTGTCGCTGAGGTTCGCGCCCAGCCGGGCGAGCACCTCCGCGACGTCGGCCACGATGCCCGGCCGGTCCCGACCGATGACGGTGATCGCGAGCTCGTTCATCCGGGCATTCTCTCCGATCCGCCCACCGCCGCGACGACACCCCGTCCGATCCGCCCACCAAGCGGGAACACACCCCGTGACATCATCGACGACGCCATGACACAACCCGATTTCGCCACCCTGGTCAGCCAATGGTTCCGGCAACACGCCCGTGACCTGCCGTGGCGCGAGCCCGGCGTCACCCCGTGGGCCATCCTCGTCAGCGAGGTCATGCTCCAGCAGACACCCGTGGTCCGCGTCGTACCGGCCTGGCAGGCCTGGCTGACCCGCTGGCCGGATCCCGCCGCGTTGGCCGCCGACACCCCCGCCGAGGCGATCCGGATGTGGGGACGCCTCGGCTACCCCCGCCGCGCCGTCCGGCTGCGCGAGTGCGCGGTCGCGATCGTCGACAGGCACGGCGGCCAGGTGCCGGACCGGCTGGAACAGCTGCTGGCGCTGCCGGGCGTCGGCACCTACACGGCGCGGGCGGTGGCCGCGTTCGCGTACGGGCAGCGGCATCCCGTGGTCGACACGAACGTACGTCGCGTGGTGTGCCGGGCGGTCGCCGGTGAGCCGGACGCCGGACCGGTCACCCGGCCCGCCGACCTGGTCGCCACCGAGGAACTGCTACCGGCCGAGCCCGCCGCGGCGGCACTGGCAAGCGCCGCGTTCATGGAGCTGGGGGCCGTGATCTGCACGGCCCGGTCACCACGCTGCCCGGCCTGCCCGGTCGAGTCGGTCTGCGCCTGGCGGGCCTCCGGCCAGGAGCCGCCGACCGGACCGAGCCGCCGCCCCCAACGGTACGCGGGCACCGACCGGCAGGTACGCGGACTGCTGCTCGCGGTGCTCCGGGAGACCACCGGGCCGGTGCCGCACCAACGGCTGGACCAGGTCTGGACCGACGACGTGCAGCGCGCCCGCGCTCTGGCGGGCCTGGTCCAGGACGGGCTGGTGGAACCGGTGGGCCCCGACTCCTTCCGGCTGGCCGGCGACGGACCGTCCCTGCCCACGGCCGACCTCACCACCTGAGCCGCCCACCCCCGGTCTGCGAGATCCGCGCGGCGGTGCGCCAGCGCGAGGTCACGCTGACCCGGTCCACCCGCCCCCGACTCGCCCGAACGACCCCATGATCATGCTCGATCCTGGATCGAGTGGTGTCGGGCACTGCCGGATGCCACCACATCCAGGATCGAGCACGATCTTGCGGCGGAGAGGGCCGACACCGGCACACCAGGCGGTGCGGCGACACGTCCGGACGCGGATGCGGAGGGGCAGACGCCACCGCGCCGTGTGGTGCCACGTCCGGGCGGCGGGACCCGGAAGGGTCGGCGCCACGCCGTGTTGTGACACGTCCGGGCGGCGGATCCGGAACGGCAGGCGCCACGCCGTGTGGTGACACGTCCGGACGGCGGACATTGAACGGCGGGCGCCAGCGTGCCGTGCGGGTGGACGCGAAAAGGCGGGGCCCCGGTGGCTCATGCCACCGGGGCCCCGCCCCTCGTTGCGTGTTGCCTACTCGTCCGCGCCCGCGGTGGCGGTGCTGCCACCGAGGTCGGCCGGCACGGCGTCCGGAACTTCCACCGGCTTCTCCGCGCCCCGGAAGACGAGCTTGGACTTGTCGATGTCGTTCGGGTCGCCCTCGCAGTCCACCACGACGATCTGACCGGGGGTCAGCTCGTTGAACAGGATCCGCTCGGAGAGGTTGTCCTCGATGTCGCGCTGGATCGTGCGACGAAGCGGACGGGCACCGAGCACCGGGTCGAAGCCCTTCTTCGACAGGTACTTCTTGGCGTTGTCGGTCAGCTCCAGACCCATGTCCTTGTTGTGCAGCTGCGTCTCGATCCGCCGGATCATGATGTCCACGATCGAGAGGATCTCGGTCTGGCGCAGCTGGTGGAAGACGATGGTGTCGTCGATCCGGTTGAGGAACTCAGGCCGGAAGTGCTGCTTGAGCTCGTCGTTGACCTTCTGCTTCATCCGGTCGTAGGTCGACTCGGAGTCCTCCGACTGCTGGAAGCCCAGCGACACCGCCTTGGCGACGTCGCGGGTGCCCAGGTTGGTGGTCAGGATGATGACCGTGTTCTTGAAGTCCACGATCCGGCCCTGACCGTCGGTGAGCCGACCGTCTTCGAGGATCTGCAGGAGCGTGTTGAACACGTCCGGGTGGGCCTTCTCGATCTCGTCGAAGAGGACCACCGAGAACGGCCGACGCCGCACCTTCTCGGTCAGCTGGCCACCCTCGTCGTAGCCGACGTAGCCGGGAGGGGCACCCACCAGCCGGGAGACCGTGTAACGGTCGTGGAACTCGGACATGTCCAGCTGGATGAGGGCGTCCTCGCTGCCGAAGAGGAACTCGGCGAGCGCCTTGGACAGCTCGGTCTTACCCACACCGGACGGGCCGGCGAAGATGAACGAGCCCGACGGGCGCTTCGGGTCCTTCAGGCCGGCCCGGGTACGCCGGATCGCCTTCGAGACCGCCTTGACCGCGTCCTCCTGGCCGATGACGCGCTTGTGCAGCTCGTCCTCCATGCGCAGCAGGCGCGAGGTCTCCTCCTCGGTCAGCTTGTAGACCGGGATGCCCGTCCAGTTGCCGAGGACCTCGGCGATCTGCTCGTCGTCGACCTCGCTGACGACGTCCAGGTCACCGGCCTTCCACTCCTTCTCCCGCTGAGCCTTCTGGCCGAGGAGCTGCTTCTCCTTGTCGCGCAGCTGGGCGGCGCGCTCGAAGTCCTGCGCGTCGATCGCGGACTCCTTGTCGCGACGCACCTGGGCGATGCGCTCGTCGAAGTCACGCAGGTCTGGCGGCGCGGTCATCCGACGGATCCGCATCCGGGCTCCGGCCTCGTCGATCAGGTCGATCGCCTTGTCCGGAAGGAAGCGGTCGGAGATGTACCGGTCGGCGAGCGTCGCGGCAGCCACCAGGGCGGCGTCGGTGATGCTCACCCGGTGGTGTGCCTCGTACCGGTCGCGCAGACCCTTGAGGATCTCGATGGTGTGCGCCAGCGACGGCTCACCCACCTGGATCGGCTGGAACCGGCGCTCGAGAGCGGCGTCCTTCTCCAGGTGCTTGCGGTATTCATCCAGGGTGGTGGCACCGATGGTCTGGAGCTCACCACGGGCCAGCATCGGCTTGAGGATGCTCGCCGCGTCGATCGCGCCCTCGGCGGCACCCGCACCCACCAGGGTGTGGATCTCGTCGATGAACAGGATGATGTCGCCGCGGGTGCGGATCTCCTTGAGCACCTTCTTGAGGCGCTCCTCGAAGTCACCGCGGTAGCGGGAACCGGCGACCAGCGCACCGAGGTCGAGCGTGTAGAGCTGCTTGTCCTTCAGAGTCTCGGGCACCTCGCCCTTGATGATCTTCTGGGAAAGCCCCTCCACCACGGCGGTCTTACCGACGCCGGGCTCACCGATCAGGACCGGGTTGTTCTTGGTACGGCGGGAGAGCACCTGCATGACCCGCTCGATTTCCTTCTCGCGCCCGATGACCGGGTCGAGCTTGCCCTCGCGGGCGGCCTGGGTCAGGTTGCGGCCGAACTGGTCCAGCACGAGGCTGGTCGACGGCGCGGCCTCACCCGGCGCGGCGCCGGCGGCGGCCGGCTCCTTGCCCTGGTAGCCGGAGAGCAGCTGGATCACCTGCTGGCGGACCCGGTTGAGGTCGGCGCCGAGCTTGACCAGCACCTGGGCGGCGACGCCCTCGCCCTCACGGATCAGCCCGAGCAGGATGTGCTCCGTGCCGATGTAGTTGTGGCCGAGCTGCAGCGCCTCGCGCAGCGACAGCTCCAGCACCTTCTTGGCCCGCGGCGTGAACGGGATGTGCCCGCTCGGCGCCTGCTGGCCCTGGCCGATGATCTCCTCGACCTGCTGGCGGACGCCCTCCAGGGAGATGCCGAGGCTCTCCAGGGCCTTTGCCGCGACGCCTTCACCTTCGTGGATCAGGCCCAGCAGGATGTGTTCCGTACCGATGTAGTTGTGGTTGAGCATCCGGGCCTCTTCTTGGGCCAGGACGACAACCCGTCGCGCTCGGTCGGTGAACCGCTCGAACATGCCCTCGTGCTCCTCACGTGCCGTGCGCCTTGATGGTCAAGATCTTGGCGGGGCCGGTGCACGAACGTCCGGGACGGGCGTCCGTGCCTCCTTACTCTATCGTCGCTGACCGACTCAGCTGAGGTCGTGTGTCTCGGGTATGGGTCGGTTCCACGTCGTTTTGCACAACCGTCCGCGCTCAGGAGGTGTTCCGGTACCCCTGTCGCTACGCGCAGAGCGAAATCCGACTGACGCGACGGGGGCCCTTTCCCGGCTTCGGGAGCCCTCCGAGAGGGCGGATCAGGCCGCGTGAGCCCCTGCGGAACGGTTGTCCACAGGCTGTGGACAGTTACTCCACTGGTTGTGGACAACGCCGGTGGGCCCCGGAAGCTTCCCCCCACCCGCGAACCGGACACGGGGGTGGATACGGCGACGCCGGCCCGGAGGAATGCTCCGGTCCGGCGTCGGTGTCGCCTCGCGCCCGCTGCTGACGGCTCAGCGCTTGGCGTGGAACTCGTCGACGATCTCCTGCGGGATGCGGCCCCGGTCCGAGATGTCCTTGCCAGCCTTCTTGGCCCACTCCCGGATCGCCTTGTTCTGCTCCCGGTCGGCCGTCGCGCCGCCCCGACCGCGGGCGGCCCGCCCACCGATCACGACGCCACCCCGGCCCACCTTCGTGCCGGCACCCACGTACGGCGCGAATACGTCGCGCAATTTCGCGGCGTTGGAACTCGACAGGTCGATCTCGTACTGAACGCCGTCGAGGGCGAACTTGACGGTCTCGTCCGCGTCCCCGCCGTCCAGGTCATCGACCAGCTTGTGAATGATCTGCTTGGCCACGTCCCACATTCCTTTCGAGCAGGGCACTCCTGCTAACGAGAGCACAATAACCCGCGTGCGGCTTGCCCCGTCAATAGGATGCGGTAACGGCTCGCTGTGAGCCGGGCGGGACTACTCCGGGCGGACCAACGGGAAGAGGATCGTTTCCCGAATTCCGAGCCCGGTCAGGGCCATCAAGAGCCGGTCGATTCCCATTCCCATACCGCCGGCCGGCGGCATTCCGTACTCCATGGCCCGGAGAAAGTCCTCGTCGAGACGCATCGCCTCGTCGTCACCGCGGGCGGCGAGCTGCGCCTGGGCCACCAGACGCTCCCGCTGCACGACCGGGTCGACCAGCTCGGAGTACGCGGTGCCCAGCTCGAACCCGAGCACGTACAGGTCCCACTTCTCGGCCAGCCCCGGCTCACCGCGGTGCGCCCGGGTGAGCGGGCTGGTCTCCTCCGGGTAGTCCCGTACGAAGGTGGGTGCCTGCAGGCCGGGGACGACCAGTTCCTCGAACAGTTCCTCGGCCAGCTTGCCCGGCCCCCACTTGGGGTCCACGGCCAATCCCACCTTGTCCGCGTACTCGACGAGGCGGGAGCGCTCGGTGCGGACGGTGACCTCCTCGCCGAGCGCCTCGGAAAGCACCCCGAAGAGCGTCACCGAGCGCCACTCGCCGCCCAGGTCGAACTCGCGCCCGTCGGCGTGGGTCACCACCGTCGAGCCGCTGACCGCGATCGCCGCCTGTTGCACGAGATTGCGGGTCAACTCGGCCATCGTGTCGTAGTCGCCGTACGCCTGGTACGTCTCCAGCATCGCGAACTCGGGCGAGTGCGAAGAGTCGACACCCTCATTACGGAAGTTGCGGTTGATCTCGAAAACTCGGTCGACGCCGCCGACCACGGCGCGCTTGAGAAACAGTTCCGGCGCGATTCGCAGATACAGATCGGTGTTCAACGCATTGCTGTGGGTCACGAACGGTCGGGCGGCGGCACCGCCGTGCAGGAGTTGCAACATCGGCGTTTCCACCTCGATGAAGCCCTGCCCGTGCAGCGAATCGCGCAGGCTGCGCACCGCCGCCGCCCGGGTACGGACCATCTGTCGGGCCTGCGGCCGGACGATCAGGTCGACGTAGCGCTGGCGGACCCGGGCCTCCTCGGAGAGCGGCTTGTGCGCCACCGGCAGCGGTCGCAGCGCCTTCGCGGTCATCTCCCACCGCCCGGCCAGCACCGACAGCTCACCCCGGCGGCTGGTGATCACCTCGCCGGTGACACCGACGTGGTCGCCGAGGTCGACGAGGCGCTTCCAGGCCTCCAGCCGCTCCGGGCCGACCCGGTCCAGCGAGAGCATGGCCTGCAACTCGGTGCCGTCGCCGTCGCGCAGGGTCGCGAAGCAGAGCTTGCCGGTGTTGCGTACGAAGATCACCCGACCGGTGACCGAGACCTCGTCGCCGGTGGCGGTGTCGGTGGGCAGGTCCGCGTACCGGGTCCGGATCTCCGCCAGTGTGGTGGTGCGGGGGAAGCCGACCGGGTAGGGCTCGACGCCCTCGGCGAGCATCCGGTCCCGCTTCTCCCGGCGGACCTTCATCTGCTCGGGAAGGTCGTCGGCGGGGTCCACTGGCACGGCGTTCTGCTCGCTCACGGCACGCTTCCTCGTCACGGGAGATACAGGGGGTCAGGCCCGAGCGTACTCAAGCGGTCCGGGGGCTGTTAGCGGATAACCTGCCCGTCATGGTCGATCACACTCACGCCCTGTCGTTCGGCGCTGCGGCGAGCGATTACGACCGGTTTCGTCCGCGCTATCCGGAAGCTGCCCTCCGGTGGGCGCTCGACGGGCTCAGTGCCGGCGGGGTCGTCGACCTCGGCGCGGGCACCGGCATCCTCACCCGTCAGGTGCTCGCTCTCGGGCATGAGGTGACGCCTGTGGAGCCGGACCCGGAGATGCGCGCCCAACTGGACGCCGCCACTCCCGGCGGCCGCGCGCTGGCCGGCAGCGCCGAGGCCATCCCGCTGCCCGACGGCGCCGCGGACGCCGTGGTGGTGGGGCAGGCGTACCACTGGTTCGACAGGGACCGGGCGCACGCCGAGGTCGCCCGGGTGCTGCGGGCCGGCGGTACGTTCGCCCCGATCTGGAACCTGCGCGACGATCGGACCGCGTGGGTCGCCGAGCTGGGTCGGATCGCCCACCTCGGTGACAGCGCCGGCGACGTCGCCGGACGGTACGAGGACTTCGGCCCGGCCTTCACACCTGTCGAGCTGAGGGAGTTCACGCACCACACGACGCTCACGCCCGACGAGGTGACGGCGCTGCTGCGCACCCGCTCGTACTGGCTCACCGCACCGGTCGACCGACGTGCGCGGATCGACCGGGAGCTGCGCGAGCTGTTCGCCGAGCATCCCGAGCTGGCCGGGCGGGAAACCGTCGACCTGCCGTACCGGACGCTCGTCCTGCGGGCCCGGCGGCGCTGAGGACGGCGCGGACGCCGGCCCCGACGGCGGCCGGGTCACAGGTTGCGTTCGTAGACCATCCGCAGGCCGATCAGCGTGATCATCGGCTCGTGGTGGGTGATGCTCCGGCATTCGTTGATCACCAGGGCGGCGAGGCCACCGGTGGCGATCACGGCCTTGACCTCGCCCAGTTCCTCGGTCATCCGCTCGACGATCCGGTCCACCTGCCCGGCGAAGCCGAAGTACAGGCCGGACTGGAGGCACTCCACGGTGTTCTTGCCGATCACCGAGCGGGGCTTGGTCGCCTCGACCTTGCGCAGCTGGGCGGCGCGCGCGGCCAGCGCGTCGAACGAGATCTCGATGCCCGGGGCGAACGCCCCACCGAGGAACTCGCCCCGCCCGCTGATCACGTCGAAGTTGGTGGTGGTGCCGAAGTCCACCACGATCGACGGCCCGCCGTAGAGGGTGTACGCCGCCAGGGTGTTCACCACCCGGTCGGCGCCCACCTCCTTCGGGTTGTCGATGGCCAGCTGCACCCCGGTGCGTACGCCCGGCTCGACGATCACGCTCGGCAGGTCGGCGTAGTAGCGGCCGAGCATGGTGCGCAGCGACCGCAGCGCGGCGGGCACGGTCGAGCAGGCGGCCACGCCGGTGATCTCGACGTTGTCCCCGGCGAGCAGGCCCCGGAACATCAGGCCCAGCTCGTCCGCCGTCGAACGGGCGTCGGTCTTGATCCGCCAGGAGTGCACCAGCTTGTCGCCGTCGAAGGTCGCCAGCACGGTGTTGGTGTTTCCGATGTCGATGCAGAGCAGCACGCTCGCAGCCTAGACAACTACCCGGTGCGCAGGTCCATCGCGATGTCCAGGATCGGCGACGAGTGGGTCAGCGCACCCACCGAGAGGAAGTCGACGCCGGTGGCCGCGTACCGGGCCGCCACCTCCAGGGTCAGGCCGCCGGTCGCCTCCAGCTCCGCCCGGTCGCCCACCGCGGACACCGCCTCGGCCAGCACCTCAGGCGTCATGTTGTCGCAGAGCAGGAAGTCCGCCCCGGCCTCCACGGCCTCCACGGCCTCCTCGACGGTGGTCACCTCGACCTGCACCGGCACCTCCGGGAACGCCTCCCGGACCCGCCGGAACGCCGCCGTGATCCCGCCCGCCGCCAGCTTGTGGTTGTCCTTGATCATGGCCACGTCGTAGAGGCCCATCCGCTTGTTGGTGCCACCGCCGGCCCGCACCGCGTACTTCTCCAACGCCCGCAGGCCCGGCGTCGTCTTGCGGGTGTCCAGCACCATCGCCTTCGTGCCGGCCAGGGCGTCCGCCCAGGCACGGGTGTGGGTGGCCACCCCGGACATCCGGCAGAGCAGGTTCAGCGCCGTCCGCTCGGCCGTGAGCAGCAGCCGCGTCGGGCCGGTCACCGTCGCCAGCACGTCACCGCGGGCCACCCGCTCGCCGTCGCGGGCCGACACCGACACCTCGACGGTACGACCGGAGCCGGTCACCTCGCCCACCAGCTCGAACACGGCCGCGGCCACGGACACCCCGGCCAGCACCCCGTCGGCGCGGGCCACCAGGTCGGCGGTGTCGCTCTGCTCGGCCGGGATGGTCGCCACGCTCGTCACGTCCAGGAAGTCCGGTCCCAGGTCCTCGACGAACGCGGTCTCGATCACCCGCCGCACCTGCCCCGGGTCCAGTCCGGCGGCCAGCAGCGCCGTCCGCGTCGACTCCGTCATGCGTTCCCCTCCCACTGCTGCGTCAACCGGCCCTGCGCCCCGATCGAACCGACCAGGTGGCCCAGCCACCGCTCGTCGGCGGTCGGGAAATCCTCCCGCCAGTGGCAACCCCTGGTCTCGCCGCGCACGTACGCCGCCGCCACAAGCGTCGACGCCACGGTGAGCAGGTTGGTCGCCTCCCAGTCGGCGGTCCGTGGCCGGCCCCGGGCGGTGCCCAGCTCGCTCAGCGTCCCGGCCGTCCCGGCGAGCGTCGCCGCCGACCGCAGCACCCCGGCGCCGCGGGTCATCGCCCGTTGCAGGGTCGGCGTGGCCTCGGCCGGCAGCACCCACCCCTCGCCACCCCGCCACGCGCCGGTGTCCGCCGGTTGGGCCTGCTCGGGCAGGCCCGCGGCGATGTCGTCGGCGATCCGGCGGGAGAAGACCAGGCCCTCCAGCAGCGAGTTGCTGGCCAGCCGGTTCGCGCCGTGCACGCCCGTGCAGGCCACCTCGCCGCAGGCGTACAGGCCGGGGATGGAGGTGCGGCCGCGCAGGTCGGTACGGACACCGCCGGAGGCGTAGTGGGCGGCCGGCGCCACCGGGATCAGGTCGGTGGCCGGGTCGACGCCGATGGCCAGGCAGGACGCCACGATGGTCGGGAACCGCCCGGCCAGGAAGGCGCCGCCGAGGTGCCGGGCGTCGAGGAAGACGTGGTCCGCGCCGGTGGCCAGCAGCACCCGGTGGATGCCCTTGGCCACCACGTCCCGGGGGGCCAGCTCGGCCAGCTCGTGCTGGCCCACCATGAACCGCTTGCCGTCGCCGTCCACCAGGTACGCGCCCTCGCCGCGCAGCGCCTCGGACACCAGTGGCTGTTGGGCATGCCCGGCTCCGGGTACGCCCGCGCCGGACGGGGTGATCAGGGCCGTCGGGTGGAACTGGACGAACTCCACGTCGGTCACCGCCGCACCGGCCCGCATCGCCAGCGCCACCCCGTCGCCGGTGGAGACCGCCGGGTTGGTGGTGGCCGCGAAGACCTGCCCCATCCCGCCGGTGGCCAACACCACCGCACGGGCCAGCAGGGCGCCCACGCCGTCCTCACTGCCCTCGCCGAGGACGTGCAGGGTGATGCCGCAGGCCGGGCCGAGCCCGTCCGGGCCGTCGCCGGGCGCCCGCAGGAGGTCCAGCACCAGGGCGTGCTCCACCAGCCGGATCCACGGGTCGCGCTGCACCGCGGCGTGCAGGGCGCGCTGCACCTCCGCGCCGGTGGCGTCCCCGCCGGCGTGCACGATGCGGTCCGCCCGGTGCCCGCCCTCGCGGGTCAGCATCAGCGAGCCGTCCGGGTGACGGTCGAACTCGGCGCCGATCCGGATCAGCTCCCGTAGCCGGGTCGGGCCCTCCTCGACAAGTACCCGCACCGCCGCCGGGTCGCAGAGCCCCACCCCGGCGACCTCGGTGTCCCGGGCGTGCGCCGCCGGCGTGTCCGCCGGATCGAGCACCGCGGCGATGCCGCCCTGCGCCCACCGGGTCGAGCCGTCGTCAATGTTGACCTTGGTGACCACGGTGACGTGCAGACCCGCCTCCCGCAGGTGCAGCGCCGCGGTCAGGCCGGCCACCCCGGACCCCACCACGATCACGTCGGTGGTCTCCACCCAGCCGGGTTCGGGAGCGGCCAGCAACGGGGGCAGGGCCGGCAGGTCGACGGTCGGAAGGTGCATCCCCCCAGTCAACCCGAACGAACCTCGCGGGGGGCGGCGGGGGCGGGACGAGTGGTATCGGCTACCCCGTCCCGGGCCGCGCGGAGCGCCCCGACCGTCGGGCCGTGGTCACTTCGTCCGGACCGGAAGACCCGCCGGGCCCGCGCCCTTCAAGGAGGCGGTCACCGTACGGTCGCTGAGCCACAGGTAACAGCGCACGCCCCGGTCACCCACCCGCCAGCGCCCGGCCCCCGGTGGGCGGACCACCACACCGCTGCGAAAACGCAGGTCGGCGTCGTCCGGCACGCCCACGAAGCGGCCGACAGCACTGCGACACCCGGTGTAGAGCGGCGCCCAGTCGGCGTCCCTGGTGGGGTACGGCGTGTCCGGTGCACGCCACACGCCGACGAACTCGGCGTCGTGCCGCCCGCCGCACTCCACCGGGACCAGCGTCTGCACACGCCCGGCCGCGCCACGGGTCTGCTGGCAACCCAGCCGCAGCGGCGAAGGAGTCTTCAACGCGTCCCGCAGACTGCCCGAGCGGACCACCACGGTCGCCGCCGCCTCGACCGTGCTCAACTCGGTGAGATCGCACCGGAACCAGCGAGCGCCCGACACCCAGCCCGGCCCGGAGGGCAGCGCCACGGACAACCGCAGTCGGCCGGCCCGCCAGTCGTCACCCACGTACCCGGTCGCCCGGGTGTCGCACTCGGCGAACGCTCCCCGCAGCTCCGGCGAACCACCCGCCGGGGCGGTCGCCCGCTGGAGCGGGAACGCTCCGACGTGCACGGTCTCCAACCGGTGCGGACCCGCGCAGTCGACCGGCTCGTAGCCGGCCAGGGTGACCACGTCGGTGAAGTCGGCGGCCTGACAGACACCTGCCGCCGGGGTGAACACCGCAGGCGCCGCCACGGCGGGCCAGTCGTCGGTCAGGTCACCGTCCAGGCCGCCGGACCCGGCGCAGCCCACCAGCAGCACCGCCGTCACGGCGGCGGCGAACAGGGTCCTCACGGCACTGCGCATAGCGGCCTCCCCCAGCCACCCGCCAGCTTGCGCCGGCGCGCCAAGGGTAACCGCACATGACCTTCCGGTGACAGACCGGAATCGCCTCGCGCGGGATCACACGGCGGACACGGCCAGCGGGCTGGGCACCGGGTCACCGGCCATGCCGGGGGCCACCCCGGCCGGGTCGGCACCCAGCTCGATCACCCGGTTGTCGGCGTCCACATGCACCACCCGCGGCCGGTACGACCGGGCCTCGGCGTCGTCCATCTGGCCGTACGAGATGAGGATGACCAGGTCACCGGGGTGTACGAGGTGCGCGGCGGCACCGTTGATGCCGATCACGCCGCTGCCCCGCTCACCCGGGATCACGTACGTCTCCAGCCGGGCGCCGTTGGTGATGTCCACGATCGCCACCTGCTCGCCGGGGATCAGGTCGGCGGCGTCGAGCAGGTCCTCGTCCACCGTCACCGAGCCCACGTAGTGCAGGTCGGCCTGGGTCACCGTGGCCCGGTGGATCTTCGACTTGAGCATGGTCCGCAGCATCGGGGTGGCCTTTCGCGGGAATGGTGGAGGTGGGAGGCGGCCGGGTCAGGGACGGGGTGCCAGGTGGATCGCCGCGTTGTCGATCAGGCGGGTGGCACCGACCCAGGCGGCGATCACCAGTCGGGCCGGCCCGGACACCGGTCCCGGTTCCAACTCGGGATCGGTGAGCACCAGGTAGTCGAGGCGGGCGCCGGGCGTACCCGCGCCGAACGCGGCGTGCGCGGCGGTCAGCACCGCGCCCGCGTCCGAGCCGTCGTCGGCCGCCCGCGCGCCAGCCTTCAGTGCGGCGGACAGGCTCAGCGCGGCGGCCCGCTCCGACTCGCTCAGGTAGCGGTTGCGGCTGGACAGCGCCAACCCGTCCGGCTCCCGCACCGTCGGCACGCCGACCACCTCGACCGGTACGTCAAGGTCCCGGGCCATCCGGCGGACCAGGGTGAGCTGCTGGTAGTCCTTCTCGCCGAAGAACGTGAGGTCCGGCCGGGTGAGCTGGAGCAGCTTCAGCACCACGGTGAGCACGCCGTGGAAGAAACCGGGGCGGCTCGCGCCCTCCAGCTCCGCGCCGAGCGGACCGGGGTCGAGGCGTACCCGGGGCTGGCCGTCGGGGTACATGTCGGCCACCGAGGGGGCGAACACCACGTCGGCGCCGGCCCGCCGGCACACCTCCAGATCCGCGTCGAGGGTGCGGGGGTACCTGTCGAAGTCCTCGTTCGGCCCGAACTGCAACGGATTCACGAAGATCGTCACCAGTACGTGGTCGGCCTGTTCCCGGGCGGCACGCAGCAACGTCTCGTGCCCCGAGTGCAGGGCACCCATGGTCATCACCACACCGACGGTGCCCTTCAGCCCGGCCCGGGCCTCGGCCAGCTCGGCACGGGTGTGGAGGAGCTGGGTCACAGCGCCACCTCGGTTCGCGACTGCGGGGCTCGCAGGGTCGGCTCACTCCGTACGCTCACGCGGCCACCTCCCGACCCGAATCGGCAAGCACGCCGAGCAGCGACTGCGCGTCCACCGGTCGGAGCCGGCCGGCGGCGATCGCCCGGTCGGCGGTACGACGGGCCAGCGCGAGGTACGCGGGTACGGACTCCGGGGCGGTGGCTGCCAGGCGGGCCAGGTGCCGTCGCACGGTCCCCGCGTCGCCCCGCGACACCGGGCCGGTCAGCGCGTCGTCGCCGAGCCGCAGCGCGTTCTCCAGGGCGGCTCGCAGCAGTGGGGCGAGGACCTTCTCCGGCCGCTCCACGCCGGCGTCCCGCAGCCGGTCGGTCGCCTCGTTCACAAGGGTCACCAGGTGGTTCGCCCCGTGCGCCAGCGCGGCGTGGTACAGCGGGCGGTCCGCCTCGGCCACCCACTCGGGTACGCCGCCCAGGTCGGTGACCAGACGGGCGGCGAGCTGACGCAGCTCGGCAGGTGCGGTCACCCCGTACGAGATGCCGTCGAGGCGGGCCAGGTCGTCAGGCGTACCGGTGAAGGTCATGGCGGGGTGCAGGGCGAGCGGTCGGGCGCCGGCCGCGGTGCCCGGCGTCAGTACGCCCAGACCGTGCGCGCCCGAGGTGTGCGCGACCACCTGGCCCGGGTGCAGGGCGCCCCGCTCGGCGAGGTCGGCGACCACCCCGGCCAGCGCGTCGTCCGGTACCGCGATCAGCAGCAGGTCGGCGGCGGCGTGTGCGACGGCGGCGGCCGGCTGGCGGGGCACCTCGGGCAGCAGCAGGGCGAGGCGCGCCCGGCTGGCCCCGGATTCACCGCTGACGGCGACCACGTGGTGCCCGGCGGCGGCGAGCGCGGCGCCCAGCACGGCTCCGACGCGGCCCGCGCCGACGACACCGACGGTGAGCAGGCGGGAGGCGGCGCGGGCGCCGGGAACGGCGCGGTCCCGCGATGCGGCAGGAGGCCCGGGGTGCGGGCGCAGCGGTGCGCTCATGACGACGATCCAGTCCTCGAGAAGGGGTACCGGTCGATCGCAAGTATGCGCCCGGCCCGCCGAACCGGGACAAGCATGTGTGAAAACCTTCACCACCGACGGGACGGCCGGTCGGGGCCGCCCGAGGTCAGGGCGTCGGGGCCGAGGTGATGGCGCGCAACTCGGCGGCCACCTCGGCGATCAGGTCGCTGAGCGGGGCGTCGCTGTCGGGTGCGACCCAGCGGTCGTACGCGACCCGGAAGACGGTGGCACCCGACTCGGTGGCCAGGGTGGCCGTGGTCTCGTCGACCCCCCTGGCACGCAGGGCGGCGGTGACCGCCGCCACCAGGGAGCCCGCCTTGCGCAGTTCCCGTTCCTGTAGCTCGGGGCTGCTCTCGATGATTGCCTGCCGCGCCCGGACCAGATCGAGGCGGTCCGCGAAGATCTCCTCCGCCACCCGGCGGAAGGCTGCGACGACCGCCTCGAAGGGCGGGGCCTCGGTCTCGGTCACCACCCGGACCAGGATCTCCTCCAGGTGCCCGCTGCCGCTGAACAGCGCCTCGCGCTTGTCCCCGAAGAGTCGGTAGAAGGTGCGTTTGTCGAGGCCCGCGCGGGCGGCGATGTCGGCGACCGTGGTCTGTTCGAAGCCGCGCTCGCGGAACAACTCGAAAGCGGCCGCCTCCAGGCGGCCGCGCGCGTCTGGTTGCCAGCGGGCCATCCGGCGATCGTATCCGATGTCACATTGCGACATCTCCGCCACCGCGATGTCGCGGTGTGACATCGGGCGAGATATGGTCATGTCGCAAGGTGACATCGGCTCTCACGAAGGAACCACAATGCGCGTATTCGTCACAGGAGCCTCCGGCCACCTCGGCTCCGCGGTCGTCCCCGAGCTGCCCTCCGCCGGACACCAGGTCGTCGGCCTGGCCCGCTCCGACACGTCCGCCGCCGCCATCGAGAAGCTCGGCGCCCAGGCACACCGCGGCGACCTCGCCGACCTCGACGTGCTCCGCGAAGGGGCGGCCGCCTCCGACGGGGTGATTCACCTGGCGTTCCGCCACGACCTCATGATCAACGGCGACCTGGCCGGCGCCGCCAGGGCCGACCTGGACGCCCTCACGGCACTCGCCGACGGCCTCATCGGCGCCGGCAAGCCCCTGGTCGGCACCGGCGGGACGGCCATGCTCGTGATGGGCGGCATCGCCGGCCGCCCCGGCACCGAACACGACACGTTCCCCAGCGGTGGCTACCGGATCGACGCGGAGAACGTCGTGGCCGACCTCGCCTCCCGGGGCGTGCGCTCGTCAATCGTCCGGCTCGCGCCCACGGTCCACAGTTCCCTCGACCGCTACGGCTTCATCACCGCCATTATCGCGGCGGCCCGACGGAAGGGATACTCCGCGTACGTCGGCGAGGGCACCAACCGGTGGCCGGCCGTCCACACGCTCGACGCGGCAGTGCTCTACCGACTCGCCCTGGAAAAGGCCCCAGCCGGTACGCGCCTGCACGGAGCCGCCGACGAGGGCGTCCCCTTCCGGCAGATCGCGGAAGCCATCGGCGCCAACCTCGGCATCCCGGTCCGCAGCATCAGCCCCGACGAGGCGAACGACCACTTCGGCTTCCTCGGGTCGTTCGCGCAGCTGGACAACCCGACGTCGTCCGCCGTCACCCGCGAACTGCTCGGCTGGACGCCCACCCACCCCGGACTGATCGCCGACCTGCACGAGGCCACTACTTCCGGGCCTGAACCGCGAGGCCGGCCGTCGAGGATCGGGAAGCGGGTGGCCGTAGGGTCGGCACGGTGACACCTGCTGAACCCGGAGTGAGCTGATGCCGATCCCGTGGCGGGACGCGATGAGTCACGCCCTCTACGGGCCGGACGGCTTCTTCGTGGTCGGCACCGGCCCGGCCGACCACTTCCGCACCAGCGTGCACGCGTCCCCGGCCTTCGCCACCGCCCTGCTGCGCCTCGTCACGCATGTCGACGCCGCGCTGGGCCATCCGCCACGGCTCGATGTCGTGGACGTGGGGGCTGGGCGGGGGGAGCTGTTGCGGGCTCTCGCCGGGCTCGCGGTTGGGGTTTCCGGGGAGCCCGCCCACTCCGGGCGGTCAGGCTTGATCCCTCCGTGGGCGGGCTCCCCGGAAACCCTGACGTCCACGGCGTCCGTTCGACGGTCGCCCGACGGTCCGTCGTCGGTCACCGCCCGTCCGTCGCTCGCGCAGCGAGTGCGCTTCACAGCCGTCGAGTACGCCGACCGCCCCGAAGACCTGCCCGAAGAGATCAACTGGACAGCCGAGATCCCCAACGAGATCAACGGACTGTTGATCGCCACCGAATGGCTCGACAACGTCCCGCTTGACGTGGCGGTACACACCGCCGATGGCTGGCGATATGTGCTTGTCGACCCGACCAGTGGCGCGGAGACGGTTGGGGAACTCGTCAGCTCGGATGATCTCGACTGGCTGACGACCTGGTGGCCCATCGCCCCTCCCGGTGCGCACGGTGACCAGGATCGGACGGCCAGCACCGACGCGACAAGCGAAAGCGAGTCGGGTTTCGGGGCAGCCCGGCCGGCGCAGGGATCAAGCCTGACCGCCCGGAGCCGGCCGGGCCCATCGACCGGGGCAGTCGAGCGCGCAACAGCCAGCCCACAGCCGGTGCGAGCAGCGCCGAGAGCAGCAGCGCGATGGCCAGCGGAATG